>NZ_JAYGHN010000013.1:3044-151603 GCF_034931845.1 Calothrix sp. UHCC 0171
AGCAAAGAATTGCCGAGCAACAGCGCCAGCAAAGAATTGCCGAACAACAGCGTCAGCAGGAACTTGCCGAACAACAGCGTCAGCGAGAATTAACTGAACAACAACGTCGTGCTGATGAAGTGGCAAGAAATCAACGGGAAATACCAAAATCATCAGATACAGTTGGTGTAAATAAAAATCCACCACCGCCTACAGGAGGAAGAGTTACTACAGAAACAACTGGGGGATTTTGGACAGCAAGCTTGTCTTCTGCATCTGAAAGTGAACAAATTGATCTCAACTCAATCACGGGTGAAGGTACACTCGAATCTCCTCCTCAAATGAAACAAAAAACGACAACACCAAATAAATCACCTTTACTCAACGAAAAAGATCGGCAGTTAATTACACAACCGATAACATGTCGCGTTTTACTATCTATTGATGCTAGCGGCAAGATTTTTAAGAATAATGGAATTCGCATTGCCGATGACGCAGCCCAGAAAGATGTCTGTAAAAGATATGCTGAGGAGTATTTTCAGCAAAATCAGGGAAATATCGAATTTATACCCAGACGAGACAAGGGGAATGTGCCAGCAAGCGGCGGACTTTTCGTAGACCTAATCATACAACCTGCCGCAACCAGCGAGGAAATTACTAATTAAATACTTGATTTTACTAGCTAGCTATGTTATTCTATATAAGTTGAAAATTTAAAAACATTTGCGGGTGTAGTTTAGTGGTAAAACCTTAGCCTTCCAAGCTAATGATAGGGGTTCGATTCCCCTCACCCGCTTATTCTATTTGTGATACAGTGAGAATTAGTGCGATCGCCGCAAAGCAGCTAAAATAATCACCACCATCATATAAATTTTTCATGATCTGAAATTATCTGTATATATGCGGTTTAATATATGCAGCATTTGTGCGACATTTGTAAAAGATGGTATATGATGTCATTTGCCTAAAGAATGGCGATAAAATCGACGCGGGTATGGGGAAATAAGAGACGCGGAGAAAAATTAATCATAACTGATTCGCTGGACTTGATATTAATGTCATCTGATATAACCGTGGGAATGAAACACTTGCGCGACTAGCAGCGTCTTCAACAATTATTTGGCTAACGATGAAATCGGTAATAAGGAATCAAAATAATGGCTAGCGAAGGATTTGAGAGTGTTTCTTTTCAGGGTTCATTCCAAGATACTTTGGATACTGTCGCGGGATTCATGGAAAAGTATGGTGAAGCTGTGAATCAAACCTATCAAGATGAAATTGATAGCAAAATCTATCAAAGTCAAAGTATGGGTGAGATTGTCGGTAATTTTGCGGCAATCAGTTACCAAATTTCCTATTTAAAAACTTTACAAAATAATTTAATTACTCAAAGAATTGCTGATAGCGAATTAACCCAAAAAGCGCTCACAGAGTTTGAGAAAAACCTCAATCAAGTGAGTAATGATTTAGATGAACTAAAGCAAAAAGTTGCTGAATTAAAAATATTTTTATCTAGGAATATCAAGAATACAAAAACTATAATCAAAGATGTAGAATGATTAATATTTATGAATCAGTTCTTTATAATTTACTATTCCATGCTTCCTTTTACCGCCAATCATCGATCGCAAATACATCATGACGATTGTAGCCTTGTTGGTTAGGTTTTTGCATTGCCACACCGATAATTTCTGGACGAAAACCACGCGCTAACATCCGACAATAAGCATCATCACGACTCGTATTTATCCCTGCCACCAACTTAGACATTCCTCGCGCCACAGTCAAAGCTTCGCACAAATCTAATAACTTCTCAAAATTGTCGGCTGCATTCTTTCCACAACGCACGGCAGCAAACTTAATAAAGCAAGTATCACTACCAGCTTCTGTGGCTGCACCACAATGACAAACTGCAAAACCAGCTAAGTTTGATTCATCCCATAATAAGACTGTCTCTCCCAATCCTTGGGCTTGGACAGTTTGAATTTCTCGCGATAAATTTAGCCCTTCATACACCGATTCTGTGACTTCTCGACAAGCACGGAGACATTCCAAGCGTTGTTCTGGATTAATTTGTGAATATTGTGTTTCCCCAGGTAAAACTTGAAGTTGAGTTGGAACTTGATTTGGCTGCACAGATTTTGCCATAATAGCAGTGAGAAATTGCAACCGAAAGCCAAACTTTTGATAAAGTGCATGGTGTTTGGGACTTTGAGCAAAAGTGAACAACCCATTCAAACGATGATTCCATTGTTCAAAAGAAGCGATCGCTGGTTCAACTAATTTTTGTCCAATTCCTTGGTTCCAATAGTCAGGATGCACACTTAAAGGACCAAAAAAACCAAAACTACCCCAATTTACCGCTAAGTTCGAGCCAATTAATTTACCATCTGCCTCAGCTACAAATACCGTAGTTGGATCACTTTTCCAACGGTGAGGAATGTAAGTTGCATCCCCATAAAACTCAGTTGGTTCGGGTAATCCCACAAATGTACCAAATGCTAGGCGAAAAATATGGTCAGCTGCATCCAATTCATGGGATTTTAGTAGGCGGATAGATACATTCATTGCTTTATATTCCAGAAAAGCATGAATCATATCTTATGACTTGAGGTTACTTAATTGGTAGTAGAACTTAATTAAACGCAATAGTTAATCAAATTTTCCAAAGCTCACCATTACATCATGTTCGGCTAATCACTTACAATTAAAATTTCTCCGCGTCTCCGCGTCTCTAAGTCTCCGCGTCAGTTTTAATAAGAAGTATTCCGGACATAATATTACTTCTCCTTTGTACTCGCTTTTAACTTGGGATAGGCAATACGTTTGTGATGGAACTGTTGCCAAACTTCCACAAATATCTCAGCAATCTCTGACATTTGAGTGCGAGTCAATCCAGAATCCAGCAATTGATTATCTTGCCAACGGGCACGCAAAATATTATTAAGCATAGATAAAGCTTGTTCTGGTGTTGTGTCCTTGAGGCTGCGTAGGGCTGCTTCACAGGAATCTGCTAGCATGACGATCGCAGTTTCTTTAGACTGGGGAATGGGACCATCATAACTAAAGTCACGAGCATCCACTTGAATATAGTCGCATGTCTTTGCCAATTGCTGTGCCTGATGGTAAAAATAAGCAATCTGCATAGTCCCTTGGTGTTCAGGGATAAAGGCTTGAATCGCTGTCGGTAAGCGATGTTTTCGTGCCATAATTAAGCCTTCACTAACGTGTCTCTTAATAATTTCGGCACTTATCCAAGGGTTTTTGATTTCCGTATCATGTTTGTTAGGTGCCCCCATTTGATTCTCAATAAATGCGTCGGGGTCATGCATTTTCCCAATATCGTGGTACAATGTCCCGGCTCTCACGAGTTCGACGTTACATCCAAGTCTGCGCGCTGCGGCTTCCGCCAGACTGGAGACGAACAAAGTATGTTGGAAAGTACCGGGAGTTTCAGCAGCCAAACGTTTGAGGAGGGGGCGATTGGGGTTTGCAAGTTCGGCTAGACGAATGGGGGTGACTAAATCGAAAAGCTGTTCGAGATAGGGACTTAAACCGAGAGCAACGATACTCCAACTTAAACCAGAACAACCTAATAGGAATGATTCTTTCAAGACTGGATATAAGTTACCGCCAAAGGCTCCACCAATACAAATCTTTAGAAGTAAATATACACCAGCTTGGGCGATCGCAACCGCAATTCCTAGTAAAGCTAATTCTTCACGGGAACGTAATTTGTGGGCGATACAACTAGCTAACAATGAGCCTGTGGCACCCGCTAAAAGTGTAATCCTACTGATTTCTAAGCTACATGGTAATAGTAATGTCAATAAGCCGATTGTCGTCACGCCGATGGTACTACCATAAAGGCTACCCAATAGTAAACCGGAAGCACTCCAAGTTGTGAATGGTGTGCCCATTGTTAAGACTAAAGGAATACTCAGAATAAGTAATAAAATTAAAATGCGATCGCGTTGTCTCTTCCGATATTTTACCCGTTTTTCGACAAACACAAAAATTGCCACCGCCACCGCAATGATTCCAGCCAAGATGATTAACCGCAACCATTTAACTTCTCGGCGAATTAAACCGTAATGTTCGAGAACCTGAAAATTCCAATCACTAATAATTTCGCCTTTACGAACAATTATTTCACCCTGCTGCACTGTAATCATGACAGGCTTAATGCCCTTAGCCGCATTTTTAGCTTGGATTTGTGTTTTTGCTTCATCTTTCTTCAGATTCGGTTGTAGTGTTTCCAATAACAACTTGGTTGCGAAAGATTCGGCTTCTTTCATTCCCGCATCTTGTAAGTTTAACTTGACTGCATCTTCTAAGAAGCTGGGTGGTAATCCGGGGGGAATACCTTGGGCGAGAATACGCTGGGCTGTCTGCTGGATAGCAATTTGGGCTTTCGTCCAATCATCTTCAGTTAAATCTAAGACTAGACTATTTTTGTATGCCGAATTCGGATTTTGACGAGCAAGTTCGGCTATTTTCATTTTAGCTTGAGTATATCTTTGGCGCGATCGCGATATTTCTTTGAGCAGTGCAGATATCTGTTCTGGGGAAGTCGTTAACCGTAAGGTTTCAATTTCTGTCAATGCTTGAGCTAATTTATCACTGCTAGTAATCCCGGCAAAGTCTGTTGGTATTGGGTTTGATAATATCTGGTTTGAATTCGGTAGTGTTTTTGTTGTATGTGTGGTGAGACTGGGAAAATTATGCTGATGATTCAATTGAGAATTCGCTCCTGTTTCCACACAAAAGGGATTCTGGCATTTTCCCTGCTGTTTGGGTAATAGCAATTTCTCTAGACGTGATTCGCGAGATTTACTCATACTCGCCAAAGTCGAATTATTGCGAGCGATGACTCCTTGAAATACTTGCCATTCTTTGTTTGTGGCGGAACGCAAATAACGCTGTGATACCACCGACAAAACCGAACTGTCGGCATAATAAGGGAATGAACCGGCGATACTGCGGATTTGGCTTCCCTGCTCTAAGTCTTCTTGGAGTTTTTGCCCAATGTGCCCATTAATATTCTCATCAACCATCAAAATTGGTATGGAGCTAGAATTATTACTGGCTACTTGGCGCTTCGCTTGTGTTTGGTATTTGTTTTCAATCGTATCAGTATGGGGTGCTTGAATTGTTGCTAATGCTTTACTTCCAGCTTTCATTTGTGGCTGATTGTATAATTTTTGCCCCATCACCCCAGTCAATGTCAAAACTGCGATCGCAAAAATCACCAGCGAATTCTTAGGTATTTTCTCTAGTGCCATTATATAAATACCTGTAACATTGCTAACTAAATTCGCTATTACTTCATGCCAACTATAACCTATTTGCCATTTTTTACGGAGCCTGAATAAAAACTCGCGGTGTAGCTTTTTGTAATGTCGCCACCACTTATTCATCCTCTGCAATAAGGAATGTAAAAAAAATGGCGCTTGTTTCATCACCTGTAACCGTAATAACTGACTCTGAAAGTTAAAATGAGGAAATTTTGCATGGAAGCATGTCTGAAGCAAGTTTTACACAATTACTACCCTTAGCCCCAAGTATTAGGTAGCAGTGATAACACTATATAAAATATTACTGATGTTTGTAAATTTTTGCTGAACCGTAGGATATTGTAATTTTGTCAATGGTGTTGTATGTAAATTTAAGAGCGATTATGTATTTGCAAAAGATGTTGAGATTGCTAGGTAATGTTGCAGTCAGGAATCATGTAAAAATAAGTAGTGCAAGTGTCTCGCTCGCTATTTCCCAAAGGTGGGCTTTCCAGCCCCTGAGTTTTCCGTGAAGAACATCTCCCTGGAAACTCCTCTCCACACTACTTGTTTAATTTATTTTTACACGACCACTAACTGATGATATTTGGGCTGTATATTTAATTTTGTGGAAGCAATCAACGGCATTTAATTACGCGAGGTGATGCAGAAACCTGCCAGTGAGAATCAGTTTCGAGTAAAGGGAGTCTCTGATTGGACAATGTTGAATTCCCTATTTCGTTAGTTCCGTTTGTCTGCTGTTCAATATCGTACACCCCTGACCATACAGCCAAAAGCCCATCTGCTAATTTTACCATTTGCGTTCCCATGTTTGAGTGCAAGGTTGTCGATTTTTGTTCCGAACATCGGACTTGCCAAGCGATCGGTATTCCTGCTGTACTATTGTAAGCTCCCGATAATGCTCCTGTAATTGTGCCTATGGTTGTGAAGTCTGTGTTGCTATGTGCAAGCAAAATAGAAAGACGAAAGTCTTCAAGGGTTACTAGAAAACAGTAAAAAGCTACTGCTACCAATTGACTGGCGGTATATTGATGAGGAGAGTTTTTGTGGGGTTGCTCGGCTTTACTTACTTTACTTAATTCAATGTTAACTTGTTCTAGGCTAGCGCCTTGTTCTAATAAGTGATGAATTTTGAATAACTGCTGTGGAGTATCAGTTGGAGTATTACCTAAAAAATCTACAATCTGGGGAATTAGCGTAGCTGGTTTGAGATTTTCAGTCAGTGATTTGGCAATTGCATAACCGACTGCAAGGGTAATATCTCGTATAGCTAAATCGTCGCTATAAGCCTGCACTACATCACTTATGTTTTGCTTCAGCTTCAGAGAGTTCTCGTGAAAAAATAGAGCTACTGGTAGGGTTGCAAAAATTGTTGTTAGTAAAGGCTGCTCGTTTAAGTCAATATTTACATTGCTAGATGTATTTGAGTTTAACGGATTTAGGATGTGATTCACTGGCTTGATTCGCAAGCAATCTTCTAAATCCAATTTGCCTTGAGCAATCAAACTTTTACTAGCAAATTTCATCACATTTAGAGAGGCTTGAGTCTGAAATGCTAACTCTTTTTCCTGCTTTACATTCTTAATTGGTAATGTTTCTCCAATTACAGCACCAACAACAGCACCTCGAAACCTACTAATCAGCGAATAGCGCAACTTTTAAATTCTCACTCCTGTTAGCTGTATATTATTTTACTAAGTTTCAGAAGACAATCATCAGCAGTTAGTCTCTAAATAAATATGTACAATACGTGATTTTCTATGATTTTCTATATGTTTTTATACATCAACAACCAGAAACATCTCTAATTTTTAGGAGAATATCCCTCTAATTAAAATTTCAGATTCTCAATTGTATCTTCGATATTCATTTAATCTATGCCTGATTTAGGCTGGAGTTTCCTTTTGGGAATTTTGTTCTCTGAGGTAATTTACCAATGCATGTAAACCCAGCAGATAACTTTGAGCGCCAAAACCGCTAATTTGACCGATCGCAACGGGTGCTATATATGAGTGGTGGCGAAACTCCTCACGGCGGTAAATATTGCTTAAGTGAACCTCAACTGTCGGCAAATTGACACCAGCGATCGCATCCCGCAAAGCTACACTGGTATGGGTATAAGCTCCAGCATTGATCAAAATGCCTTGATGTTGCCCTACAGATGCGTGAATTGTATCGACTAGGATACCTTCATGATTTGACTGCGTGACAGATATATTGACCTCAAGTTTATTGGCTGCTTCTGTTAATAACCGATTAATATCAGCTAAACTCAGGCAACCAT
Organism: Calothrix sp. UHCC 0171; assembly: GCF_034931845.1. Classification (NCBI taxonomy): domain Bacteria; kingdom Bacillati; phylum Cyanobacteriota; class Cyanophyceae; order Nostocales; family Calotrichaceae; genus Calothrix; species Calothrix sp. UHCC 0171. Next base: position 10,605 of record NZ_JAYGHN010000013.1, read on the forward strand.
AAATACCTGGTTCACGTTGCCCCAGCAAATTCAAGTTTGGCCCATGTAGTACCAAAATGCTGAAAAGGGAATGGATTACCACGTCGAGTGCTTAATATATCCTTTAGCGACGACGCGATCTATCATTTACAGGAATCGGAATTAATTCTGGTTCCGGTTCTGCTTGTGGACCTAGCAACGCTTCTATCAGCTTGCGCCCCAATTCCTTCAGCTTTTCTAGCACCTTATCTATATAATCCATTGAACTGACCGCTCCTGAGATACTACCTCAATTTTTGGTTAACAGCTAGGGAATTATGGGACTATCAAACACCTTATATAATCCAAAGCGGGCTACTAAGTTGTAATATCCCGTGCTGCGGAAAAGAGCCGCTTCTCTAACATCATTCGGTGTTGATTCCCCTCCTACTAGAGTATCACATTAACAACCAATAGAAACGCATCTGTCCAATGATAGGTATTTAAGTATTTTTAATCACAAATAATTTCCTGGCATAGGAGGTCGGGTTTTCGATTTGAAAATTTACAAATTGTTCAGGCGGAATGTTCTGGTTGAATCAGGACAGATGCCGATTCTAATGCCTGTAAGCGGCTTGCTACCTGAAGAATTTTGGGTGACAACTTAACAGAGGACTGCTCCTGTGTATTTTGAGGCTTGCAGAAGCGTTGCAATTCAAACTGAGTAATTCGCCGCTCCACTTGTCCAGGGGTGACAACAACCCAAACATGGCGATGATGGGCGATCGCATCCTGAACTATAGATTCAATTGCCAATGCTGCGGTCACACCAATACTAGGGACTTCAGTCAAATCTAACACCAGTGCATGGTAGTTTTGCACAAAAGACATCCGTCGGGAGATACTTTTGGCAGCACCAAAACTCATGGGTCCCCCTAATTTAAGTAGCAAAATATCTCCTCTTGCTTGGGTGAGGATTTCCTGTTCGGCGGGAGTGAGATTGTGATGTCCAGTGGAGTCGGTAATGACTTGAATATTATCGCTTTGGACATCACTTAAACGTTTAATTGTCAGGACATTGGCAATAAATGCCCCTACTAGTACCGCCGTAATTAAATCTACAAATACGGTTAAAAACAGCACCAGATACATCAATCCCGTCCCTTTCAAGGAAAGACGGGGGGCACGTTTAATAAAACCCCAATCGAGAATATCAATACCTACCTTCAGTAATAACCCTGCCAATACTGCATTGGGAATCTGCGCTGTTAATGGTCCTGCCCAAAATACTACCAACAGCAGTACCAGGGCATGAATCATCCCCGATAGAGGTGTTTTTCCCCCAGCTTGGACATTCACCACCGTCCGCATCGTGGCACCAGCACCGGGTAAACCCCCAAATAGCCCCGCCAACATATTGCCAATTCCCTGTCCAATCAATTCCTTGTCAGAATCATGCTGGGTGCGGGAAATACTATCAGCCACCAAGGAAGTTAACAGAGAATCGATCGCTCCCAATACCCCTAACATCAGCCCATATCGCAGCATATCGGCTAACTCGCGGATATTAAAGGTGGGCATTCGCAAGGTGGGTAATCCGCTAGGAATTTGACCAATCCGAGCCAGATTTGCATTTTTGAATAGCACCATCGAGATAATTGTCACTACCACCAATGCCAATAGGGGAGAGGGTAAAATCCGATTTAGTTTGGGTGGAGAAGCAAAAACAATCACCAAGGTCAGTAATCCTAGTCCTACTGCCACCCAGTTGGGATTACTCAGGTAGGTGGGTAGTTGTTGTAGAGTTGTGACTACGCCACCCGCTCCGGTATGACCCAATAAGGGGGGTAATTGCAGCAAAATGATAATTACGCCAATCCCTGACATGAAGCCAGAAATGACAGTGTAGGGCAGGAGGGTGATGTATTGTCCTAGGCGCATCACTCCAAATAGAATTTGCAGCAGCCCACCCAACATGACAACGGTAAATGCAATTGCTAACCCCGTATCAGGATAACGTTGCACCAAGGTGGCAATCACAGTTGTTACTACCACAGTCATTGGTCCGGTGGGACCAGAAACTTGGGCTGGTGTTCCCCCAAAGAGGGCAGCAAAAAAACCAACAATGATTGCACCATAGAGTCCGGCGATCGCTCCTGCACCGGAAGCTACCCCAAAGGCTAGGGCTAATGGTAGAGCTACAATGGCAGCAGTTAAGCCCCCAAACAGGTCGCCGCGCCAATTGCGAAAGTGAATTTTATTTATTAGGCTCATGGGTTTTGGGTATGATACTTATCAGTAAAAAGCCATTAAGTAGCCAGTTCATATCCAATCAGTATTTGTACTGCGGTCAACGAAATACCAGGACAGGTATATTACTGCTGCGGAGAATTTGAGCCGTGGTGCTACCAATTACCAAATGGCGAATACGGCTATGTCCGTAAGCCCCCATCAGTAATAAATTAATGTTGTTTTCTTGCACATATTGTGCGATCGCATTTTCGGGATTACCTACCATTAAGGAAGATACCGCTTCAAACCCACCTGCACGTGCCTGTTGTTTGGCTTCCTCAATTCGAGAACTGGCTGTGGAATCTTCTGCACTTTTGGCAACAGTGATGATATGCAGTTCTAAACCTGTGAAGACAGAAGATGTTAGTAAAAATTGCAACATTTCCTGACAACTTTTACTACCGTCATAAGCCAGTAAAAATCTCTCAATTGGTTGAAATTGGCGGGAGGTGACTAAACAAGGTTTATTACTAGCCCGGACAATTCGCTCCAGATTTGCCCCTAAATGTCCAGAGGCAAATTCCGCCGTTTCTCCCCGTTTACCCAAAATAATTAAATCCACTTCTGGTTCTAATTCCGGCATATAATCAACCAAAAAACCAGTTTTATGCATTACCTGAACAGTTTCTACACCCCCACGGGTGAGTGCGTCCTCGGCTTCCTGTAAAATTAACTTTGCCCGTTGATGGTTTAGCTTGGCTTTTTCATGTTCTAATGCCACCAATTGATTGAGTAGCACGTCAGAGGCATTGACACCAATACTACCACTCAAGTTTGCGGCTTCCTCTGTTGCTTGGCTGCGGGCATCTGTGACGTACAACACATCGACTGCTGCTCCTAATCGCGTCGCCAACCATGCCCCATACTGATAGCTACTCTGGGAAAAAACTGAACCATCTGTACATAATAAAATTCGTTTCATGGTGACTAATTTCTGTTAGTAATATGCTATTTTTAGGAACCAGATTGATTGTGAATACCTAGCTTCTCAACCAATGTGGCACTGGCTTGGTTTAACCCCACCAATACCACATCCGCACCATTACGACGAAATTTCAAGACGATTCGGTCAAGTATGGCTACTGCTCCCTGATCCCAGAGATGAGCATTGGTCAAGTCAACGGTGACGCGATCGACTACTTCCCCAAAGTCAAAGGATTCTAAAAATTCTTCCTTGGATAAAAAGAAAATTTGTCCGCTCACTTTATAGGTGCGATGGCTGCCATCCTCGCTTAAAAATTTATTCACAAATACCAATTTGGCTATTTTACGGGAAAAGAACACCGTACTCATCACAATTCCCGTCGCCACTCCCAGGGCAAAGTTACGGGTAAAAATCGTCACAAACATTGTTGTTAACATGACGAGGGTTTCACTTTGGGGAATTCGGGGAATATTTTTAAAGGATGACCAGCGAAATGTACCAATCGATACCATAATCATAATGGCAACCAGGGCAGCCATGGGCATTTGTCTGACCCAATCTTGCAGTGCCAAAATGGCAAACAGCAGAAACACCCCAGATGCGAGGGTTGATAAGCGTCCTCTACCCCCAGATTGGACGTTGATTACCGATTGTCCAATCATCCCACAACCAGCCATGCCGCCAAAGAATGCGGTGACAATATTCGCTATACCTTGCCCTTTGGCTTCTTGGTTTTTATCACTGGGGGTATCGGTGAGTTCATCTACCAAGGAAGCAGTGAGGAAGGAAGCCAATAATCCGACGATTGCCAAGGTCAAAGAATAGGGCAAAATGATTTGTAAGGTTTCCCAGGTGAAGGGAACTTGTGGTAAGGCAAATACAGGGGGTGCAGTGGGTAATTTCCCCATATCTCCGACGGTGGGAACATCTAGTTTCAAAGCGATCGCAGCAATTGTCATCACTGCTAAAGCCACCAAGGGGGAGGGGACAACTTTGGTAAACCGGGGCAAAATGTAAATAATTGCCAAAGATATACTAGTTAAAATATATACCAAGGGTGGTTTACCGATGAGTTGTGGCAACTGTGCCAGAAAAATTAACACCGCCAAGGCATTGATGTATCCCAACATTACGGCTCTGGGGACATATTTCATCTGCCGACCCAGTTTAAATACTCCAAATAATACTTGGATGATCCCTGTCAGGAAAGTTGCCGCGAGTAGGTATTCCAAACCACGCTCTTTGACCAAATCAATCATCAACAGTGCCATTGCTCCGGTTGCAGCCGAAATTGACCCCGGTCTACCCCCTAAAAACGCTGTCATCACCGCGATAATAAATGAGGCATATAGCCCAACTTTCGGATCAACACCAGCAATAATAGAAAAGGCGATCGCTTCGGGAATCAGTGCCAGTCCTACCACAGCCCCAGCCATAATGTCTTGCCGAGTGTTAAAAAACCACTCTCGTCTCAGAATTGTCCCTTTCAAGTTTCCTCCTAGCGTCTTGATTCAAATAAAATTGCCAGTGCGTAATTCACACTCAAAATAGCCCACTCGCCAATATAATTCAGTAATTAATCATTCCTAATAGCCTACGGAAGCACATCTGCATCTAGGTTGTTATCAGTGATTACTTCGACCCTTATAGTTCTAAAGTTACCTAAAGCTACGCAAGCATCACCTTTGCCATAGGCAATTAATTAGTGATTATTTCATCGTGATTGGAGAGGAAGATAGTATCAACGCTGGGTAGTTAAATGACTCACAGGAACAACGAGCAGTTATAAACCCAGGTTAAAATTTGTTGAATGCGATCGCTTCAAAGAATCAAAACGAAACTAATAGTTTGCCTACTTTCCTAGACAAAAAATATTTCTGATTACTATTCCAATTGCTATAAAGCTCTGTACCTTAAGGTGGACAATCCCAACTATTTGAAGCTATTGGAGAGATCGTTACCTGTGACATTACTCAAACCTATTTACTACTAAAATTAATGAAAAACCGCTCATTGCTGGAAAGGATCATACCATAGCGTCTTTACAATTTGCAATATAAAGTCCGCAAAGCCTCACATATCTGCTAAAGCAATTTCCCGACATTACCATCACAGCAAAATTATAAATTTATACAAAATTTCCTCTTAATATTCCTAAACTTGCCCAAAAATAATCAAAGCAACACCCCAGGAGTGCATTATGCCTTACAGAATGTCCCGTCGTGCCTACGCAGAAACATTCGGTCCCACCGTCGGAGATAAAATTAGACTCGCAGACACTGAATTATTTATTGAAGTCGATCGCGATTTTACAACTTATGGTGATGAAGTAAAATTCGGTGGTGGTAAAGTCATTCGTGATGGCATGGGACAATCTCCAATCTCCAATGCTGATGGTGCTGTGGATACCGTGATTACCAACGCTGTCATTCTCGATTGGTGGGGTGTTGTTAAGGCTGATATTGGCATCAAGGATGGCAAAATATTTAAAATTGGCAAAGCGGGAAATCCCTACATTCAGGACAATATAGATATTATTATTGGTCCCGGAACCGAAGCGATCGCTGGAGAAGGAATGATTCTCACGGCAGGAGGCATTGATTCCCACATCCATTTTATCTGTCCGCAGCAAATTGAAGTGGCGATCGCATCGGGAATTACAACTATGATTGGTGGGGGTACGGGACCAGCAACGGGTACAAATGCGACAACTTGCACACCAGGGGCTTGGAATATATACCGAATGCTACAAGCGGCTGATGCTTTTCCTATAAATTTAGGATTTTTAGGTAAAGGTAATACCAGTCAACCCCAGGGACTAATTGAACAAATTCATGCCGGAGCAATGGGGTTAAAGTTACATGAAGATTGGGGAACGACTCCAGCGACAATTGATACTTGTTTAGCTGTCGCTGATGATTACGATGTCCAGGTTGCCATACATACCGATACCCTCAACGAAGCCGGATTTGTTGAAGATACTATTGCCGCCTTCAAAAATCGTGTCATTCACACCTACCATACCGAAGGTGCAGGGGGAGGACACGCACCAGATATTATCAAAGTCTGTCAAGAAGCAAATGTTTTACCATCATCCACAAATCCCACTCGTCCTTACACAGTAAATACCCTTGATGAACATTTGGATATGCTGATGGTGTGTCATCACCTGGATGCAGATATCCCCGAAGATGTGGCTTTTGCTGAGTCACGCATCCGTCGAGAAACCATTGCTGCTGAGGATATTCTGCATGATTTAGGGGCGTTTAGTATGATTGCCTCCGACTCACAGGCGATGGGACGGGTAGGAGAGGTAATAATTCGCACTTGGCAAACTGCCCATAAAATGAAAGTTCAACGGGGGAATCTCTCCTCAAGCTCGGCAATTTCGGGAGAAGAACTTAGAGCAGATAATTTTCGGGCACAGAGATATGTCGCAAAATATACAATAAATCCAGCGATCGCCCATGGGATTGCTGAGTATGTGGGTTCCGTGGAAGCGGGTAAACTGGCAGATTTGTGTTTGTGGAAGCCTGCTTTTTTTGGCGTAAAACCAGAGATGGTGATTAAAGGAGGTTTTATTGCTTGGGCACAAATGGGTGATGCCAATGCAAGTATTCCCACACCCCAACCTGTACATATGCGATCGATGTTTGGTAGTTTCGGGGGGGCGAGACATGCAACTTCACTGACGTTTGTTTCTAAAGCTGCTTTAAAGCGAGAAATTCCTGACAAATTGGGTTTGCAAAAGCAAGCTGTGGCTGTATCAGGAATCCGCAAATTAAGTAAGGGAGATATGAAATTAAATGATGCGATGCCACGTATTGAAGTTGATGCGGAGACTTATGAAGTACGTGCAGATGGAGAATTATTGACTTGCGAACCGGCAACGATTTTACCAATGGCGCAAAGGTACTTTTTGTTTTGAGGCTAAAAATTTATATCTGGATTGTCATCGACCAAGGGGCGATCGCAATTATGTAGAATAGAAACTACGAACAACCATTATGCAGGCAGGCTTCCCCATGTTAGCCAATTCAGCCACATATCAAATTACCTGGGAAAAATTACCAGACGATTTTGTTTTAGACGACGAACCTGTGGATAATATTAATCAACCTCCCCTTGCAGCTGCATTGACTGAAAGCTTAGAACTTGCGGGAAAATTACCAGTTAATGCTTTAACTACAACTAATTACGGCATTTGTGCCACTTTAAATCATAAAATTGTCGTCAAAGCACCTGATTGGGGATATGTACCAGCAATTCGGGTTCCGCGAGATGAAGTTATCCGCAGTTATACCCCCCAACTGCAAGGTGATATTCCTGTGATTGTCATGGAATTTATTTCTGACACTGAAGGAACAGAATATTCCAGCAAACCAACCTATCCACCAGGAAAATGGTTTTTCTACGAACAAGTCCTCAAGGTTCCTAACTATGCCATTTTTGAACCCAGCAACGGCACATTGGAAGTTTATAAATTAGACAATTTAGGTAATTACGAATTGCAAACTCCCGATGCCAATAACCGCTATTCAATTACCCAGATGAACCTATTTTTGGGTGTATGGCAAGGTATGCGGGAAAATCGTGATGGTTTTTGGTTGCGGTGGTGGGATGAAAACGGAGAATTATTGCTTTGGGGTGCGGAAGTCGCAATACAAGAGAGACAACGTGCGGAAACGGAGAGACAACGTGCGGAGGTAGAAAAGCAACGTGCAGAAAGATTAGCACAACAATTACGGGCTGCTGGCATTGAACCCGAAGTCTAAATGTTTTCATGCCAGAGTGTAAATCTTTTTAGAAAAGTGCCTAAAGTAGATTTGTTACAGCTGTGGAGAATCTTTCATAGGTTGTTACTCCAACAATGGTTTCCATCAAGTTTCCATCTTTGTAAATCATCACTGCTGGAATACTGCGGATACCCAACCTTTTGGCAAGGGTTTTACTCTGGTCGAGGTCTACTTTTGCTACTTTAGCACTACCTGCATATTCTTGAGCTAATTTATCCATCAAAGGAGCAATCATCTTGCAAGGACCGCACCAAGTTGCTGTAAAGTCAAATACAAGCACTCCACTGTCAGGTGTCAAAAGTGAGTCAAATTCTTCTTCTTGAATATATTCAACTGTTTGCATGAGATATTCCCTTTATTTTTTATTGATGTTGATATTGATTCTTGTCGCAGATTCAGACAAAATTTAGTACAAAGCTTCTTCTTGATAGGTTTTAATTATGCAATTAGGCGTTGCTGAATTGATGAGTGAATCTCAAGTCAAGACGCTATATGTAAATATTCCATTAACGCCACAAACCTTAATAATATTATCATTTATTGAGTTGATATAATTATGAAAAATTAGAAATGCGATAACTTCGTTGAGTTGTGCTAACGCAATCCCCAAAAAACCTTATAAAGTTAAGGCGATAACTAGCTCATCCGGGGTAGCTTTGTCAAGAAAGACTGATAGCGATCGCATAACTCTACAAATCCACAAAAAGCGATCGCAATTTTTTTAAAACTTGCACCCCAAACTAGAGTTTTCATTCTTCATTGTCATCTAATAAATCAGCTTTTAAGTCAGCGAATTTCCCCCTTTTTGCCGTACATACTTTTAAAGCCTTCAAAGTATTAGTAGCATTGAGCGCAATCTCTGCACGTCTTTTTCTATGCGTCTTTTCTTAATCAACTCAAATAACATATCTTGTTCTTCTTCTGATAATTCTTCTACACAATCGATTACCGCTTAAAAGTTGAAATTATTACTCATGTTTAAAATGTGGGAATGACTGTTAATTTCCACTCAATATAATATTTCTGACATTATAATATCGCGATGGCGATCGAACTTCCCTAAAAACCTCAAAATCGAAAGCGCGATAAGCGAAGCTTAATGCCAAAGGCATATCGCATTCCACAAAACTCTTTAAAACCAAATGCAATAGCATCTCACAAAAGCCCTTTCAAATCGAAATGCGATCAGCCCAGCTTAATACCTAAGAACAAAGCGCACGCTCCACGAACGGCATATCGTATATCATTAAGAATAAGAGAAAAACAAGTATTGAGTCATGAATATATATGAAATTCTGCGAACCAAACGAGAAGATATTTTGCAGATTGCTGCAAAGTATGGTGCATACAATATTAGAATTTTTGGTTCAGTAGCTCGTCGTGAAGCTGATGTTCACAGCGATATAGATTTTTTGGTGGAAATGGAGTCAGGACGTAGCTTGTTCGATTTGGGTGGATTATTGATGGAATTGCAGGATACACTTGGCTGTGAAGTTGATGTCGTTACGGAGAAAGGATTGCGATCGCGCATTCGAGAGCGAGTATTAAATGAAGCAATTCCATTATGAGAGATAATCGTGAAAAGCTGCGCGATATTTTAGAAGCGATTGAGCGCATAAATAAATATGCAATTCAAGGTCGAAAAGCTTTTGAAGAAAACGAACTAATTCAAACTTGGTTTATTCAACACCTACAAATCATTGGAGAAGCATCACGTGTATTATCTGCTGATATTCGCGAGGAAAATCCACAAGTTCCTTGGTCACAGATGATTGGAATGCGAAATATTTTAACCCATAACTACTTTGAAATAGATTTGGATGTTGTTTGGTTGGTTATAGAACGGGAATTACCAAAACTCAAGCCTCAAATCGAAGCAATTTTACAATCATTATCTTAAATCTTGCAATTGCGATCGCACTTCCAAAAATAGTACAAACGAAATGCGATAAGCGAAGCTTAATGCCAAAGGCATATCGTACTCTATAAAAAACCTTCAAATCTAATCTGATAAGCGGAGCTTAATGCCATCAGCATATCTTCATTCCAAAAACTTCTGCAAATGCAGGTTGAGATTTCTTCTGCAAAGCTTGAAAAGCCTGAGTAATCGGACGGCAGCCACGTATAATCAAATCCTTAACAGCACCAAAACTACTATCAACTTTTTCTATAGGTATATCACCAGGAGAAGATACGCGCCCAATTGGCATGTCAGGTACTTCCACAGCAACTAAAATAGTTTTGCCATCTCCTGTATCAAGTTCGATTAGTTTACGTGCCATGATTAAATTTGTAAGTGATTATTTTTATCAAATGCCATTTATATCGTATATACAGTAACAAGATTCATGTATCCAAGCAAAGAATCACTCTCTAGCAGGAGGGTAATTTCCAAAACTGTACCAAAATAGTGATATAAATAAAACTTATTTATATTAATTTGATTTAAACCTATACATCCTAACTAAATGAATTCCCTGACATCTCACTCAGATAAAATCCTTGTTGTTGATGATTCTCCAGATAATGTCTTTCTCATTAGAACGATTCTGGAGGAAGAAGGTTATGTAGTTAGCACCGCAGAAAATGGTGCTACAGCTTTAGCAAAAATTGCAGAATCTAGCTTTGATTTAGTCTTGCTAGATTTGATGATGCCGGGGATGGATGGTTATGAAGTTACTCGCCGTGTGCGTGAAAATAAGGAGTTGCGGTTTATGCCGATTCTGCTCATAACCGCTCACGATTCCCCTAATGTTGCCCAGGGATTAGATTTGGGTGCTGATGACTTTATTCGCAAGCCCGTTACAGTCGATGAATTGATGGCAAGGGTGCGTTCTCTATTACGTCTAAAGCATAGTATTGATGAACGTGATGAAATTGCCAAGCAGCGTGAAGATTTTGTCTCCCGTCTTACCCATGACTTACGCACACCATTAGTCGCAGCAGAAAGGATGCTGGAATTATTACAACAGGGTGCTTTAGGGGAGCTTTCGCCGCAAATGAGTGAGATTATTACTATTATGGGGCGAAGTAATAGTAATCTGTTAGCGATGGTAAATACTCTATTAGAAGTTTACCGTTTTGAAGCTGGACGGAAAACTCTGGCTTTTCAACCTGTGAATCTCTATCAACTATTACAAGAAGTCGTCGGAGAGTTGACTCCTCTGGCACAGCCAAAAGGACTAGCGATACACTCAGAATTACATGGGGAAACAAATTCATGTGTGGTAAACTGCGATCGCTTGGAACTTCATCGTCTATTTACTAATTTAATTGGTAATGCGATCAAATTTACCGATAAGGGTACAGTAGCTATTGATATTACTCCCATAAGGAATAGTCATGAATCTGTGAGGATAGAGATTAAAGATACGGGTATGGGTATTTCTCTCGAAGAACAAGCTGATTTATTTGAAAGATTTCGCCAAGGAAGTCACAAACGTCAAGGAAGTGGTTTAGGGTTATATCTTTCCCGTCGTATTGTTGAAGCGCATAACGGTAAAATTCAAATGCAATCGGAGGTTGGTAAAGGCAGTACATTTATCATTGATTTACCAGTTAAGCAATAATTAATTGGTTGAATTATGAATGCTCAGTTTTTATTGGTTGGTAAATTTTTTATTTATAAGTTTTTAGACTTAGATTTAGCTTTGGACTTTTAACTGTTTAATCTAAATTTTGATTCTCTATTATATTATTTCAATAGTAAGCTGCGACGTATCTAATTTGTATATAAGACGCGGGCAGGATGCCCGCACTACTTATACAATTTAGCTGCACATCAGCTTATAACCAAAATTGTAGGACATGTATTAACATTATGTCACCTCAGATATTAATTAGCGATGTACTCCGTGAACAACGTCAATATTTTCGGGCAGGTGCAACTAAAAGTGTTGATTTTCGTATTGCCCAACTTCAAGCTCTTAAACAAGTAGTAATTGAGCATGAAAGTGAAATTCTTGAAGCATTAAAAGCTGATTTAAATAAACCGGAATTTGAAGCTTATACTTCCGAATTTTCTTTCGTTATTCAAGAAATTAATTATGCACTAAAAAATATTAAAAATTGGGCGAAAACGAAAAAAGTCTCAATTCCTTTGATTCTGTCACCTGCATCCGCACAAATGATTCCTGAGCCTCTAGGAGTTGTTTTAATTATTGGACCTTGGAACTATCCTTTCCAACTAAGTTTACTACCATTAATTGGCGCGATCGCATCTGGTAATTGTGCAGTTATTAAACCTTCTGAATTTGCTCCGCATACCTCTCATTTAGTTGCAGAAATTATTTCTAAAAACTTCCCCCAAGAGTATATATCGGTAGTTGAAGGAGATGTTGAAATTAGCAAACAATTACTCCAAGAAAAATTTGATCATATCTTTTTTACAGGTAGTACAGCTACAGGTAAAATTATCATGGCAGCAGCCGCAAAACACCTCACACCTGTAACTTTAGAATTGGGCGGGAAAAGCCCTTGTATTGTTGATAAGGAGATTAATTTAGAAGTTACAGCACGTCGAATTGCCTGGGGTAAATTTTATAATGCGGGACAAACTTGTATCGCTCCAGATTATGTTTTAATTAACAAAGATATTAAAAAAGAATTCTTAAAAAACATCGAAAAATGTATTCAAGAATTTTATGGAGACAACCCCAAAAATAGCCCAGACTATGCTCGGATAATTAATCAAAGGCAATTTTCGAGAGTCGCTAATTTATTGCAAGGTGATATTCGTATTGGCGGTGAAATAAATGCGGATGAACTCTACATATCGCCGACAGTAATTGATAACGTTACTTGGGAAGATACAATTATGCAGGATGAAATTTTTGCTCCGATTCTGCCTGTAATTGAATATGTAGATATTAATGATGTGATAGATAAAATTAATTTGCGTCCTAAACCATTAGCCTTATATATATTCTCTAAAAATAAGAAATTTCAGCAAAAAATATTGTCTGAAACCTCCTCTGGAGGCGTGTGCATTAATGATGTGATAAAACAATTTTCCGCATCAAATTTAGCTTTTGGTGGTGTGGGTGATAGTGGTATTGGTAGCTATCATGGGAAAGCTAGTTTTGATACTTTCTCCCACTATAAATCTGTGGTTAACAGAAAATTTTTCTTGGATGCAAGCATATTATATGCTCCTTATGCAGGAAAGCTGAGTTTATTGAAAAAACTATTAGGTTGATAAGTTTTATTCCTCTAGGAGGATGTTTTAAAAAGAGGAGTTTGGTTACAAACCTCTAAGGTAGTAGTTTTGAGATCAGGGTTGGGGACTATAATATTAGAGAAAATCACCAAAGCGATCGCTTACCCAAACCAAACTCAGGATTATGGATTAAATAAGGTGCAAAAGCGGGGTTTCGACTTAAAAGAGCCACTTCGTCATTTGTTATTCCCCGCGTCCCCTTCTCTCCGTGTCCGCCTTTCATGCTTGCCGATGAAAAAATTTCATCGGGACTGCCTACCTCTTCACTCCCAAATCTAAATCCTCAACACTAACTCTATCAACACTTTTTTGAGAATAATACTCTTCATTATTAAAATAGTAGTTGCTGTAGGGTTCGTTTTTGGGAATGATGCCATTCACAACTTGTCCTAAAACATTTTGACCGGATTTTTCTAATAGTTCTTTCGCAAATCCCGCGTTAATCACATCAGCCACACCTGGACGAACTACAAATAAAAGACCATCTGCCATTTGCCCAAGACTAGCTGCGTCAGCCCCAACACTGAGAGATGGAGTGTCGAGAATTACAATATCGAAAATATCTCTAAATGAGTCAATTAACGTTCCCATACGTCTGGAATCGAGTAAAGAACCTGGGCTAGGGGGAACTAGACCGGAAGGAAGAACGTATAAATTATCCATGACTTGGGTAATAGCCGATCGCATATCCGATTGTCCGACAATGACGTTGCTCAAGCCTTCGTTATTTGCTAAATCCCAGATTTGATGTTGGACAGGATGATGTAAATCACCATCTACCAGTAAAACACGACGTTCCATTTGGGCGATTGCCATTGCTAAGTTTGCAGCGACGGTTGATTTTCCTTCTTGGGGAACTGAACTTGTGACAACAATAACTTTAAGTTCTTTATCGGCACTGACATATTTGAGGTTTGCCCGCAGCATTCGATAAGCTTCACTTGCAGGCGATCGGGGCATATCCCGAACCACAAGTCTCGGAATTGATGGTTCCATCTCATCGTTAGCCTGGAAAAAGGACGATTTGGGTTTGCTAAATGAAGGAATTACACCTAGTAAGGTGAATCCCATGAATTCCTTAGCTTCATCAATACTCTTAATATATTTATCGCGGGTTTCTAATAAATATATAGTTGCGATCGCAGCCAATGACCCCAATAAGCCCGCACTCAAGTAATTAATAGCGGGAGATGAAAGTGGCACATCCGGAATTTCGGCTTTACTGATAATTTGGGCATTACCCAAATTTTGATTCTCAGCAATGCGGCTTTCTTGTAGTTTTTGCAGTAGCAAAGAATAAGTCGATTGAGCAGCCTGAACTTTACGTTCTAGCTCGCGTTGTCGTTGTTCTAATCTGGGTAAATTATCTAGTCGTTGTCGGTATTTTGTCTCTAAACCAGATAGTGTTGCTAATTGACTGACTAATCCTGAACTTTGGGATTCTAATCTGACAAGTTCTCCCGCCAGTTGTTGTTTTAGTTCACCAATTTGTAAGTTGGTATTCGCTTTAACTTTTCCACCACTAGCAACCTGTCCCACTTTATTTTTGAGCAGATTTTTTAATCCGTTAATTTTATTTTCTAATTTAATAATTTCTGGATGTGAATCTCGAAAAATTTCACGTTTCGATACCAATTCTAAATCTAGCTGTTGAATTTGTTTAGTAAGTTCGTTAATTCCCTCAGATTGACTGATTGAGGTTATTGTTACAGCTTGGGCTGATGACATTCCTAAACGATTCCGAATCGATTGCGACTGACTGTTGACATCGGCAACTTTTGATTTTGTGTCACCAATCTGTGTTTGCAATTGAGTTAGCATTTCCACTGATTTTGTCGCTTCCTCTTGCAAAGACACAATTCTATTTTTTTCCTTAAAATCGCGTAATTCTGCTTCATTTTTACGAACAACTAACTCTGCGCTTGGTACTTGTTTTTCTAAAAATTTACGTGCAGAACTAATAGCACTGCGATTATAAGCAATATTATGCTCTAAATATGCTGTCATCAGCGTGTTGACAACATCAGCAGATACTTCTGGATTAGTATCATTATAAGAAACTTGTAAAACATCAGTTCCTCTGACATCTTTAACACTCAGTTTTTTCAGAAAATCACGAGTTTTTATTGGTGCGCCTTTATTATCTTTTAAATTGAGCCTATCAATGGTTTTTCTAATAATTGGAAATGAGCGTATAACTTCTGCTTCGGTATTTAAAGGATTGGTTTTTTGATCTTGAACAACAGGCTCTAACTTAGCAACTTCCGTACCTACACCAGTTAATGTTGAAATGGTATTTGTGCGCTGAAATTGTAATTTGCCCTGGGCTTGGTAGGAGGGCTTTTTCATCGAAGAAACAACTAGTGATATTAACAAAATTGGGAAAAATACGCTCAACGCTGGTATCCAGCGTCTCTGAAGAATATGCCAATATTTATCAAATGTAAATGATTCTTGATTTTCCATCTTTTTAACTTCCTTATATCCTGATATTTTTATTGGGAGAACTTCAGTTTAAACTAGCGATCCTTTTGACTGGGAAGATTTCGTCAGTTTTTTGTTGTAGTTTTTATTCTCTCTATTCCTTTAGCTAATCGATTCCGTACTGATAATATAACTTGGGGTTTTTGTGTCCAATTACGCCAATCACGTCCAACAGATTTACTCAGTAGTAATGCGGATTTCTCTTGACCTAGACGTTTCATAATCTCCACATATTCATAATCCTCAACTCCCTCCCGCAGCCATTTCAGTCTCATAGACGGAACAATACCTTTCACCCCAACTTGTTCTCCGGGATAGACTAACATCCCATCACCAGGGTAAGGACGATTATTATCAAATTTATCAAAAAAAGTCCGCACATCATGCCAGGGATTGCTAGTCCACAAATCCATTCGCCAATATAGCAACCCTGTCAATCCCAAACTCTGACTAATGAAACCAGGTTGAATTCTGAAATTAATGGGCGCAAAATCAATCTGCCATTTAGGGGAATAACCATCTTGTACCAAAGCATTATAAGACCATACCTGATCCCCCTTTCGCAAAACTTGCTGTATTCTCTGGGCAGATTTTTCATAATCAATTGGCAAAACTACCCAAACATCAACTGCTGAACGACCTTTTCCCAAAGCATCATCATATAATTCAGGGACAGGAGGCATGACAACCAAGTTTGCATATCCAGCTTGATGAATAGCGCGCCCCCATTGCTTCATTGGTTCATAGAGATTTTTACAATTACCAATCTCATCTGCTGAATAGACATACTTAAATAAATCTGGTTGATGACGTGCTGCCTCAGCTTTAATCTCAGCTACCGATGGGGGTGGAGACATCCGACAATTTCCCAGTTCTGCTCCACTCCAAAAACCTAAATTCACTGACTTTAAGCCCCAGCGATCAATTAATTCTCTCTCTAATTCTGGCAAAGGACGAGAATTAAATTGGGGATTGAGCTTATGTTTGAGAATTTCCTGTGATGCTTGTTGAGTTTGCTCTCCCCAAAATAAAAAAGCAGAACTGAGTGATGGCTTTAAAGGTAGTTCAAAGTCCCATACTTGCAAATTAATCTCACCTCTGTTGGTTCCGCGATCGCTAGTCACCGTAAATGTACCCCTATATTCACCGGGAACGGTATCACGCGGCACATAAACATCCACCCAAATTGGCTGATTCTTGCCAGCCTCTAAGCTAAATGGAACAGCAGCAAAATTGTCAGTTGTTAAATATTTTCCTGTTAAATTATCCCCAAAAGGAATTAACCCATCAGCATACCAGCCTTTACCTAAAGATTTATTACTGCCTTGGCGATCGGGACTAGGATTTGTAACATAAACATAATGCTCTTTATAAAGTGTGATATTGTTATTAGCAATAATCTTATTGTTTGCACTTTTCAAATCAGAAACAGCAATATTCACATTATTTAGACTGCTTCCATGTGCTTGAATACCAATTTGAAATGGTTCATATTCTCCACGAGCAGCATACAGTTTAATCCTACTTGAGTTCCCTGGGCGATCGCTAATGCCAATGCGTTCCATCGCGGAAGTAGCCCACGCTCTCAAGGGTGATGAGGAAATAAACGACGATTTACTTATAGATGGATATAAATGTAAAGATGATAATAAAATAATGAATGTGATCAGAAAATATAAATAATTTTTTTTTTGTTTTACCATATAGTGTTACAAAAATAAATAAAATAAAACTGATATTTTTCAAATATAAACATCAGCTAATGTATCTCTTTCCACTTAACTGAAAGAATTAGGGCTGTTCTCAAAATCTTTATGAAATGCTACTTAAAGTAAGTCTCTACACTGATTAACAACAACCTCAATAAATTTTCTAAATATCAAACTGAACTCTGTTCCCTAGCTTTTTCCCAAGTTACATTTTGTTCACTTTTTATAAACCGGAGAAAGCCAACTAATGCAGAGAAATTCAGTAGACAAAAAACGTACGGAACATAGCACAATTTGGAGACTATTTTCAAAAAACCATATTTAGTCTGTTTTGTGGTCATCCCCACCATCGCTAAAGTATAAAATATGACCTGACTAGCCATGGTAATTGAATATAATGATGATATATTCACCAAATACAAATTGATGATGAGCATTGCAATTAATAGAAAAGGTGCAATGACTCGCAATAGCTTGTGGGAAAATAATTGCAATGCAATGCGGCTACTAAAGGGGTTAAAAAGTTTGCTCAAAATCCAAAAAATCTGATAATTTCCATAAAGAGTACGTACTTTACGTCGATATTCTTCTTGAGGATTATCAGCGACGATATCATAGGCTTTGGCATCAGCATCAAAAACTGCACGATATCCCTTTTGAATTATTTTTAAGGGAACAAACATATCATCGAGAATCACATTCTGGGGAATTGGCGTGAATAAATGATGACGAATTGCATAAATAGCCCCAGTAGCGCCTAGCATTGACTGGAATTTACTTTCACAAGCCCGTAGGAATTTCTCATATTTCCAATATAGACTGATTCCTTTCGCAGTTCCCCCTGCTACTGTCAATGGTTTGAAATGCAATTCACCACTCACACAACCTATATATTGATCATGAAAATTAGCTACCAGTTGGCGTATGGCATTTTTTTCAAAACTTTGACGTGCATCGGTGAAAATAATAATTTCATTTTTAGCTTGTTTTACTAAGTCATTAATTGTCGCCATTTTACCTCGGCGTTGCGAGTAGGCATAAAAAGCCAATATTGGGACTGAAAACTTTTGAACAATTTCATTTGTTTTATCTGTTGAGCCATCAGAACCAATAATGATTTCCATTTTGGAACTAGGATAATCTAAGGACAATAGATTTTGAATTTTATCTGCGATACAGTCTTCTTCATTATAAGCAGAGATAATAATTGAAACTGTTGGTTCAATCGGTAATTTATCAATTTTTTTTTCAAACAAGCCTGCAAGCAAGTAAATTAAAACTGGATAACCGAAATAGCAGTAAAGAATTAATAACGCTGATATCCAAAATAATAATTGCATCATTCTTTTGAGTTTTATTTACTAGATATGCTGATAAGAGTATTACGTAAACGGTTATAAGTTTCTCCGTTTAAGGATTTTTTGATAGTCTTTTTAACCTGATCTGATATTTGCTCACTAATAGGCTTGATTCCATAGATTGCTTTCTCAAATCGCTGATGATTCCAAGATGTTTTCACGGCAATTCTGTCCAAACAATCAGATTTTAAATTTTCCGGACGCTCAGAAATAAAGACGTGACGATAACCAGATGCATAGGCAATTTGCATCACTTTATCATTACAAAAACCTCGTGGTATCGACAATGTGTTAACTCCATCTCCCAGATGATTTACAAGAATTTTGAGAGAGTTGTAAAGCTCATCCTCCACTTGAACATCTGTTAAGTCAGTGAGAATAGGATGAGTCATACTATGAGAACCAATGATCATGCCAGCTTCTTGCATTTGATGCAGTTCATCCCACCCCATATAACCGGGTTTGCCAATCCTGTCTACAATCACAAAAAAATAAGCCTGAAAAATTAATTGCTGCAACACAGGTAATGCATGGATAAAGTTATTCATTTCTCCATCATCAAATGTTAAAATCACCTGTTTTTGAGAAGCAAATTTATCAATTTCTTCAATTGCGATCGCATGATATTGGTGTTGGGCAAGCCAATTCATTTGATATACAAAATTATTCAATGTTACATCATAAATTTCTGCTCCAATTTCACGACCTTCAGGAACTGATTGGAGGTCTGTTTTGATGCCATGATACATTAAAATAGGAATAGAGTTGTTCATTTATCATTACCTACAAATAAGCTAAGTTTTATATATTTATAGACCTAAATCAGAATCTTTCTTCTCAGTTAGTAACTTGAACCAGCGTTGTTGCAACTCTGCAATAATTTGCTCAATATCAAAGTTTTTTCTCAAATGTTGGTAAGCCGCTTCATTAATCTGATTCATCTGCTCTGGATTTGAAAATGCTTGTTGAATCAATTTCGCCGCAGTATCTATATCATGTTGTGGGACAATATAACCATGTACTTTGTCACTAATAAGTTCTTCAATACCAGGTGTATGACTGATAACACACAAACATTGACAGGCTATTGCTTCCTTCACTACATTAGGAAGTCTTTCTGCTTTGTAAAATGACATAAACAGAAAAATTTCTGCTAAAGCCATTTCTTGAAAAATTTCATTGTGAGTAACAAAGCCTCGAAAATCAACTGCATGGCTAATATTTAGAGACTGAGCTAAAGCTTGTAAATTTTTTCTTTCTGGTCCATCTCCCAAGACTATAAGTGATGCATCAGGATATTGTTCTAACACTTGTTTAAAAGCTTTGAGAGTATCACTAAAACCTTTTTCTGGGATTAACCTTCCAGCAGTAACAATGCGTCGTTTAATTTTGGCTTTTTTCTCAGGAATCTTCCGAAAATCTATCCCATGATATGACAATAATATTTGTTCTTTAGGAATACCATACTTTTCAATTGCTGGGATATTGTCTGCTGTAATTGTATGAACTAGATCGGCATTTCGAGCAACATCCCCAGTATAGGAATCCTGAGATTGGAATTCTGAATTATAAATATCATGGGCAACAAATGATATTGTCACCACAGTCTTAGGTAAGTAGTTTTGTATTAAGTAACCAACTAAAGATGGAAAATGAGACCAATACAAATGGACAATGTCAGGGTTGTGTTGTCGGGCAGAATCATATATCTGTAAGCTACGAGGTACAAGTATTAAGCTTTTGAATAAATTAATTGGTCTTTTCCAGGAATGTTTGAAAATCCACACCATGAAGTCAATTAATATTAGTGGATTTTTGCAACCAATCCATAATCCTTGTAAAGAATAGATGAGAGAATTATGTGTAGTCCATATGTCTGAAATACCCCTCTCTACCACTAATTTCGAGAATAATTTAGGGGTTGGACGCAATCCATGTATCGCAACTTTTAAGCCAGCATTTCTCATGGTATGAACATCATTAGATGCGAAGGTTTCTGATATGCCTGGAAATATCATAGTGATAATCCAAACTTCCATATTTGAATCCTTGATAAAACTCTGATGATGCAAACTTTGTTCCTGTTTAGCAGAATTAATTTCTGGTTCTACTTGTTTATAAGGCATAACTATTTACTGCTAAGTAATAATTTATGAATTTATGAATTTATGACTTATTTAGTCCTGCTAATTTTTGCTTTTTATCAGCTAAAAATTTGCCAAAATTACGCAGTTTTTCCAGAGTATGATACTTTGACTTTCGTCCCCATGGAATTGCAATCTCAGATACAACTCCATATTTTCTCTTATAGTCTCTTGCTCCCGCCATATCCAAAATAGAAACACCCCTTGACTTCCAATAACGCATAGCAAACCATATTAGTGCTTCATTTGGACGAAGATCTTGATAGGTCCGATAACTCGCTCCTCCCCAAAAAAACATTGTGTCATTTAAGGCAGGAAAAATTCCAGTTGCAATGCAGTTATTGTTGCCATCTTTAGCTCTGAGCAACAGCAATTGAGAAGTAGGCAAAAGATTCCTAATTAGGCTTTTTACACGTTCCTTGGGATAAGTTGGTACTAGCTTTTGTTTAGCAAACACATCTTGCAATTGGGAATAATAATCATCAGCAAATGATAAGTCTTCAGCAATTTCTATACTGACACCGAGTTTTTTTGCTTTCCTGATACTCCAACGACAAGAAGAGGACATGGATGCAAAAATATGATCTTCATCTTGACTTAAATCGATTTCAAAGTTAGGGAAAAAATCACATTTATATCCAGCTTTCAATAAATCATCTGTATTTAAGTGTCGATTCATTATTTCCAGATGAATGCAGTTTAAATCATTAAATGCAAAATTTTCTAAAGCAATTAATGCATCAACATTCCGTATGGATGGATGTAAATTGAATCCCATGTATGATGTTGTCCATCCTGGAAAGGGAGAGCCTAATATCCGCAATCCAAATTTTTTTATAATCAGCCCTGTGAAGTATCCTACTGGGATATTTTCATTTTCAATGACTGCAACAACAGGTTCTGCATCTTGTGTTTCCTTGACAAAATTCAACCAATTTACTGTCTGGAAAATACTAGGAGTTGCAAAACTCTCTAACTCTGTCAATTGTTGGTAATCGATTCGAGAAAATTTGAGGTTACCCATAGTTTAATTTACCTTTTTTTGAACAAACAATCATAGTCAGGTGCTGAATATCTATAATGCAAACTAAGTTAACAATGATGCTCAAACCATGCTTGAAACATGAGAATGTTCCACAAGCTATATTGCCAGTTGCGATCGCCTGACAGATGCTCAGTCCATTTTTGGCGGATTGGCTGTGGGTTAAATAATTCTTCTTGTTGTAACCGTCGCTCATCTAACAGTGCTTCTGCCCAATCTCGTAACGGACCACGCAACCAGTCACCGATTGGTACACCAAATCCCATTTTGGGACGATCTATCAAATGTGGAGGAATATAACGGTGTAAAACTTGGCGCAATAGCCATTTGCCCTGGTTATTCCTGATTCTCATTGCATCTGGCAGTCGCCAAGCAAACTCGACAACACGGTGATCTAATAAGGGAATTCGCCCCTCTAAGCTGACTCCCATGCTTGCCCGATCAACTTTGACGAGGATATCATCGGGCAAATAAGTTTCTGTATCCAGGTACATCATCCATTGGATAAAGTCTGGTAAAGTTGCCCAAAGCCCCTGATTATTGAAGATTGTTTGAGGTTCTTTACCACCAATGACGACTTTTGATGGTTCTTGCCAGTCGGAATCTAATTTCATATATAGAGTTTCTGGGGTTTCAGCCCGCAAAAGTTCAGAAACTCGGTTGAGTGTGTAGCCCAATTTGCCTAATTTGGGTTTGGTAAGCATTGTTTGCCCTTGATGATGAGAATTTCGTCCCCAACTTTGTGCTTCTAAATTGGTTAAGGCTTGGGCTACAGTTTGACGAATTGGTGCGGGTATCCAACCCATTGTTTGCCAGAGGTTTTGTCCCCGTAGATAACGCCCATATCCACCAAACAATTCATCTCCACCATCTCCTGACAAACTGACTGTCACATATTGTTTAGCGAGTTGTGAAACCAGAAAGGTAGGAATTTGAGAGACATCTGCAAACGGTTCATCATAGAGGGTAGGTAGCTGAGGAATTGTTGCTAATGCTTCTTCTGGAGTGACGTATAATTCCGTATGTTCTGTACCTAGGTGTTGGGCAACTGCTTTTGCATACTGCGCTTCATTGTAAGTATCTTCCTGAAAACCAATGCTGAAGGTTTTTATTGGTTGACAACTTTGAGCTTGCATTAGTGCTACCACAGTGGAGGAGTCAATACCACCGGATAGAAAGGCTCCCAGGGGAACATCAGCAACCATGCGTAATCCAACTGCATCCTGTAACAATGAATCAAGATGATTGATGGCATCTTGTTCTGAACCAAGAAACGGATCGGCAATACCAGATTCTGCCACTGCTTTGATAGACCAATAAGATTGGGGTAAGGAATGATCTGCTCCTCCCTGCCAACTCAGTGTGGTTCCCGGAGGTAGTTTATAAATTCCCTTGTAGATGGAATGGGGTGTGGGGATATATTTCAATCGCAACAAAGAGGTTAAAGCATCCCTATTAATCTCTGGTTGAAATTGAGGATGGGCAGCTAGGGCTTTTAATTCCGAGCCAAAAACGAGAGTTTGTCCCAACCAGCCATAATATAATGGCTTTTCTCCCAAGCGATCGCGCCCTAAATGTAATACCCTTTCTTGCCGATCCCAAAGGGCAAAAGCAAACATCCCGTTCAACTTTTGGATTGCCGATTGCAGTCCCCATTGGCAAAAACTCGCCAGCATCACTTCCGTATCAGAATGTCCGCGAAATGAGTGCCCTAATTGCTCTAACTTCTGTTTTAGTTCTAAAAAGTTGTAGATTTCCCCATTAAAAACTATGATGTAGCGACCATTAGCAGACATCATTGGTTGATGTCCTTCTGGGGAGAGGTCTAAAATGGCTAAACGTTGATGTCCCAGGGCAATCCCCGCAGCTGCGTCAACCCAACAACCGGAGTCATCTGGTCCGCGATGCTGGAGAGTGCGTGTCATCCTCTGAGCGAGCGATCGCAGAGAGTCAGCATTCATTTGTTTTGTTGAGTCTAGAAATCCAGTAACACCACACATTTGTTAAACCAATAAATGTATTTTTTTAATTATTTTGAATGAATTTTTTTATTTATCCACGCACTACACGATTAGTCGGTATTGCAGTTTGATCTTTTTTAAAATTATTTAGGGCTTGCTGAGAACAAATTTGGCGGCTACTTTCACTCATCACAGCCATCAAAGCGAATGGGATCAGATAATATAACAGAGACAAAACCGTATGGGAAAACAAACTGACGAACAAAATAAATATGGTAAAAATAATACCTATTTTGCGGGTTTCACCGCGAGCGCGATGGGTCACAGCATATGTGGCTAAGGGCAAAATCAGAATTCCCACTATTCCATATTCTGCTGCATAGAGTAAAAACATATTATGAGTAGAAACAGAAAATTTTGTGATGCTGTAATCAAAAGTTGAACCAATTCCATAGCCAAAGATTGGACGTTCTAAGAACATTTCCCACCCTTTTTCTGCAACTGCTTTACGTTCAATAGTTGACTCATCTTCCACAACATCACCTCCATCAATCATACTTTCAACTCTTTGCAGTGCAATGGAGTCAAGTTGATTATGAATATTTACACTGTCGCCAATCGATCCTAGTTGAGTAGCAAAAAACAGTATCAATCCTATTCCAACAACCCATAAAAGAGATTTTTGCAAGGAAACAATGCGAGTTATACTCATCATCATGACTACTACAACCCAAGCTAGAATACCTCCGCGAGAGAAAGTCGAAATCACTCCCAAACCAACTATTACTACCCAAAGAAAACGTAATTTTTTGGGGAGCATCTCTACTGTCAAAATCATGCCCAGGATTAATGCATTGGCACAATCATTGGGGTCGAGATAAAAACCTACTGCACGCCCCTCTACAAGACCACCAAAGGCAGATGGATTGGCAATGTGGTACAAATTATTGAAAACTCCCATCCCTATGGCAGACATTAAAACATATTTTGTCCAATTTTGAATTCGCCGATCTGCGAATAAAAAAGTCGTTACCAATAAAAATAAAGTTGAAGAAGAACGATCTATAAATATTCGTAGTGAAGATTCAGATGGGGGGAAAAATGAGTAGGAAAAGAAGGCAAGTAGGAAAAAGCCAAGACACCACCACAATATTGATATTGGTGGATATTCACCCTTTTTCCGAATTATCAAGACGGGAATCGTGAGAATAATATAAGGTATAATCCACCCCACAGGACTAATTATGAAAAGCTTAGTTACCAAGTAGGTATCTAGACGTGTAAAAAAGAAAAATATAACACCAACAATTAAAAAATACTGGTAATATAGTAAGTAATTATGTATCTCCTTCTTTGCCATAAAATTATAGTTTTCGCAATAGTATTTTCATTGAATTAATTATTTTTTTGATGTACGATTATTCCCTTACACCAACCTAATTGTGATTAAATAAGCTCAAAAGATTAGACTCAGTTTTTTGTAGAAGTTGGGGTACTGAGAAATTTTCAACAATTCGCTGTCGAACCTCACTTTGAGTGTAATTGCCAAGACTCATTTCCATGATTAATTGCAAAACGGCACTTTGCAAAGCCTGTGGTTTGCCCGGTGGAATGACAAAACCCTGATTACCCAAAATCCAGGCAGAATCTCCCACGTCAGTAACTATACAAGGCTTACCACAAGCCATTGCTTCACCGATCGCATTGGAAAACCCTTCCCCATAAGCAGAGGTGGAAACAACTATATCTAATGCGTTGTAGATATCAGTCATATCTGACCTCGCTCCTGTCCAAATTACGCGATCGCTAATACCAAGCTGCTTAGTTAGTTCGTAGATTTGCTTGGCATAATCTGGTTGTTGTTCCTTGCCAATGCAAACAAAACGCAAATCCTGCCGTTCTTGACAAAGCAGAGCAGCAGCTTGCAAAAAAGTTGTATGGTCTTTCATGGGAGCAAGCCGTCCCACCAAACCAATTAAAATTGTATTGGGTAAAATATCCCATTCTTTGCGGATGCTTAATCTTGCTTGGGGATTGATTTGAAAGCGATCGATATCAATACCGTTGGGAATTACGGTGATATTTTCTGCTGGAAAACCTTTCAATAAATGGTACTTTTGACCAGCGTAAGAATTAACAATAATCAAATCAGCAAACCTAGCCAACTTCCGTTCTAACTGGAGAAGAGTGTTTTGGGCACCATCCCAGTTGACAAATTGCTTATCTTTCTTCTGATTCGGCTGGATGATTCCCCAATTAGAATGACGAATCCCCCAAATTATCTTAGTTTTAGGTAAAAAAGGCTTTAAAAATATGGCGATAACATTAGAGTCCGGTAAATAAGTATGTAATACATCTGGTTGAATACGCCGTAGTTGGGAGAGTAACCTCCCCAAAAAAGCGATCGCGTCCCAACGTCCTTGTTTTTCTAAGGACACAATCTTGACTGTTGTACCAGTAAAATCTTTTTCAAAAGCACCATTGGGATAAAAACATAAAACAGTAACATCAAAACCTCTTACATCTAAAGCCTTTGCCAGGGTAACTAATTGTTTTTCTGCCCCACCATAGCTAAGTTCTCGAATTAAGAAAGCAATTTTTTTCATCTGTTTTTTGTTAATAAATTGCGCCGAATTTTTCAACTGGAGTACTTTGCTGTTGACCAAGAATATTCCTCTTTTAAAACTTTATCTATGAGGTACTCCCACTGATCCAGTACTTTGTCCAAGCTGAAACGCTCAAGTACTTCTGGTGCTTTTTTTGCCAGACGATTGCGCTCAGTTTCATCTGACATCAAACGACTCATTGCATCGGCTAATGCAGTCACATCTTCATTTGGCACAAGAATACCGTCAATCTCATCTCGAATCAGTTCTCGCACACCATGACAATCCGTAGCAATTACAGGTAAACCACAGACAAGGGCTTCTCCATGAGCCATGGGAAAACCCTCAAATCTTGATGGCATTACAAATAAATCCGAATTTTTCAGAATTGAGAACGGGGGATTAATTGCCCCTGTAAACACTACTTGTTCTGATAATCTCAGTTTATCTCTCAAGTTTTCTAAATCTTGTTTAAGCTCTCCTTCACCTAAGATTAATAGTTGCCAATCTGGATACTGAACAGCTATTTTTTGAAAAGCATTTAATAATATATCAAATCCTTTTTGTACGTTGAGTCTTCCCATGGATACGATCCATTTTTTATCTGGGTTAACTCCTGATGGTAATTGCAAGTTTTCTACAAGATATGGAATGGGAATAAATGGGTTATAAATAACTGTTTTTTTAGCTGCTGGTAAGCAATCAATCTCTTTATTTACATCTTGACTCACACTAACTAATTTAGTGAGATTTAAATATGCAAAATTCCGCAACATCTCCCAAGGCTGTTCACAAGGACATATCTTTGGACTAATATGTTCAGTGCCAATTTTGGGATATTTTGTTTGCAATAGTGCGAGAGAGGTAAAAATATTCATAGATCCCATAAAGGAAATGACAATATCTGTTTGAACCTCCCTCACTGCTCGCCTTAAGTAAATAAATCTGTGAATTGTATTCCATAACCCATGGAATACAGTTTTTGATGTCTGTTGTACATCGAGAGCAATCCGCTCAATTTCTGGCGGCAATGAGTAAAAGTCAGTATCTTTACCAGATAGTGTAATTACTGCAACATTATGTCCTCGCTGTAAAAAACCTTGTGCGAGCAGAACTAGAACTCTTTCTGCTCCACCGCTTGTAAGTCCTGGAATAATGAGAGTTATTCGCATATAATTACGCCAAATTTAAAGAACTAATCTCTGAAGATTGAAACAGGTTAAAACGGTTAAAGTAATTCTCTAATTTGATTATTTTCTGCCCACAATAATAATATTCAACAGCCATCTAAATAAGAGAGCTGATGCTATTTTTTTTCCCATTTTATATGGCAATTTAGATAGCATCCATTCGATAAGTATAAATGGATATGGACTAAAACCAATGAGAATACTTTTAAAGTTCTTGTAAATTTTTAAGTGAGAAAAACCAACTTCTGAAAAGAGGGTAGATAATTCAGTGATTGTATATTCTTTGAGGTGAAAACCCGTAGCGACTCGATCAAAATATTCTGATATATCGTGTGGACCATTCAACTTATTGGGTGTACAGCAAATATAAATGCCATCATCAGCAAGTACATGATAAATATTTCTCAATTGTTTCACAGCATCATCGGGATGCAAATGCTCCATGAGTTGATTACTGTATGCGATGGTAATTGATTCATCGGCAAGAGGAATGCTAGTTCCATCAGAAATAATCAATTCAAAATTTTGGGGTATAGCTTGTTGTTTTGTAATTGTTTCAGATACATCTAATGCGTAGACTTTTTCTACATATTTAGATATTTCCAAAGATAAGCTACAATCTCCTGCTCCTATTTCCAAGCACCTGGAATTGTTATGCAGAAAATTCCGCAATAATTTCATTTGATCTGATATATGCAATTTCCTCAATTGCAAGTCTTCCTTCCTCACAATTTGTGGGTGATCTGGCAATGATTGAAATAATTTTTCATAAAGAGAAGTATATAACCTTGTTCTCTCAGTTTCGTTACTGTTACGCAACTGTTCTGCCAGTTTCTTCTCCAGATTATAGTGTTCTCTAATTCTTTCAGCGCTTCTAGTTTCTTGGTTAAACATTTTTGCTCCTGTCTAAAATATATTTTGTTGTAATTTCATGAACTGAAATTTATTTGTGTGTGCTGGCTCTCACAATTTTTTGTACTTCAGAGATTTTTTTATGCATTAAATATTAAATGCTATTAGCAAAAATCATTTTCCTTAAATGTCTAATTGATGCAACTAAAAGAAAAACAAAGGAAAACAAGATTACACAACTTGTTGATAATGCAATTCCTTGAATGCCCACCCATTTCATAAATAAGTAGTTTAAGGCTATATTAATTATTAAGTTATAGACAGATACCCACATCAGAATGGAATTAAGGCATAGGGATGTTAACAATTTGACAATAAATATTAATGCTATGTAAAAAGGTATTTGTAATGCATAGGCAGATAGAATGTGTGCAACTAAATTAGTTTCCTGGGCGGTAAAAGCACCTCTTTGGAAAAGTATCTGGATAATTGGTTTAGAAAGCAGGATTAAAAGTCCTGTCAGGGGGATTGTAATGAGGAAGATTAACTGGATATAGGAACGTAAAGTATGCTTGACTCCTTGCCAATCACTAGATGCCACCATTTTAGAAAGATAGGGAATAGCCGCAGTACTAATGGCAGTAGATCCTAAGAGGATAGGGAATGAACTCACGCGACTGGCATAATTGAGAGCAGCCACACTTCCTGGTGCTAACATAGCTGCCATAGATTGGTCTACTAACGCAGTACTGCACATTAAAAGTGCCCCCATCATTGCTGGTGCATACTGTTTCACAACTTGTTGAAAAGCTGCACTCAAACCAAACCATTTGGGTCGAAGAACAATCCCTCTTCGATGAAGGACAACCCCTAAAACTATTACCTCTAAAACTACGCCGAGAACCAACCCGATCGCTAAAGCAAAAATCCCTAGTGACTGTTCAAATAAAAGCAGCAGTAAAATTGTTACTCCCGGTGATAATAAAGGTGAGATTGCTGCTATGGCGAATTTTTCTCCTGCATTCAATACCGCACTCAATAACATGATTATTCCAGTAAATAAAATCACTGGTGTAGTCATGTAAAACAGTTGATAGGTCAAAGCTAGTTTTTCCGGACTAAATCCTAGGGTCATCCAGGGTATATAGATAGGAGCAGTTATGATGATGAATAGAGTTGTTATTCCCAGTAGTGTAAGGCTGCAAAGTATTGCGCCAGAGAGAAGTTTTTCAGATTCTTTAAAGCCCTCTTGTTCCCTAACTTGAATATAAGTTGGAATCAGTGCTGCATTTAATGAACCAGCGATGACATTAACTATAAAGTTAGGGATAACTGAAGCGATTAAAAATGCATCTACTAAATCATTCGTACCAAACTTCCAGGCGACAATAGATTCTTTGGAAAAAGCAACAACTTTGACTAACATTGTACATAGACCAACTATGATCGCAGCACTTAAAATCTGGCGATTAATAGACCCTTTTGTGAATTGTTGCCACAATTTTCCAAACTGTTTTATCGAAAAATTTTTGTTCATTACTAACAACAAAATTATTTTGCTGATTAACTCCTAATTTATTCAAATTTTTTATCTACCTTTACCTAACAACACGACTCTAATTGTTTTAAAGGCGATCGCCAAATCTAACCAAAGGGAATAATTCTTGATGTAATAGAGGTCATAGGAAAGCTTTTCATAGGCATCCTCAATAGATGCACCGTAGGGATACATCACCTGTGCCCAGCCTGTAATTCCTGGTTTCACCAAGTAACGTACTTCATAATAGGGAATCGCTTCTTTGAGTTTGACATCAAATTCGGGTCTTTCTGGACGCGGACCAATCAAACTCATTTCGCCTCGTAGAACATTCCATATTTGGGGTAATTCGTCAATTCTCAACAAGCGTAACCAGTATCCAACTCTGGTAATCCGTGGATCACGTTGACTTGCCCACTGCGCTCCCCGCTTTTCTGCATCCTGATACATCGAACGAAATTTATAAACCCTAAATGGTTTGCCATAGAAGCCACTTCGTAGCTGACTGTAAAATATTGGGCCGGGGCTATCTAATCGAATTAGCAATGCGACTAACAAGAGAAGTGGTGCAACTAGTACCAGTAAAAACAGTATCAATATGATATCTATCACTCGCTTCAGCTTCATACTGAAATCACCAGGTATCAAGTTAAATCCTTCACTAAAAGCTAACCATTTATCTTGTAGTAAAGAGGAAGGAAGTTTAAACCAAAATGTTTCATAAGCATCCGGCAATCTATAAATCGGGATGCCTCGTAATCGTATCTGCATTAACTGTTGTGCCTGGGTCTCGGAAAATTCTACCTGAGTTGCAACGATGATTGCAGACCATGATTCCTGACTCCATGCCGACAAATCACTCAAATTACCCAAGTAACTGAGATTGGTATCTGGTAAGTCAATAGTTTCTTGGTTAGTCTCTGCGAGAACAGTCAACTTTCCCAAAGGATTCAGAACTAGTAATTTGTGTAAAAATTTGGTGGCGTTATCACCTGCTCCTAAAACCAACCAACGACTTTTTTGAGACTGCGATCGCACCCACTTCACCGCTACCAAACGCAATACCACAGCCCAGATAGTAAACATTCCCAAGCTAGGTAACAAGACACTCCGCCATGAAACTGGATTCTCTGGGCTAATACCTGACAAGTAAATTAGCGCAGAAATCAAGAATGCGATCGCCAGGTTACAAACAATAATTCGAGCAGGTGTTCTTAAACCCGCAATTTGCCTATCTGGATTATAAGCATTTGCTAAGTAAAATCCAGCAAGTACGATGCCC
The DNA here is from genome assembly GCF_034931845.1 of Calothrix sp. UHCC 0171. NCBI lineage: Bacteria > Bacillati > Cyanobacteriota > Cyanophyceae > Nostocales > Calotrichaceae > Calothrix > Calothrix sp. UHCC 0171. The sequence continues at coordinate 41,959 of NZ_JAYGHN010000013.1, forward strand.
ACAAATCCGTAAGGTAAGGGATCGAGCCAATTCAGAGGTTGATGAAAACGCAACCAAAAGCCAATGGCTAAACAAATAAATAATCCACAAATATCCCCCAAAAAGAACAATACTGGCAGATTACGAATGATATTTGGCAATCTAGTATTGACAGGGGAACGAACTTCACCTGCAAGAGTCATGGATTTTTCTTCCTATTTTTCAGTTTTCTGAATATTGATTGATTTTTATCAGTTTGCAAAATTGCTCTTTCATTCAGGCTTTCTTAGATATGGAGAATGCAGCCTAGTTATCAAGATGAATCATCATCTCTAAAGACACGCAACTAAAACATGATTGTGACACTGAATGAATATAATGAACAGTAAGCTAGACAAATTAAATACACGCACTAAATTGCATGTAATACAACTTGATTTAGATTTATTATTGCTGAATATTTCTGATTCCAAAGACTTACAAACAGCAGTACATTCGGATGATCAAGATGTATCTCCAACACTTACGCTAAACTATAATTTTTATTATTTTTGAATCTCAATCGACTCTGGCAGCAATTTTAAATACTACCAATGCTAACTTATTCTTATTACTCTGAGCAACTCATCTCATTCATAGAATAAGAGAGTGCCATACACCCCATGACTTAAGATTACTGAGACATACTCTAATTCTGACGAATCTAACTGCACTGGCGTTTCGTGAGTATTGGTGTGTAAGGAAGATAGAAAAAACATATTTGAATGCACCCTAAATACGACAGTTTCTCTTAAGTCATGAATGTTCAAACTTTATATTATCTATGACCACGAACTCTATCTTCTACTCCAAAAGATAGATACTGAAAAATCATTTCAAACTACAACAAGCATAGCTTGCTAGCATTATCTGCTAACAATAAGGTTAATAATTGCAAAAAAGCTTGCATTTACTTCAATAACCTTTTTTGCCTCCATAATTGCTCATCCTTTTTGTAGCAGTTTTAATCATGGAATTTGTGCCAAATTGGCACAAGTTTATCCACAATTAGAAGTATCGATCGCCCAAATTGCAACAGGTTTAATAGAAAAAGTAACAATAGCTACAATTGCTGCTAACTAGAAGAAATGAGTCATTTTGACCAAATATTCTGATATACAATGCAGATATCGATTTGGATATTACATCTTCATCAGAAAATTTACGACTATATTTTTGCTTCTAGAGACTTTAATAACTCAGTATTTACTCCCGACTCACGAGTGAGAGCAATTTTCCCAGTCCGAGCAACTTCCCTGAGACCGAATTTTTGCAATACCTGGACGATCGCTACCATTTTGCCAGGATCACCTACAACTTCGAGTGTCAGCGAATCTTCGGCTACGTCTACGACACGGGCGCGGAATATTTGTGAAAGCTCGACAATTTCCGAGCGGTTGCTACTGGTTGCGTTCACTTTTAGTAGCATTAATTCGCGTTCAACGCAAGGGGTTTCGGTGATATCCTGAACTTTGAGGACGTTGATAAGTTTGTATAGTTGTTTCGTGAGTTGCTCGATCACGCGATCGTCTCCAGGAACAACCATTGTAATTCGAGAAACACCTGACTGTTCAGCTGGTCCGACTGCAAGGCTTTCGATATTGAAGCCACGACGGGCAAATAAACCAGCAATGCGAGAGAGAACTCCCGCTTCATCTTCGACAAGGACGGAAAGGGTATGTTTCATTGTTCGCCAACTCAGGCTAGGGCAGTTTATCAAGTCTTAAATGCAGGCTGAAGCTGATGGCGGCACTGCACTTGTTGATTCAAAAAAATCCAAAGATTAGATAATTATTTTAAACTAAGCTGGGTAGCGATTGATGGGATTTAGTCGAAAAGTAAATCTTCAGGTGTGTTGCAGTTGTAGAAAATATCTCGATTGGGAGCCGCTAGAACTTCCACGGTATTTTGGTTTAACCATTGTTGAAATGACCTGCCACCTTGATAAATAAATTCATTTAATCCCGGTAAACAACTTTGCCGATAGAAGCCACATAGGGGTTCCCAGCCTTTTTGATGATGTGCCAAGAGTGCGATCGCATCTTTTCTCACATTTACTAATTGTTCTCTCCATGCTTGTAATATCTCCACTTGCAAGTTTGGTAAGTCGCAAGCTAACAGTAAAATCCATTCTGCTTGGTTTTGCGTTTGTAGGTATGTTAGTGCTTGGGCAAAACCTATTAATGGTCCATGGGTTAAAGTTGTCTGAGTCTGATCTATCTCTTCAGGGAAATACACTTCCCGGATAAATTTGCAAGTATGCGGTAACAAATCTTGATAACGTTCCTGCCAGGGAGTAACAACATAAACTGCATCGGCGCAGGATTCCGCAATTTTACAAATTTGCTGTAATAGTGGCACTCCACGAATAGGTAGCAGGGCTTTGTCTTCTCCCATACGACTACTTTTGCCACCTGCTAAGACAATTGCGATTAATTTCTCATGTGTCATATTTAGGTTCACCTATAAAATTGACGCGGAGATGGGGAGATGGGGAGATGGGAGAGGAGCGTTGAAAGATATAAAAACCGCAGATGCACGCAGATATGGATGCGCTCTTCGGAATCATGTAAAAATAAGTAGTGCAAGCGTCTCGCTTGCTATTTCCCAAAGTTTTGTAAATAGTGGAATTTGGGTATTTTTACTTCGACATTGGCGTTAATGTCAAACTTCCCTTTTCAGGATATCCTAACGGACTTCTCTCACCAAATCGCCAATGCTGTTGATAATGAGTGAGAAAATTTTGACCTACTATTCCTTCAACCCCCAACATCTTAAAAATATTGTCATTATCTAAAATGACAGCATCCAAATTATTAATATTATGCTCTTGTAAACTAACTTGATTTAATTTAATTTCTCTGGCGGATTCCGTCCCACAAAATCCTTGAACTTTAGTTTTTTTAGCTTGAGGATTATCTAATTGTAATTTCTGTGCTAATGATTTTGATATTACCATCACATCTGCTCCTGTATCGAGCATAAATGTAAATGTTCCTTGTCCATTAATTTTGACTTGTGTTGTCATTGCCCCCAATCTTCCCTGTAGGGGAATTGATTTTTCTACAGGTTGTGAAGGCTGCAAAAGTTGCAATTGTAATTTTTTTGGATGAACAACAACATCAAAATTACTCAAAAAATCTAATCCTAAAACACCCGATTTTTTACCAGGAATTGAATTTGCCGAAAGTCCTAAACCATTTAACCCAGAAACTTTTGCCGAACTCACCCCCAGAGTTGGTAAGCTCAGAGAATCAGCTTTGACTTGAGAACAGTTTCCACCTACCCCCATATATTTCAACACATCACTAGGGATGGGCACACCCATGAGACGCAATTGCTGTGCGTTTTTATTACTAATCACTGAAGCGGAAGCACCTGTATCGAGGAGAAAATGACTAGTTTTGCTACCAATACTAACTGGTACAGTTAAAACTCGACTGCGGGGAAGATAACGCAACCCTACATTGGTGGCATTTCCCTTACTCGTTGGTTGTGGTGGTTTGAAGCCAGTGACAGCAAACAAAGCCGAAACGCGATCGCTTGCATCTGGTCGTACTGTACCATTTTTTTCTAGCACTGCCACCTCAAACACGCATCGCATTGAAATTGCTTGTAATGCTTGCTGATTTTTCTGGGAATTATGGGGATTATTGGCTATTTTCGCTTGTACGCATTCACGAATTTGCCCAACCATTTCTTTACCCAAATCTGTTGATGATTTATGGGATTCTGATGTAGTCTGACTAGTTGCAGGTGACAACAAGCCAAAATATGCGGCTAATAATCCTCCTGCTATCCCGATACCTAAGTTGCGTTGGCAATTATTTTTCTGGGGCTTACCCCTCTTACTTAGATATGCTAAAAAATTTACTTTAGGTTTAATATTCATCAAAAGAATTAATAAAGCAATTTATGGATGCTGTAATTGTTGTAACGTTTTCACTCTTCAACTGCAAGAGTATTTTTTCCGCAGGATACAGTTTATCTTTTTCGTATTTTTGCACTTTCCATAACAATATTCCCGACTTCTTCAACAAAGGAGTCAGGAATATCAAGATTTTATATTGATGAAATAAAAACTAAAGCAAATTTTGACACCCTACTGCACCTGCCTTTCCCGTGACAGAGCTAATTCGCCAGCAGCAAAAACACCATTTTCCGTAATAATTGCGGTAATTAAATCAGCTGGAGTCACATCAAAGGCTGGATTGTAATATTCTACCCCACTAACTGGTGTGAGCATTGTATCGCCCACTTGGTAAATCTCCGTAGGCTCACGTTCCTCAATCGGAATTTCGCTACCACTTGCTAATTCAAAATCAATCGTGGAAAGTGGTGCTGCTACAAAAAATGGGACATTATGTGCCCTTGCTACCAGTGCTAAACTATACGTGCCAATCTTATTCGCCGCATCTCCATTTGCTGCAATCCGATCAGCTCCAACGACTACAGCATGAATTAATCCCTGTTTCATGCAGTGTGCCGCCATGCTATCAGTAATTAAAGTTACAGGAATACCTTCTTGGGCACATTCCCATGTGGTCAATTTTGCCCCCTGTAATCTCGGACGGGTTTCATCGGCGAAAAGCTTGTTTAATCGACCTTCACGCCATGCCGATCGCACAACTCCCAAAGCTGTACCATAACCACCAGTTGCCAAGGCTCCAGCGTTACAGTGAGTTAGTAATGTGAGTTTTTCGGGGCTGGCTGGTAATGCTTTTAAGCCATTATCACCAATTAAGCGACAGGTTTGTAAATCTTCGAGTTGGATATCTTGGGCGGTTTGTAGTAATACTTTTTTGATATCATCAACCGTACCCAATGTTTCATAGGCAACTTTGAGAGTCCGGGATATTGCCCAAAAAAGATTGACGGCGGTGGGACGAGTTGCCCGTAACATTGCCGCAACTTGTTCTAATTGTTGCAAAAAGCGATCGCGATTATCGGTTTGAATTTCCCTCGCCCCCAGATACATCCCATAGGCAGCAGCAACTCCAATTGCTGGCGCACCTCGGACAATCATGGTTTTAATTGCCCTTGCCATATCTTCACTGCGGTGAATTTCTACAAATGCATACTCGTTAGGTATGCGGGTTTGGTCGATAAGTGATACGGCATCATTATGCCAAATAACTGGATAAACCTGGTTGTTGAGAGGATTCATAGCAAAGATTTCAGAAGAGTTAACGGTTAGTAGTTAATGGCTTGTCAGAGTGGTAATGGATGTTGATTGGTAAGCTGTGGCGCATTTAATTTGTATATTAGACGCGGGCAAGATGCCCACACTACAGTAATTTGACGTTTTCGCCTTATACAATTGAGCCGCACATCAGCTTAACTATTGGTCAATATCTATACCAAACACGGCTGGAAATTTGACTCCCTAAATTGCTATAACGCCTTCCGATTAGCCTTATAAGGCTAATCGCTAAAGGCTAATAGCTAACCGCTTGCAGTATATATCTGATTATCACCAACAAAGGTTAAAAACAGTTTGCAACAACCATTCACCATTAACTATTAACCAATAACAAAAATAATTAACTAACTAATTAACTAACTACAGACAATTGCTGTTTAAAGTAAGCCTGCATCACAGTATTAGCCATTTGCGAGCTAGTTAAACCTAATTCTGCCTTAGATTGGTCTGGTTCTGCATGATCTACGAGAATGTCGGGGATGCCAATCCGCTTGACAGGAACAACAACATCAGCATCAAGCAACGCTTCTGCAACAGCCGAACCGAAACCACCCATAGTACAGCCTTCTTCAAGGGTGACAACACGACCAATTTTTTTAGCTAGGGGTAAAATTAGTTCGGTGTCTAAAGGTTTAGCAAAGCGGGCATTGATGACGGTTGCTTCGATGCCATGTTCACTGAGAACTTCAGCTGTCTGCATGGCTGGGTAAACCATTGTACCGTAAGCAACAAGTAAGACATCATCACCATTACGAACAATTTCACCCTTACCAATTTCTAAAGGTTCCCAACCTTCTTCCATTAAGGGTACACCTTGACCGCTACCGCGAGGAAAACGCATGGCGATCGCCCCGTCGGTATATTCTACTCCAGTCACCAACATCCGTTGCATTTCGGCTTCGTCTTTGGGTGCCATCAACACCATATTGGGAATACAACGCAAATAAGCAATGTCGTACATCCCTTGGTGGGTGGGACCATCAGCACCAACAATGCCTGCCCTATCTAAGCAGAAGAAGACGGGTAATTTTTGGATGCAGACATCATGAATAATTTGGTCGAAGGCACGTTGCAGGAAGGTTGAGTAAATACAACACACCGGACGCATTCCTTCACAAGCTAAACCAGCAGCTAAGGTGACGGCATGTTGTTCAGCAATCCCGACATCAATATATTGATTTGGTAACTTTTGCTGAAGTTTATCTAATCCTGTTCCCGTTGCCATTGCCGCCGTAATTCCCAAAATTTTCGGGTTTTGTTCGGCAAGTTTGACTAAAGTATGGGCAAAGACTTTTGCGTATGCAGGTGGTTTGGGTTTAGTGGAGGGAATTGCTTTGCCAGTGGTTAAATTAAATGGGGTTTGGGCATGGTAGCCAACTTGGTCTTTTTCGGCAATTTCATAACCCTTACCTTTGGTTGTTGATACATGTACCAAAACTGGTCCAGGGATTTGATGTGCTTGTTGGAATGTGGCAATTAATTCTGCCAAATTGTGCCCGTCCACTGGTCCCATATAAGTAAAACCAAGTTCCTCAAACACTGCCCCAACTTTCGGCACTGCCAGACGCTTCATCCCCTCTTTAATCCGCTCAAATTCGGGAGACAGCGATTCACCCACAAAGGGTAGATTCTTAACTTGCTCTTCAAAATTATCAGAAATAAATTGCATCGGTGGCGAAAGACGCATTTTATTCAAGTAACGAGGAATTGCACCGACATTCGGAGATATTGACATCTCGTTGTCGTTCAAGACTACCAACAAATTAGTTTTAGGCAAATGTCCTGCATGGTTGATGGCTTCCAGTGCCATTCCCCCCGTCAATGCGCCGTCACCAATAATCGAGACAACTTTGAATTTTTCTCCCTTTGCGTCCCGTGCTAGCGCCATGCCCAAGCCGGCGGAAATACTTGTCGAAGCATGTCCCGCACCAAAGTGATCAAATTTATTTTCACAACGTTTGAGATAACCGGCAACACCATTTTTTTGTCGCAGCGTGTGAAAGTCGCTATAACGTCCAGTAATTAGTTTGTGAGGATAAGCTTGGTGTCCGACATCCCAGATCACTTTATCGCGATCGAGGTCGAGTGTCTGATAAAGCCCAAGGGTTAATTCAACAACACCTAATCCCGGTCCCAAATGTCCACCAGTTGCGGCTACGGTTTGCAGGTGTTTGTCGCGTATTTGACGGGCAATCTGTTGTAGCTGACGAATCGACAGACCGTGCAACTGATTGGGGTGGGTGATTTCACTCAGGTGCATACTATAAGGTTTTCCTCTCTAAAATATCTCTTTGTTCTGATTCTCCCATGCTGCGGGCTGCTAGCAATATCAGTTACATTGCGGTTGTTTGAAATTTTTTGTGTACTGTTTGTTACTTTGATTTAATTGTTTAGTCACAGCTATGGGATATTTTTGACATTACTCTCGTTGTTGAATTGGCTGTAATAATTAGCAATATCATTGGATAATATAGTCTTACGTGTATTCTGCGATCGCATATATTTTCAGTATTTAAGTTTACTTTGGGCAAGAATTATATCCATCTAAAGTCGTATTAATAATTAATTAAATTCTGTAATTAAATTTTTGTTTTTTACTAAGAATTCAATCAAAATAGTTGGAGCCATCCTACGGCGATGAAGCTCAAAGCCATCACAGAATTATAGAACTAATATCGTTTCTCCAAAATCTGCCAACACATAAAATAAATCTCCCTGTTTCTCCATCTCCGCATCCCATATATTAGATTTTGCTATCTATGGGCAAATTTATCGCTTATTTTTGTGACACCAGCAATGCAAATTGTGGTGAATGAAGAATTTCTGCAAAGTCGGGTTCATTGATTGCAGCTACAATCAATTCTTCTGGATTGATTTTAATTGCTTTTTCGAGATTATCTAAGGCATTTTTTGTTTCTTTTTGAAGTGCATAACAGCAAGCAAGATTGTATAATGTATCTGCATCATCTGGTTGGCTCTTTAATGCTTGATGATAGCTGGCGATCGCTTGTTGATAGTCTTGTAGTTCATACAAAAAATCTCCTTGATAAACCCTTGCCCAGAATTTATCGGTCATATTTTTAATTGATTGCTCAAATATTCTGAGTGCATCTGCTACATAACCAATATCAATGAATACTTTTGCCACAACAATTGATTGCGGGTCTATTTGTATTAATCTCTCATAGCAATTTAAAGCCGCTTCTACTTGACCTAAATTGGCTAAAAATCTGACTTTACAGGCTAATGCTTCATGAGACTCTGGACTAATTTGTAAAGCTTTTTCACAACAATCTAAAGCTTCAGAATATCTTGCCAATTTTTCCAGAACTTCGCATTTACGGCATAAAGTATCTGCCTGATTCTCTCCAACTAATAAAAGTTTGTCATAATTAGCGAGGGCTGCTTCATAACGCTCCATTTCCCATAGCATTCTACAGAATTCATCCCTAGCTCCGAAGTGCATAGGGTCGATTAATAGTGTTTTTTCATAACTAATTACTGCTTCTTCGTAGCGTTCTAATTGATATAGAGCAAAGCTTTTATCCCACCAACTATCAAAATCATCTGGTTGCAGGGCGATCGCTTGATTCAAACTGACTAAAGATTCTGCAACCGCAGATAGAATTTCTAATTGGGTTTGTCCGCGCCTGTACCAAGCTAAAAAGTTATCGGGTTCAATGGCAATGGCTTGATCAAAACAAGCAATAATTTCTTGTTTTTTTAAACTAGCCTCTGTCTCAGATAAAGATGAATCAGGAAAAACTTGATGCCAAAGTAAAAACAGATTCCATCCTTTTTCACACCAAAGTTTTGCTGAATCTTTGTCAATTTCTAGAGCTTGATCCAGATAATCAATAGCTATTTCATGTTCACCATCTTCACAATATTTATTTGCTTGTTCTAACAATAACTCAACTGCATCATTTATATTTAGATTCTGATTCGACATCACCAATTACCTATTAAACAGGAAATTTTTTTCAATTTTGATGGAATTAAATTACTTATTTAAATAATTTTTTGGGTCTTTGGCTACCCAACCTAAATCAGAACTAGTGCGGATTTCAAAATGTAAATGTGGCTGTGGGGATGATGGCTGTCCACTAGTTCCGACTATTCCCAACACATCACCCTGCTTAACTTGTTTCCCAACTGCGACTTTGATTGTTTCTAATTGGGCGTAACGACTTTGCAATCCATTACCATGATTAATGATGACCAAATTACCATAAGTTCCCTGGTTGCCAGCAAAAGCGACAACTCCCTCAGAGATAGCTGTTACTGGTGTTCCTACAGGTGTAGCTATATCAATACCACTATGAAAAAATACTTCGCCAGTCTGGGGATTTGTTTGCCATCCATAGGGTAAAGCTACATTTGTGACTGCTGCTAGGGGATAACCAGTAAACTTTGTCGGAGTAGTATTAGATACGGGGATTGCTGCTGACTGAATTGCAGTACGTAATGTTGAGCGATTCGATTCAGGTACAAAAACAAATCGAGGGTTTTTTTGACAGCCGTTAATCTCAAATAGGACATCAGCACGAATTTTATATGTTTTGGCGATATCACCCCAAGTTTGACCCCGTGGAAATTCGATGATAATGCCATTGTAGGGGGGAATGAGTATTTGTTTGCCGACTGTAACTTCCCGACTTGGCAACCCTGGATTCATCGCCGCGATCGCACTTGTTGTGAGACTATATTGTTGAGCAATACTATCTAAGGTTTCGCCACGGGATACGGTATGGCGTACAAAACGCGATAAAGCTGAAGTTGGACAACTTGCCGCAGTTTGCGCTAATGCTGTTGGCGAGATTGCGGATATGATACCAAGGATACCAACCAACAATAGAGAAGAAAATAGAGAAGAAGATAACGGGAACAAGCTAGAGAATGATTTCATGCATTAACTGAAGGGGAAAAGTGAGTTAAAATACTGAGAATAAAAGAACTTTACTTTTTTCCTGTGAAATTTCTTGTGAAAATTTTTCTTTAACTCCTTTAACTGTAGCTTGCTACTGTAGGTAGTTTCGAGTAAAGCCAAAGTCGGGCATCTAGTGCCGAAGATTACAGCATTCATAGCGGACTTAGCTGTAAATTTTTAGTTATATTTTAATTTAATTTTAATTTGATTTCTGGGAATCATTCACCCTTTCCAGCCCACAACCCATCCAAAGTCCCGTAAATAAATAACTTTACCCCGCACCCATTTTTTACGGGACAGTTAGAGAAACTTATGAATACTGACGATGTCACTAATCAGTAGTTGTGGTTACAGCAACTTCACAAAAATTTTGGATTATAAAGTCTCAAATCCTTGGCTGTGAAGACTTTCCTCGCAAAAATAACTTTCAACTAGCTTTTTGCTTGATTAAACTTATAGATTAGCGATCGCTTTACATTCCCTTTAATTTTTTTGTATTTTTTTGTATTTTTTCTAAATTTACTTTCCCTTAAGTGTAATGACTATGAAGTTATCCCTGAAGCAGCTTGTCACATATTTTTCTTTAGTGACGATTGGTGGCGTATTTGGTGGTGTTGCAGTTTTATTTGCCAGTTCTGTTTTGATGCCCCAAAAGCGATCGTTTCAGGAGTTAAAAAGTGTCACGTTGACTTCTGTTCCTGAAACTATTGTCTCTCCTAAGGTTGGTGGTGTAATTGGGGCGATTAGTGATGATAATGTTAATTTTGTCACTTCTGCCGTTCAGCGTACTGGTCCAGCAGTGGTAAGAATTAATGCTACCCGGAAAGTTGCCAATCCCATTTCTGATGCCTTCAAAAATCCCCTACTCAGAAGGTTTTTTGGTGAAAATGAGGAACCCATTCCCCAAGAGCGGATTGAGCGGGGTACAGGTTCTGGTTTTATTTTGAGCCAAAATGGTCAATTACTCACCAATGCCCATGTGGTGGCTGATACTGATACAGTGCAAGTAACACTGAAAGATGGGCGCTCTTTTGAAGGAAAAGTGGTAGGAGTCGATCCAGTTACAGATGTGGCGGCGGTAAAAATTGACGCTGACAAATTACCAACTGTCAAATTCGGGAATTCGCAAAACTTAATACCTGGACAATGGGCGATCGCAATTGGAAATCCTCTTGGTTTGGACAATACAGTTACAATAGGTATCATCAGCGCCACTGAACGCACCAGCGCTCAAGTAGGAGTGCCCGAAAAACGAGTTAGTTTTATTCAAACCGATGCCGCAATTAACCCAGGCAACTCTGGAGGACCACTTCTAAATTCTCAGGGTGAAGTCATTGGCGTAAATACAGCTATCCGCGCCGACGCACAGGGACTAGGTTTTGCAATTCCCATTGAAACAGCTGCCCGGATTGCCAACGAATTATTTACTAAAGGGCGTGTCGAACATCCGTTCCTGGGGATTGAGATGACAGACTTAACCCCAAATAAAAAGCAGCAAGTTAATCAAGAAAATAATCTCAAAATTAAACAAGACACCGGGATTCTAATTAAGGGTATTGTCGATAATTCCCCAGCCCAAAAGGGTGGCTTGCGTCGTGGCGATTTAATTCTCAAAGTGAATCGCAAACCTGTAAAAACAGCAGCCCAGGTGCAAAAGATAGTCGAATCCAGTTCTGTAGGTGACATTTTAGAAGTAGAAGTCAACCGTTACGGAGTGATTCAAACATTCAAAGTCGCGTCAGGGGCTTATCCAGCGAGATAGTTAATGGTTAATGGTGAGTGATTTGGTTAATTATGAGTGATTGGAACCATCAACAAATAATTCTCCATTAGCCATTCACCAATTACCCACTATTAGCCATCAATTAATGATTATTATTCAAATTGTCTAAATCCATCCGTTGCTCCATTTGGCGCAGAAAATATCCCGTCATCATTGCCGATGCTAGCATTCCTGCTAAATTTTCGCGATCGGTAGTCACTTGGACGTTGAAATTTTCCGCAGGTAGCATTCCTACTAGCCCTTGGACATTTTGGGAAATAATTTGCTTAATTTCTGGACTGACAGACTGGGCGACACGCGCTAAAACGTCAGGCGACTGGTGTTGGAGATACTTGAGTAACTGGTTGGGATGTTCCTCAAAGCTCTCGTTCAGAAGCTCGTTTGGGTGTTCATCGAAGTTGTCGTTTAAAAAGTTAGGGTCAAACACCATTGGCAATTTTTTAGCTTAGTTGCTAATTCTACTCTAAACCATAGCAGAAGCGTGAGACATATTACTTTAGATGGGAAAAGTAAAAAGCGAAAGGAGGAAAAACAAATTCCTCACTCAGTATTCCCCCTGCTAACTAGCTTCTGCTTGGGGTTGAAAGTCTAATTCTAATTGACGTTCCTCTTGACGAGTAATAAACGGTTGTGGGAGTTGTTCAATTTGGAAATATTGATTGAACTTGGGAGTAACTTGGAGCGAGTAGGAACGAGACTCGCCATCGCGTCGTTTCCGGACAAAACCCTGTTCAACTAGTTCTTGAACGTGTTGGTAAGCCCCAGAACCGCGCACGTTAATTAAATCACTTTGGCGAATGGGATTGTGAAGTGCGATCGCAGCTAAGGTTCGTAGTGCCCCCACACCTAATTCTACCGGAATCAGCGTTTGCACTAAATCTTGGTAGTCAGAACGAACTTGCAGACAGTAGCCACTGGAAGTTTCCACAACCTCCAAGGCTGTCTCTCGCCGCGCATATTCATCAATTAATTCAATTATTCCTTCTTCTGCCGTTGCGCGATCGCACGCTGCATATTCAGCAATTTCGCCTATGGACAATGGCTTGCCCTTTAAATAGAGAATCGCTTCAATTTTTGTCGCTGCTATAGTCATTGTTCTTGGTTATTTGGTCATAATTTATCAGTCATTAGTCATTAGTCATTAGTCATCAGTCATTAGTCATCAGTCATTAGTCAATTTGCTTTAATTAATTTTTGTTAATTAATTGGCGTAATTATGGGGTCAACAACAAATGACAAACAACATAGCGTGAACGACAAACAACATATGGCAAATCGGACAAATAACAAGTGGCACGGATTATATCATTGTTTGATGAAAATGTAAATGATTGATGGGCAATCGGATCGAAAATTGGAGATGCCATACCCCTATTTCCTATTTTCCCTTCTTTCTCATTTCCAAGATAAATTCAGCGATCGCTAAATCTTGGGGTGTAGTCACTTTCAAATTTGTTTCTTCCCCAGCGACTATTTTGACTTGATAGCCACATTTCTCGAATAATGCGGCATCATCGGTGACTGCCCAGCCATTTTCCACGCCTTCAGCATGGCATTGTTTCAATAAATTTACATTAAAACCTTGGGGAGTTTGCGCCGCCCATAAATATTCTCGGTTGGGAGTATTCTGAATTACGCCACTATCATCAACTACTTTGATCGTATCTTTGACGGGAACAGCAGCAATAAAACCAGGACAATGCAGCACTGCTTCCGCGCATCTATCGAATAAATTAGGCGTAGCCAAACACCTCGCCCCATCATGAATCAAAACCTGTTGAGCATCAGAGGGTAGAGCCTGCAAGCCATTGTAAACCGATTCTTGACGAGTAGCACCACCAGCAATGAGTTCCACAGGCTTTTGCAAATTTAACTCCGCCAAAATCCCCTTTAACTCATCCCAATCATAGGGCTGGGAGATAATCCCAATCCATTGAATCGCTTGTGAAGCCTCAGCCGCCAGCAAAGTCCAAGCAATGAGAGGACGCGATCGCAACATTAACAAAAGTTTATTGCGATCGCTTCCCATCCGTTTACCCATACCAGCAGCAGGAATTAGTAAATACATAGTATCTATTTAGTAGTAGTAGTTAAGTAGTTAATGGTTAATTTTGGGTTTTCGCCTAGTAGTTCACCAAAGTAACTTTGCAGGGACAAAAATCTCCGCGTCTTTGCGTCTCAGTATCTCCGAGTCAATCTCAACCCGTCAATTCTTGGCAAACCACTAGCCAGAGAAGTCCAGTTTCTTAGTCTTCTCCTGCCTATTAGAGATTTTGCGTCAGAGAGAAACCGGGTTTCTGCCAGTCTGATTCTTTGCCTAATGCCTAATTCCCCATATCCAATTCCCAATAAACCATTAATCATTAACTATTAACCACTAACTACTAATAAAATAATGAGCGAATGAGCGTAAACAAATATTATGCGAGTAGTAGCCCTAGTAAGCGGCGGAATAGGCGATCAAATTCTCTTCTTTCCGACTATCGATGACATTAAGCGCTATTACCCAAACGCGCAAATCGATGTTGTCACCGAACCCCGTTCAAAGGCTGCTTACCGAGTGAGTAAGTCAGTCTCGGAGGTGATAACGTTTGATTTTAGCGATCGCAATAGTTTGGCTGACTGGGGTAACTTAGTTGGTACAATGCGCGATCGAGAATACGATGTTGCCATTACCTTCGGACAAAGCTGGTTAATCGGTTTGATACTTTGGTTGACGGGAATCCCTACCCGTATAGGTTTCCAAGGTAAAGGTTCCGGTTTTTTAACCCATCCAATACCTTTAAACAAGCAGCAATACGCAGCTTGTATGTACCATGATCTTCTCAAAGGCATGGGTATTAATTCACTCTGTCCAGAATTAACAGTCAATGTTCCTAAGTCTGATATTGAATGGGCAACCAATGAACAAAAACGACTGGGAATCAAAGACTCTGGATATGTGTTAATTTATGTCACATCTCAGCAGTCTGCCCAAATCAGAGGAACCAATAATATTTATCCAATTGAAAACTGGGTTCATATAATTCAAGATTTTCAACACAAACAACCAGAAATGCCTATAGTCGTCGTTGCTGAACCCAATGACGAAGTATTTATACGCAGCATCAAAGAATCTATTCCGAATATCAAAGTTATGCTTGCTGAGAATATCGGTAAGTTAACCTCAATGATTGCAGGTGCTAACTTGATGCTATCTACTGAGAATGCCCCCATACATCTAAGTGTGGCTGTGCAAACCTACACAATTGTCTTATTTGGTTCCACCGAACCAACTACTCTATTGCCTCAAAGCGATAAATTCCTGGCAATTAAATCGCCTACAGGTAGGTTGGCAGATATACCAGCTACAACTGTTTTAGAAAAAGTTTGGGGTGGTTAAACTATCTCACCGCAAACGATTTAATTAGTTGCTGTTCAGGCAGGCATACAAGCCTGCCCAATCTGAATTTTCATTCTCAAAATCATAATTCTATTTTTTATTTTTTTGCCTTTATACTTTTTTACTTTTGCTTTGTTGTACTAGCCTAATAGTATGATACTCGATTGCAACTCACAAAATAGGCGATCGCACAGTTCCAATTCTCCAAAAGTAACAGATGGTGACGCGGGGACGCGGAGATGGAGAGATACAAAGAAGGAACAATATTAATACAACGTGAATTCGACGAATAAAATATGACCCCTCTCACGTTAATACATATTACTACATAGAAATAAACTTCAGAGTTGATGTATAAAGTAAACCTTAAGACTAAGGAATGTGAATGAAATAAAGTGCAAAAGTAGGGTGCTGTTAGCGCAGCGTAACGCACCATTTCATATTCGTTCAGAATTGTAAGTTATGAAATTCCTGTTCCTAAAGAAACCGGGTTTTTTGGATTTAAGTATCGAGCATCATTTGACTTTTTGATGAGAAACCAGGTTTCTCCCTACACGACTATCCCTAATATTTACTTTGTAAATGGTCTCTAATCAATTACTTCTCAGTACAAATACAAACTAGGAATAATTTAATACTCTTACCTACTTAATTTAACTTCTGAACAGAGTAGTAATATTTGAAACACTGTATATTGATGGCAAAACTTAGCTGTAAAACTAAGTTTGGTGATTTATAGCACCGCGAGGAGTATCTACAATGCCGATGACTTTAATTCAGGGTAAATTTCGAGTAGTCCAAACCGCACCAGATGGAGATTCAATCCGCTTTTATGCTAAAAACCTAGAACATTGGAAAAAAATATCTCAATCCATTCGTACAAATAAAGCAGGTGGTGTGCAGCTACGATTGGATGCAATTGATGCCCTAGAAACCCATTTTTCGCCAAGGATTGGTAGTGTCGGTACGCAGCGCCAGCCACTTGAATATGCCCATGCAGCCGTAGACGAGTTACTAAAATTTTTGGGATTTCAAAAATTTACACGTGGTAAGAATGAAAAAATTACTTCTTCTTCCCCAGAGGAGGTTCCCGGCTTTATCCTGACTCGTTCTGCCGATGTCTACGGGAGGAGTGTGGCATTGGTATTTGCGGGTGAAACTGAAGCAGAAGATGGTAGCGATGTTTTTTTAGATGAATCTTTGCTGAACAAAAGCGCAAATTGCCATTTATTAAGCCAAGGGCTAGCCTATCCAACTTTTTACTCAAAGCTGTTTCCCGATTCACGCTCTGTGATGACTGCAATTGTGAAGCAAGCACGTCAAGAAAATAAAGGCTTGTGGAGTCAAGATAAAACTAATACTGGTTTTGTTTTAGAAAGCTTGGAAACTATTACCGATCGCGTTGTCATTTTACCGAAATTGTTTCGCCGTTTGTTAAGTTATTTAGCAATTAATGATGGTGGCGTTGAGCTTGATGGTTTTGTCAGTTATCTAGCTTCGCTGAATGACAGAATAATTATTTTACCAGATGGTCATGTCACTGGATTTGATTATGTAGTTAAAGTTGATGGTCAACAACTTAAACTAAGCCAGCAACCTGAAGATATCATCTTTATCGAAAAATAAATTTTTACATACCAAATATCCCCGACTTTGTCAATCGGGGATATGATTTTTGGGAAAACTAGCCAATAAAAAACTAGCCAACAAATGAGAGGCGAGGAGCAACTTCTTGGGAACGGTCTACACCTTTAAGATAAGCTAGCACGGTGTCAGCATCAGACACCTCAAATGGGTCGATCGCACAATTATCTTCATATCCATTTTCTGCGAATATTTTTTCGATATTGCCATCGTTGACAACCATTGCATAACGCCAAGAACGCATTCCAAAACCCAAGTTGGATTTGTCTACCAACATTCCCATTTTGCGAGTAAATTCTCCGTTTCCATCAGGTAGCAAGAAAACGTTTTTTGCTCCTATTTGCTTACCCCATTGGAACATCACAAATGCATCGTTGACTGACAAACAAATGATTTGGTCAATACCTTGCGCTTTAAATTCATCGTACAGTTCTTCATAGCGTGGCAAGTGTGTTGAAGAACAAGTAGGGGTAAATGCACCAGGAAGGGCAAATAAAACTACTCGCTTACCACCAAAAATCTCTTGGGTTGTGCGGTCTTGCCAACGAAAAGGGTTAGGTCCGGGAACAGACTCATCACGAACGCGAGTTTTGAACACTACATCTGGAACGCGGGTAACAACTGCCATAGAATCCTCGTATTTAGTTAAAGAATGCGATCGCTATTTATGCAAAATTTATGCAAACATTAAGTTCATCGCTCTAAATCAGAGTAATTCTGATTTAAGAATATGTCAACACCAATGTTGATTATGATAAATTATGTATTATTGGTTGATTGTGGTTAGTAGAGAAATAGACATCGGTATGCAGCAACAAGCGAGTGAGATTGTCCAAGTCTTGAAAAGTAAGAAGTTGCGGGTAACTCCGCAAAGGTTTGCAGTGTATGCAAATTTGCTGGCAAGAACAGACCATCCGACAGTTGAACAAATTTTGGTAGATTTGAATCAGGATGCACCAACTTCTTCCCAGGCAACAGTATATGCAGCACTCCAGGCTTTGCGTGAAGTGGACTTGGTGAGGGAAGTGCTGTTAGATGAAGGTATTTGTCGCTACGATGCGAATATCTCCCAGCATCATCATTTTCGCTGTAGTTGTTGCGGGGCAATCGAAGATATTGATTGGGTGGCGTTTCCACCTCTGGATTTGAGTTGTTTGCGTCCGGGGTTGCAAGCTGAGAGATATGAGGTTACAGTCAAGGGCATTTGCGATCGCTGTCAATCCGATTCCTAATTTGTCATTTCTAACTCCACACTCCCATCTCATGTTGTTTCTCCAAAATCTGGTGACACATTAAAACACCCCTGTCCCCGCATCCCCGCATCATTATCTGTTACTTTCTTTTAGGGAATTGGTATCAATGGTGCATCAACAATTTCAATTGTCGAGTTCTTGGCATTCTATACTCGCAGAGGAATTTGCCAAAGCCTATTTTCGCCAACTGCAAGATTTTCTGGTTGAGGAGCGTCAAACCCAAACTATTTACCCACCAGAAGCAGATGTATTTTCGGCTTTTGAGTTAACACCCTATGAAGAGGTGAAAGTTTTGCTACTGGGGCAAGACCCGTATCACGGTCAAAATCAAGCCCATGGTTTGTGTTTTTCTGTACGACCAGGTATAAAACCACCGCGATCGCTCATGAATATATACAAGGAACTCCAAGCTGATCTTGGCTGTAGTATTCCTGAAAGCGGTTACTTAGTCAACTGGGCAAAGCAAGGTGTGTTAATGCTGAATGCCGTTTTAACGGTGCGATCGCATGAGCCGAATTCCCACAAAAACAAAGGTTGGGAGCAATTTACGGATGCAGTCATTAGTAAAATTAACGACAAAAGTGACCCAGTCGTCTTTATTCTCTGGGGTGGGTATGCTCAAAAGAAAATTAAATTAATTGATACAACTAGGCATACAGTAATTCAATCCGCACATCCATCACCACTTTCCGCCCGCAATGGTTTTTTTGGTAGTAAGCCATTCTCAGCAGTTAATCAAGCATTACTCCTACACAATCAACCAGAAATTGATTGGGAAATTAGGGATTAGGCATCAGGTAGAAATAAGTAGTGCAAGCATCTTGCTTGCGGGTTAACCCTATTTCCCAAAATCCCTAAAAAATAAGGTAGAAATAAGTAGTGCAAGCATCTTGCTTGCGGGGGCTTTCCAGCCCCGGAGTTTTCCGTGAAGAGCATCTCCCCGGAAACTCCTCTCCGCACTACAAAACATAAATTGTTCAACTTATTTGGGTGCGACTCCTTAGGCAGATTTTTTAGTTCGACTGATTATCTTGTTTATCTAGAGAACTACGCTCCTGTACTTCCTGTGTCGGCACAACAACATCCGCAGAACCAGAAGAACGCTGAGAAGAACTTGAAGGTTCCGTAGGTACAACCACGGAATTTGCTGGACGAGATGGTGTTTGCGATCGCGTTTGTGAGGATTTTTTCTTTTCGACGGGTACGTTATTGGAGTCGCGCACTGTTCGCAATCGATCAACTAAGGAAGGTGAAGCAGGTGTTTGCGGTGTATTGGCTGAACCACTTCCCCTCTCTTCATTATTACGACGTGTTCCCGTTGTGTTATTACCTGCTGGCGTTTCATTACCACCACTAGAATTGCTAGGCTTGGTTGTAGAGGTATCAGAACTGTCAGAACTACTAGCATTTGGCGACTTTTCAGAATTTCGATTGTTGCTATCAGTTCTCGAATTGCTACTAGTGGGGCTTGCGTCGCTCTCAATTCGACGGCGACGTTTGTTACGGCGTGTCGGAGTTGAGGTACTTGCTTCTATACGAGATGTTGTCGAAGAATCACTAGCTTCCGGGGCTGTGCTTTCAGTTCTTGGAGATTCGCTTACTGTTGGTGCTGCTGAAAAGTTGCCAACAGGTGGAAAGTTATTTGGTTCTTCGACAGTTGCGGGGGATGGTGCTTTTGTGACAGGGTTTGAGGTGAAGCGGATGGAACTAAAACCGGCGGCGGCTGCCAGCATGGAAATACCGACACCAATAAATACCTTAGGTGTCAGAGCTTTCTGGGCTATTGCTTTGATATTCGCTTGTCTTCCAGATACTTGTGGTTGAGATACTGCTGGGGAAGAGTTTCCAACTTGAGTTGCAGCAACTGCGGCTGCTACCTTGGGCGGTTCTTGGCTCGATAAATCTATGGTTTGGACTGCATGGGTTGCCAATGGTTGAGGTGCTGGGACAGCTAGGGCACTAGGTAATAGTTTTAACCATTCAGCTACTGTTGCCGGGCGGAATCTCGCATCAACCGCCATCCCACGCATAATAGCTTGATTAACTGCGGCACTCAGATGGGGTTGCAGTTCACGAGGAGATGGCATTTTTTCGCGATCGCGTAATAATGCTGGCATTGGCAATTGTCCTGTCAGCAGAGTGTAAAGCGTCGCGGCTAAACCATAAACGTCGGTGGCTGGGGTGCGTGGTGCTTGGGAAAGGTATTGTTCGATGGGTGAAAACCCCTCGGAAACCATCCCAGTATGGGTTTGTCTGACTCCACTATTAAATTCGCGGGCAATGCCAAAATCAATCAGCACTACTTCTTGAGTACCTTGGCGGAGAATAATGTTATCGGGCTTAATATCGCGGTGTAGCAAACCGTTTTTATGGACTACTTCTAAAGCGGCTCCAATTTGACGGACATAGTGAATGGCTGTGGCTTCGTTGAGGGGTATTCCTGCCATGACATAGGCTTCTCCCAAGGTTTCGCCGGGGATATACTCCATTACCATGTATGGCAATCCAGCTTCTATAAAGAAGTCACTGACTCTAACGATATTTGGATGTACGCAAGTAGCTAAACGTCGTGCTTCATCCTGAAATTGACGCTCAAATTTGGCAAAATCAGGATGTTGTCGCAGTTTTTCATTCAGGGTTTTAATCACCACTACCTGATGCAAAAAATGATGATTGGCTTTGAATGTGATACCAAAGCCTCCCCGACCGATTTCCCGGTCTAGAGTATATTTGCCACCCTGTAATGTTGTACCAGCAGCTACCATAATAATTTTTGGTTAGAGATTTGCTTTTTGAGTTTGCTTTGGGCAGTTTAATTATTTGATTTTAGATGAGTCTAAAGGATTCACCCATATCATTCAGCGATTATTCCACTAATCAAGTTCAAATTTAAGTTCCTAGTTTATAACTTTTGGTAGAGGCTAATACATCCAAAAAGTGCATACTTTCCGAATCTAAAAATAATAGCGAGAAGTTATAAGGGCTAATTATGCTTCTCAGTGTTGTCATCACTAAAGCCATAACTAAGCTAGTTCTGCCCTTTGACGCTAAAAATGCCCTTTTAGTTGCGAAGCTGGCTATTTTTTAATATTTTGGGCATTAGCTTTTGCATGTTAACTTTCTCCTGTTAATCACCAACTAAATCAGCCACTAAAATAAAATTTGCTCAAAAAAAATATAGTACAAGCATTTTATAGCAAGTTTGCGAAAAGTCGGCATTTTACCTCTAAATTATTTATCAATAATCGAATTTCGGGTAGTCATACCAATTCTCCCAAAGAAAGCAACAGATGCTAACGCGGGACGGGGAGACGGGGAAATACGGAGATTTATTTTATGTGTTGCCAGATTTTGGAGAAACGATATTAATGATTGGGTGGGCTGAATGTGGCTGAAAAGCCCTGGCGGTTAATACAAAATACAGTACAGTCTGTAGCTTTAAAAATCTTGACTACTGTATTCTGTATTTTGCTATAGCTTTGCGATCGCTAAATTATTTACTTTTGGCACAAAGGTGGTACATCTGAACGAGATTCTGTTATACATGATAGTTGGCTAATATACAAGACAACTTTTGATGATGAATCTTACAAGTTATCAACCGCCTGTAGATAAGCTGTTGACTCTCGGATTAAATCTCGCCAATCAGCAGCATGACTATATTGCTGAATTAGGTTTGGGTTCGCAACACATACCCGATTTAATCAGGATGGGGGTTGATAATGCCTTGTTAAATGCCGAACCTAGTAGTTTGGAAGCATGGGCAGCTGTTCATGCTTGGCGGGCGTTAGGGCAATTACGTGCGGAAGATGCGATCGCGCCGTTAATGCAATTATTTCATGAGTTGGAAGATAGTGATGCGGTAAGTGAAGAATTACCGAAAGTTTTTAGTGATATTGGTGCTGTGGTGATTTCTCAGCTTGCTGCTTATTTAGCTGATGATTCCCATAAGTTATTGTCGCGTGTGAATGCTATCAATAGTTTGGAGGAAATTGCCAAGCATGATGAGAATGCGCGAAATCATTGTATCGTCGTGTTAACTCAGCAGTTACAAAAGTATCAACAAAATTCTCCCGAATTGAATGGCTTTATTATCGCAGCGTTAATCAATTTGCAGGGAAAAATTTCTGCACCTGTGGTTAAATTAGTATTTGAGTCACAGCAGGTTGCAGAGGATATTGTTGGTGGTACTTGGGCAGATGTTCAAGAGTATTTAGGTATTAGTTCTGAGGATGAGTTAAAGGAGTCGCAAATAGCAGCATTTCTGGAATTTGCCGAGATTACAGAAGTCGCGACACCAGTAGTAGAAATTACAGCACCAAGTTCTAAATTTGAGATTGCAGCAGAAAGCGATTTAGAAGTAGTTGGTGATGAAGAGGATGAAGAAGAAAAAAATGCGATTGACGAGTTAAGTTTACAGGTTGAAAATCTAGAAATTAACCAGGAAGAAGTTTCAAATATCTCTGACATTATTGCTAATGAAGTAACAGATGAAATTGATATGGTTGAGGAGTCACCTATCAATGAGCAAGAGGTTACAGAACTAAATGCAGGTACTAGCCAATCAGAAATTACACCGGAAAATATTGTTGATAATGCGTTAAATAAAGAAGAAGAGACTGTCGAGGAAAAAACTTCAGATGTTGATATGCTTCCTGAAGCAACAATCACTGTCGAGGAAACCGATATTAATATTGTCGAGAATGTCGATAATATTGCCAGTGACTCTGTGGAATTAAGCAACAATCTATCAAAACAAGATGAAATCGATAAATCTTTGACAGAAATTAGAGAAGACAGACAATCGGTTGAGCCAAAATTAATAGAATCAATCGTTCCCGAACAAAATAGAGGTTTTGGCAAGTTGGGTAGTCTCAAAGAGAAGGAGAAGGAGAAAGAAAAAGATAAATTTAAACAAAAGAAAAAGAAACGTAATTTTATTGATTTGTAATTATTATTTTGATAATACAATACGATTCAGAATATCCTAAAAATCAGTATTAGAGATGATTTATAAAGTAAATATTCAGGATAGTCGCGCAGAGAGAAACCCGGTTTCTCATCAAATAGTTCAGATGATGCTTGATACTTAAAATCTAAGAAACCCGCTTTATTTGGTATTAAGGTTTACTTTATAAGCTCTTAACTGAATAAGTGATTTATTTTGTCTTTTCTACAAACAATGCGAAACATGAGTATCATCTCCTGAATATTGTTGACTATAACCACACACTTGGTAAAAATACAATTTTCAAAAATTACGAAGAATAAAATGGGTAGTTTAAGAGAAGTTTAAAGTATTTAAACTTACCCAATAAATTTATCCAATAAATATCTAAGCACCATATTGATTTGATACTTGCAATCAAAAGTGTTGTACACTCCGCGTTCACATTTCCATCCGTCGCACCAAAAAAAATCTCTCACTTTACAAACCACTCCGAACGGTTAACGATACGATAGAATTATTAAAGCTTGTTTACAGAACTATCAAAAAAATCCGACTTCTGTTATGGCAGGCATGTAAAAACTAATATCTAAAAACCATCTACAGTACCAAAACGCGCACTATGACGCTCCCTATCCGTAACGTCGCTATTATCGCCCACGTAGACCACGGCAAAACCACCTTGGTTGATGCCCTCTTGAGACAATCCGGCATTTTCCGCGAAGGCGAAGACGTTCCGGATTGCGTCATGGACTCAAACGACTTGGAGCGCGAGCGCGGCATTACTATTCTCTCCAAGAATACAGCTGTTAAATATGGCGAGACTCTAATTAATATTGTCGATACTCCTGGACACGCTGACTTCGGTGGCGAAGTTGAACGGGTATTAGGCATGGTTGACGGTTGTATCTTAATCGTTGACGCAAACGAAGGTCCAATGCCACAAACACGCTTCGTATTGAAAAAAGCGCTCGAAAAAGGTCTTCGTCCGATTGTCGTTGTTAACAAAATCGATCGCCCCCAAGCTGAACCCCACAGTGCAATTGATAAAGTCCTCGACTTGTTCCTCGAACTAGGTGCGGATGATGACCAGTGTGACTTCCCTTATCTGTTTGCTTCTGGTTTATCTGGATTTGCAAAAGATAAGTTGGAAGACGAATCCAAAGACATGAAACCCTTGTTCGAGGCAATTTTACGCCATGTTCCACCCCCAGTTGGTGACGTAAACAAACCTTTACAGCTGCAAGTTACCACCCTCGATTATTCCGAATATTTGGGACGTATCATTATTGGTCGTATCCACAACGGTGTGATTCGGATGGGACAACAAGCAGCACTCGTCACAGAAACAGGTGCTATAGTCAAAGCCAAAGTTTCCAAATTGATGGGCTTTGAAGGCTTGAAGCGGGTAGAAATGCAAGAAGCCAGTGCTGGTTATATTGTTGCCGTTGCTGGTTTTGCGGATGCGAATATTGGTGAAACCATCACCGATCCTAACGATCCACAAGCATTGCCACTAATTAAAGTGGACGAACCAACTTTACAAATGACCTTCTGGGTAAATGATTCACCTTTTGCTGGACAAGAAGGCAAATTGGTGACATCAAGACAGGTACGCGATCGCTTGATGCGCGAACTGGAAACCAACGTAGCTTTGCGTGTGGAAGAAACTGACTCCCCTGACAAATTCTTAGTTTCGGGACGGGGTGAACTACACTTGGGTATCTTAATCGAAACGATGCGTCGTGAAGGTTATGAATTTCAAGTTTCCCAACCACAGGTAATTTACCGCGAAGTAAATGGACAACCCTGCGAGCCTTATGAATTGTTAGTTTTAGACATTCCTGAAGAAGCAGTGGGTAGCTGCATCGAACGTCTGGGACAACGTAAAGGCGAAATGCAGGATATGCAAGTCGGTGGTAATGGACGTACAAACCTCGAATTTGTGATTCCTGCCCGTGGTTTGATTGGTTTCCGGGGTGAGTTCATGCGGATGACTCGTGGTGAAGGTATCATGAACCACAGTTTCTTGGAGTATCGCGGTTTAAGTGGCGAAATTGAAGCCCGCAATAAAGGGGTGTTAATTTCCTTCGAGGAAGGTGTTTCCACATTCTACGCCATGAAAAACGCTGAAGATAGAGGCGCTTTCTTTATTACTCCTGGTACCAAAGTTTACAAAGGCATGATTGTTGGTGAACATAATCGTCCCCAAGATTTGGAATTGAATGTTTGTAAAACCAAGCAATTAACCAACCACCGTGCATCGGGCGGTGAAGAATTAGTGCAGTTACAAGCTCCTATAGATATGAGTTTGGAACGTGCCCTAGAATACATCGGTCCAGATGAATTGGTGGAAGTAACGCCACAGTCAATTCGTTTGCGGAAAATGGCAAAAAAGCTCGCTGGTAGAAGATAAAGCGATTGTGGATGAGTAATTTTGGGTTAGTGTATAGTCCAAATTTCTCAAATCTACATCACACATAACTCAATTGAGAAAGCCCGCAAATGCGGGTTTTTTATTGGGTATTGGGCACTTTATCCCCGTTTGTCAAAAATCTGGCAACAGATACAGATATATCTCCGTGTCTCCTTCCCGTACCCGCGCCCTCATTTACTCCCCACTCCTCACTTCCCAATTGATACAGTAGAGAGATGGTTTTTAGCAGAGGCAATGCAGTTAGATTTAATGACTATTCCATTATCTTCATTACCTTTACTCGCATCTACAACCGAGACAGCAGATGGTTCACTCGTTTTAGCGTCCGTCCTGTTGAGTTTAGTCGTAATTTACTTTGCCAGCAAACTTGGCGGAGAATTATCAAATCGTGTTGGTTTGCCCCCTGTTTTGGGTGAACTCGTTGGCGGTGTCGTTGTTGGAGTTTCAGCACTACATTTACTCGTGTTTCCAGGGGAAAATGTCGATGCTTCAAGTTCACTGATTATGCAGTTTTTGCAATTTAGTGACGGCTTAACTCCGGAAGCTGCCAATGGCGTGTTTCAAGCCCAATCAGAAGTCATTTCGGTACTAGCAGAAATAGGTGTAATTATCCTGCTGTTTGAAATTGGCTTGGAGTCAAATCTCAAGGATTTAATGGCAGTTGGCATCCAAGCAGTAGTAGTGGCTTGTATTGGGGTTGCTGTGCCTTTTGCGGCTGGTACTGCTGGGTTGATGATATTTTTTGGAATTTCGGCTGTTCCGGCGATATTTGCAGGTGCTGCATTGACAGCCACAAGTATCGGTATTACTTCCAGGGTACTTTCGGAACTTGGTAGACTGAATTCCAAAGAAGGGCAAATTATTCTTGGCGCTGCTGTCATTGATGACATTTTAGGAATTATTGTGCTAGCTGTCGTGGCGAGTTTAGCCAAAGATGGTGTAGTAGATGTTTCCAAAGTCATTTATTTAATTATTGCCGCCACCGGATTTTTAGTAGGCGCGATCGCTCTTGGTAGTATATTTAGTAAAAGCTTTATTGCAGTTGTTGAGAGACTCAAAACCCGTGGCGATTTGATTTTACCTGCATTTATTTTCGCCTTTGTCATGGCATATATCGCCGCAGCGATTCATCTAGAAGCAATTTTAGGTTCTTTTGCCGCAGGTTTAGTGCTGGATGAAAACGACAAACGCAACGAATTACAGGAGCAAGTTGTCCCTATCGCTGATATGCTCGTACCTGTTTTCTTTGTCACAGTTGGCGCAAGAACTGACTTAAGTGTCCTCAATCCAGCGATTCCCGCCAACCGCGAAGGTTTAGTAATGGCTATATTTCTCGTGGCGATCGCAATTATTGGCAAAATTGTCACTGGTTTAGGTGTGTTCGGACAGGGAAAAATCAATCGTTTGGCTATTGGCGTGGGGATGATACCCCGTGGCGAAGTTGGATTAGTCTTTTTGGGTATCGGCTCCAGCACGGGAGCTTTATCTAAACCCCTAGAAGCTGCCATTATTATGATGGTAATTTTTACAACTTTTGTAGCGCCACCTTTACTGAGGTTTGTATTCCCAGACCCTGATATAAACCTTGTCACGGTTAGTTCCGATAAACCAGCCCTAGAAGATTAGGGTATTAGGTAATACCAAAAATAAATTATTCCACAGGGTGGGGATGGGAGAAACCCGTCCCCACTATTGATATGATTAGCAAATTTATAATTGGATTTTTTGATTATATTTTTTGATGTACGAGTCCCTGAAGTCACTTGAGGCTAATACTAACTTTCTCAATCTTGCAATTGTCATGAATTGGGATTGACTAAAGAGTCCTGATTCTGATTATCTCTTTGTTGGTGGATTACTAATGCTGAGTAAGGCTTTAGAGACAAGTCTAATCCTAAAAGCAGATCGCAGCATCGAAATTTGAAAGGTTTATGTTAGCATGTGACGCTACTAGCTGTATTTGTCACTTTAGATGTATCCAGCATCGGTGCGTCTTCAGTTATGTGTCTTTTAGGGTGACTGCATGAGGATTTGCCAATGCTGTCTTCAGATTGACAACTCCCATAAAATTGAATCAGGAGAAAACACTGTGAAACTACATTGGTTACTATCTGGTACTGTTGTAACTATCTTCATGCTATCGTCGCCTAGTCGTGCTGCAACGCTCGAATCTTGGCGGTTTGATTCCAGTCAAAATCGACTGGAAATTAATACCGATACGGGAGTTCAGCCCCAAGCCCAATTAGTATTTAACCCAACACGTTTGGTCATAGATTTACCAGGGGTAAAATTTGAACGCAGACAGGTGATACAACCTGCATCTGGTGCATATCGATCGCTACGGGTGGGACAATTTAATCAGGAAATGTCTCGCATTGTTGTTGAACTCGCACCCGGTTATACCATCGACCCCAAGCAAGTTAAATTCGAGAGCAAATCGGCTAATCGCTGGGTGGTTCAATTACCAGAACCCCAAATTGACCGGAATAGTTCCCCAGTCGCCACAAATTCTGCTACAAATATTTATAATTCCGTTGTTCTGGAACAGGACAAGAAACCCGATTCATCCATAACAACTGGTAACATTGCCCAAGGCGCGACTCAAATTGAAAATATCCAAATTACAGGCGACGGTTTCTTCGTGCGGACAAGCGGTGGTAATCCCTTAATTCGTGTGAGCCGCAGTCGCGATCGCCAAACCGTTAATATTGATATTGCGAGTTCATCAATATCAGCAAACTTTTTACAGAGAGATGTTTCCGTTAATCGCTTTGGTGTCAACCGCGTTATTTTCTCACAACTTGATGGCAAAACTCCCATCGTGAGAATGTCGTTGCAGGTAGATAAAGACAGTCCCGACTGGCGAGTGAGTAAAAGCAGTGGTGGTTTAGTTGTACTACCAAATCGCCTGGGTAGTATTTCCAAAGGAGATTCTGGCAATAATAACCCCAATCCACCTATTCCTAGTCCCAACCAACCTTTTCCCGGTATCCCAGCCCCCGAACGCACCGACTCCCCAGCCACAATCCAATCTGTCGAACTAGGGGGTGGAGGTACACAATTAATTATTCGCGCAGATCGAAAACTTACAGCCACGAGTGGTTGGGATCGAACTTCAGGAATGTTCCGCATCACAATTCCTAATGCTCGCCTCACAGCAAACGTTCGTGGACCATCATTAAATAGCGGTAGCCCACTTCTGCGGATTCGACTACAAGAACAACAGGAATCAGGAAGTGTTATCGTCATGCTGCAACCAGCCGCAGGGGTACAAATTGGTCAACTGAATCAGATTACGGGACAGTTTCTCGCCTTAGAATTAAATCGCTATCGTTCCATCCCCCCATTAAACCCACCTTTAGGACTGCCTCCATTTCCTCAACCCAATCCAGGTTCTATCGGTAATCCCCCCAACCCAAATCCCACACCCATACCGCCACCACGACGCAATGATGGGCGATTGGTAGTAATTATTGATCCGGGGCATGGTGGTAAAGACCCAGGAGCGCCTGGGATTGGGGGAACCCAGGAAAAAAATATTATTCTGCCGATTGGCATTAGGGTAGCGCAGATTTTGCAGCAAAATGGGGTACAAGCTGTGATGACACGCAATGCTGACTACTTTGTCACCTTACAAGGGCGTGTTGATATGGCAGAGAGAGCCAATGCGGATGTTTTTGTGAGCATACATGCCAATTCGGCTGGTGCAAGTCGTCCGGATGTGAATGGATTGGAAACGTATTATTACGACAGTGGTCTGGGTCTTGCTCGCATCGTCCACAATAATATACTTCAAAGTCTGAATATTCGAGACAGAGGAGTCAGACGAGCGCGTTTCTATGTTCTCAGAAAAAGTTCTATGCCCTCAATTTTAGTTGAGACGGGCTATATGACTGGACAAGAGGACATCGCCAGGTTACAAACACCCCAGTATCAGGCGCAAATGGCAGATGCGATCGCGCGAGGCATCCTCCAATATCTCCGCCAACGATAGACACTTTTGAATACCTAAAACCTCTCAAGTCAATCAATCCTGAATTCTCATGTTTAAACAGAACACATTTTTTTGAAAAATGCAACTAAAACTGTTAAATATAAGCTAACTTAGGCATTGGTCATTGGACATTAGGTATTGGGTGTAACGAACAAATGACAACGAACAAACGACTACTATACTAGACATGGTTAAAAATTGGACTTTGCAAAATGGCTATTAGCTTTTGGCAGTTAGCTTTGAACTAACAGCTAATAACTCACTGCGATCAGTTATAACTAAAGGCGCTTCAGTTTACTATTTTCTTGTACTGAAAATTAATTTAGTGTTTGAATTTGCAAATTATGGATTGACTTTGTAGTTAAAATATGAAACTTTGTGGCGGAATATACCATCTAATCATCAAGAACTCAAATCTAATATTACTCAGTAAATAAGTCAGAGTTGGAATTTCAGGCTTGGAGTTAATTCTATCTTCTATACTATTTACAAGTATAATCTGATGCTTAATAAAGTACGTTTTAGCGACTTAATAGACTCAATAGTATTTAAATTTGTCAAGGTCAATATGCTTGCCCTTTGGGGAAGCAAGCTATGCGTCGTATCTTTGTAAATCTAATCGCAAAGCAAGTAAAAACGAAGATACAGCATCGGAAGTTCTGCATAAAAACACCTAGCTCCTCAAAGAAACTTCCTTGATTTTTCAACAAAGGTTTGGGTGGTGAGCTTGTTCCATAGACAGCTAGCAAACCTATAAGGGTGACGGTGTGAGGATTTGCTAACACTTAGACAGAATGACAACTCCCAATTTAATGGACTCAGGAGAAAACACTGTGAAACTACACTGGTTACTACCCAGCACTATTGTTACAGCCTTTATTATTTCGTCACCCGCTCATGCAGCAAAACTTAACTCTTGGCGGTTTGATCAAAATCAAAATCGTTTAGAAATTACAACGGAAGGTGCTGTTCAACCAAAAGCACAGTTAGTATTTAATCCAACTCGATTGGTATTCGACTTACCAGGAACACAATTTGGTCGTCCTCAAGTGAGCCAACCAGTTGGTGGTGCCATTCGGGCGTTACGTGTTGGGCAATTTGATAAAGACACCACTCGTATTGTTGTCGAACTTGCTTCTGGCTATACTCTTAACCCCCAACAAGTTAAAGTTGTTGGTGTTAGTCCAAATCGTTGGACTGTACAGCTACCCAAACCTGAACGGGAACAAGAAGCAGATACGGCAACCACAAATAATGTTTACAACGTAGTTACAACTACTAATTCCAATACTTCTAATTCCAATACTTCTAATTCCAGTAGTCTGCCGAGTCGAACAACAGTAGTGGCAGCCACCGAAATTGGCACCCAAATTGAAAATCTCCAAGTTACGGGCGACGGATTTTTTCTGCGGACAAGCGGTGGTGGCAATCCCCAAATTCGCGTCATTCGTAGCCTAGATAAACGTGCAATAGATATCGATATCAGTGGCGCAACTATTTCACCTCAATTAAAAGAACGCAACTTGTTAGTTAATAAACTAGGTGTAAACCGTGTTCTTTTGTCGCAGTTAAATTCCAAAACACCAACTGTACGAATGCAGCTGCAAGTAGAAAAAGATAGCCCTGATTGGAGAGCATCAAAAAGTGGTAATAACGCTTTCATTGTAATTCCTGGGACACCAGTAGTTCGTTTGCCCGATAGAAATAATAATGCGCCAACAGATAACAATAACAAGCAACCAGATCGACCCGTCAATAATGACATAGCTACAATTCAGTCAGTTGAACTCAACGCCACTGGCACGCAACTCATTGTTCGGGGAGACCAACGTTTAACAGGGAGTGGTGGCTGGGATAGAGCTAGTGGGCTATTCCGGATTACAATTCCTAATGCCAAACTCTCAAAAGATTTACGAGGACCCTCATTGAGTGCCAATAGTGCCGTACTCAGGGTTAAACTCCAACAAGAATCCAATAATAATGTAGCCATATTAGTTCAACCCGCCGCCGGTGTACAAGTGGGACAAGTCAATCAACTAAGTGGTCAATTAATTTCTCTCGATTTGCGGCGCGGTAATATTGTGAGCAGACCCCCAACAAATCCTCCAATTAATCCTCCCGTTGTCCTCCCATTACCACGCCCCAACCCCCAACCGTTACCACCAGGTGGAGGTGTTGTAAATCCACCAAATCCTCAACCCCGGAATCCCGTACCAAAGGGTAAAATACGTGTGGTTATTGACCCTGGACATGGCGGTAAAGACTCAGGCGCACCTGGTATTGGTGGATTATTAGAAAAAAATGTCATTTTACCAATTGGTAAAAGAGTGGCTGCAATTTTGGAGCAAAATGGTGTGCAAGCTGTCATGACAAGGGATGCAGACTATTTTGTAGACTTAAAACCACGGGTTGATTTAGCAGAACGTGTCAATGCGAATTTGTTTGTGAGTATTCATGCCAATTCGATTGGTGGTCGTCCCGAGGTTAATGGCTTGGAGGTATATTACTACGATAGTGGTTATCAATTAGCAGAAGCAGTCAGGAAAACAATGCTTCAAAGCATTCCCACCCTCAAGAACAGAGGTACGCGCAAAGCTAGATTTTATGTACTGCGAAAGAGTTCCATGCCTTCGATATTGGTTGAAGTCGGTTATATGACAGGACGAGAAGATAACCCTCGTCTTGGGACTGTAGAGTATCAGAACAGACTGGCAGATGCGATCGCACGTGGCATTCTCCAATACCTAAAAAGATAAAGGCTATTGACAATTAGTGATGCCCGATAACGGACACTTTCTTTCCCCCAGGGAAATAATCCACAGAAGTGTCCTCCCCACTTTTCATATTTCGGATCAAAATCCTTGGCTAAATAATTGTTGAATTGCAATAAATCCTGTATCTTTAATCAAAACACAAAACAATAATTACCAGTGTTTCCATCTTCCTTATTTGAAGGCAATTTTTTCCAATTTTCCGATCAAGAACCCCAACGTGCCCCCATTGGAGTCTTTGACAGTGGTGTGGGGGGTTTAACGGTACTACGCGAACTCTATCGCCAACTTCCCCAGGAGTCAATTATCTACTGTGGAGATACGGCACGACTGCCTTATGGGATTCGCTCGCAAGCTGAAATTATCCAGTTTAATCGCGAAATTCTCACCTGGATGCAAAGTCAAGGTGTAAAAATGGCTGTTATGGCATGCAATACTAGCTCTGCCCTGGCACTAGAAATTATTCGCGAAGAATTTAATTTTCCAATTATTGGAGTAATTCTCTCAGGTGCAAGGGCTGCCATACAAAAAGGTAAACGTATTGGCGTTATCGCCACTCCCGCAACTGCCAAAAGTAATGCATACAAAAACGCTATCCTGGAAATTGACCCCGAACTGCAAGTTTGGCAAGTTAGTTGCCCGGAGTTTGTTCCTTTAATTGAACAAAATCGTATTCACGATCCTTATACAATAGAGGTAGCCCGTTCTTACCTGGAGCCTCTCATTGATCGCGAAATAGACACCTTAGTCTATGGCTGTACGCACTATCCTCACTTGTCTCCCATATTGCGATCGCTCCTTCCCAATCATGTCAACTTAATAGACCCAGCAGTACATGTTGCCACTGCTTGTGCTCAAGAACTCGAATTATTAAGTTTAAGAAATAACCATCCACCAATGCCAACTCGTTTTGTCGTCACTGGTTGTCCACAGCAATTTTCCCAATCATCCATTAATTGGCTCGGCTGCACTCCCACCGTTGAAGTCATCCATTTTAGCGAGATTGCCGTCTCCAGCACTCGACAAGATGCGATCAATTAATGGGATGGTTAATATGAATAGCTAATGTTATGAATACGTGGTTACAATCACAGCCAGTTCAGAAAGTGTAGTGTACCCTATCTGGGAAGACACTATACTTTCTTCCAGCTTCTGATTTAACTAATTTATTGACCATTAACTATTTCTGTAACACTAGATGTCACCGAAACATTTGCATCTTTGGTCTCAATTCTTGGACTACTACGTTTAGCTAATGCTAATAATAGATAGATTGAAAATAAATATCCGGTAGCTAATAAAACAATCATAATAGGCATTTTCACGTACAACATCTCTTTACCATCTGCTTTGTCTACGCAATTGCAAGTTATCCGCGTTCATGCAATTCCAGCCCTCAATATCAATTATTGACAGCAAAAATGCCCATTACTATGAAGCACTGGAATGGAAGAACTTTGAAGTTAACTGAGTGTTAACTTCATTTGTGATTATTTTTTTCTACAGATTTACTGCCATCAAGCATCCGAACCGCCAAATAGCTATTTACGGCTGAGAAGGCAGTTCTCTCAAATCTGCATGTTCTGAGTATTTTTCCCTACTACAAAGTAGGATATATTGCCTTTAATTGTAATCAAAGGCTAAGGTTGAAACCTGCTGGGATAGCCGTAAGACACAAGCAACTTGCCTACAAAAGTTGTATCCAAGCTGACGAATCTCAGTAGCTACTTAGCTTTATCGATTCAACCATGTTGATTTCTATTTATGTACAAATCAAGACGGCTATAAGCCCTAAAAGAGCGATAAACCTTCCTGAAGTGAATAACAAAAATTTTGAAGTCCCTTGACATTAGCGTAACATAACCGCCTCACCTTTTCGAGTGGTTAGCTGTTAATTTTGAAAAATTCTCTTTAATGCCAGTATAAAATCAACTGAATCGATTTTCTGACATCACAACAATCACTAAGTGTGGTTAGTGCGATCGCTACTGTGAGCTAAAATTAAACTTTAGTTTTCCTCACCCAATTGATTTTCTAAAGCAAATTTTGCCTCTAATAGCTAGAGAACCAATCAAAACTTCAATCAAATTACAGACTCAAAATATACTGGTATTTTTTCAATATCAATGTATAAATCTAAACTTGATTATACTATAAAATTAAAATGATATGTGGGTGACGATACCAGTTTCAGGTCAAGATAATGAAGTTAGAAAGCTTGACAGAAAAAAGTGTCAAAAACATTTGAGCTAATCATTCAGAACTGACTCACCCAGAAAATCTCATCTCGCCATTGACAAACTAGACCTTATCGGAGGCTAGCAATCACAAAGCCTTATTAGTCGTCACGAGTATCCAAATCGCCTGAAAAGCCGGCATGTTTCCAAGATTTTCAACAGATCACACAACCAACTCAAGTTTTCCCTTTTGCTTTCTATTTCTAAATACAACCCCAAAACACACAATCCGCAAATTCTGTTGTCCAGATTGTAAATATTTGTTAAGCAGTAATTGGCAGGTGAATCTGGTGGATGGGTGGGAAATTTACAATTCCCATAACTTCTGAACCTATTTCCCTTTCACCCTTATACAGCTTTTTCTTGATCAACGCTTTGCAGCAGCACTGCGTTATCTTAAAATGAGTAGAGAATATGTAAACTTTCGTAACTTAAGTCAGAGTCCGCCCATCCATGACCCCAGCTACCTCCTTTTTTACCCCTGTGGAAGCAGACCTGCAAATACTAGCAGAGAACCTGATACAGCTTGTTGGAAATGACCACCCCATCCTCTTTGCGGCGGCAAAACACCTATTTGGAGCTGGGGGAAAGCGTATCAGACCAGCGATCGTTTTGCTAATATCGCGGGCAACCATGTTGCCAAAAGATATTACTCAGCGCCACCGTCGCCTTGCGGAAATCACGGAGATGATCCACACTGCGAGTTTAGTGCATGACGATGTAGTTGATGAATCAGACGTGAGACGTGGTGTTCCCACTATTCATAGTTTGTTTGGCAATCGGATTGCTGTATTAGCAGGAGATTTTTTCTTTGCCCAATCATCTTGGCACTTGGCAAACCTGGATAATTTAGAAGTTGTGAAATTGCTATCACAGGTTTTAATGGACTTTTCAGTTGGAGAAATCCAGCAGGGACTAAATAGATTTGATACTAGTATATCCTTAGAAACATATCTGAAAAAAAGTTATTACAAAACTGCATCTTTAATTGCCAATAGTTCCAAAGCTGCGGGAGTAATCAGTGAAGTTTCATCGGAAATTGCCGAACACCTTTACGAATATGGCAATCATTTGGGTTTAGCATTTCAAATTGTTGACGATATTTTGGATTTTACGAGTTCGACAGATACATTAGGCAAGCCAGCAGGTTCCGACCTCAAAAGTGGTAATCTGACAGCACCAGTTTTGTTTGCATTGGAAGAGCAACCAGCTTTAGAACTAGCAATTGAAAGACAATTTGCTCAAGATGGCGATTTGGAAAAAGCAATGGCTTTGATTCTTGATAGCCAAGGGATTCAGAGGGCAAGAGAGCTAGCAGCGTACCATGCTAAGTCAGCAGTTGAGCATATTTTAGAACTTCCCCCCTCAGAACCACGACAAGCTTTAGCCAATATGGCGGACTTTGTATTAAGCCGGCTTTACTGAAAACTTTGAACTTTACCAAAAATTTATTTTAGCGAGTGACTCATTAATTCCCACAATGTCGCTTGTGACAAGTTAAGCTGATATCTGATAGTTTTTAGGCGATATCAGGAGGAATCGAACTGCGCCCATAGTTTTGTTGGAGCGATCGCTGGAATAAGGCTTGCAGATCCGAGCGTTCAATCTCAACAGTGTTATTGGTCGTGCCAGTCGTCTCAAAAAAAACTATACTATCTACGGGTTCTAATGCTACCAATTGGAACAAAACATGTGTAACAGGAATGGGTGCAACAATTACTTGAGGGTTAGACACAGCATCAATGCTGGCTTTACCATCTTGTAATGTAGGGTAAGCGTATATCACACATTTTTCGAGTTCTGGATTTGCACGGTTGCTTAATGTTGTCATCACCCAGCGTTCATCCATGTCTTGCAGGATATAGTATTGGGAATGACGTAATGAGGAAGCGATCGCGGAAAGGACAGGAGCGATTGCTGTAATCAGTTGTGGTGTTATACCATCTTGGGGTGCTTTGTCAATCAGCAATTGAATTTGTGCTTCTAAGTCCATAAATTACTTGTAAACCGATGGGTAGGTGTTAAGGGTACAGTAAATCAAAGTGCAAACAATCGAACCAGAGTTGGGAATAATAGATTAAACCAAATCTGAAACTTTTGGATATACTTTGCGTTTAGCTTATACGCAAAACCCGAAACTAAACACCCGTCGTCCTACAGGTTGTAAATAGGTATGTTAGGGTCTTTTGAACAACGAGACTATGAATTTAGCCGCAACCACAACTATTCAGGGAGAAAATTCTATCGGCGTGGAGGCGATATTTGAACTCCTCTTCCAGGAGCTTCGACAATCAACCAAAGCTTCGGAGAAAAATTGCCACGATGTGGCAATGCGAATCACTGCCGAAGTCTACCGCATTTGCAGCGAAAGCAAACGCATCCAGGCTTCCGGTGCTATAGAAAGCTCTGC
Source organism: Calothrix sp. UHCC 0171 (assembly GCF_034931845.1). Taxonomy (NCBI): domain Bacteria; kingdom Bacillati; phylum Cyanobacteriota; class Cyanophyceae; order Nostocales; family Calotrichaceae; genus Calothrix; species Calothrix sp. UHCC 0171. The sequence continues at coordinate 78,969 of NZ_JAYGHN010000013.1, forward strand.
CATGACCCTTGCCCGACATCGGCTCTCCCAGTGCCTACGCTACCATCAGTTGGGTTCCAATCGGGGGCGCGTCGATCTCCACAGTACCTTAAGTGCGATTATTTATCGTTACATTAACCCTCCACAAAGGCAACTGAGCTACCAAGGGCGGTTGACAATTATTGAAGATTTTCTCCAAAGTTTTTATTTGGAAGCACTCAATGCTTTTCGACGCGAAAACCAATTGGGTGCTACCTACCAGCCCCATACCTTGCTGGAATTGGCAGAATACATGGCATTTACAGAACGCTATGGTAAACGCCGCATTCCCTTACCCGGACGACAGCAACAGTTGATTATTCTGCGGGCACAAACTTTTTCCCAACAGCAACCCCCAGAAACCTGTGTCGATATTGAACAAGCAGCTGAAGGTAGTACCAGTGAAGCGGATGGAGCTTGGGAAGACCCCGCAGTACAGCGATTGCGAAGTGCAATGGCAACTCAACCGGAACCGGAACCACAAGAAGACACGCTACGTTCTGTGGTGATTACCGAGTTAATGAGTTATCTAGAGGAACGACAACAAACCGACTGTGCTGATTACTTTACGCTGCGGTTACAGGATATGTCCGCACAGGAAATTGAATCAGTTCTTGGCTTAACCCCCAGACAACGTGATTACTTGCAACAACGTTTCAAATACCATTTGATTCGCTTTGCCCTCTTGCACCGTTGGGAGTTGGTTCATGAATGGCTTGAAGCCGATCTAAAAACTAATTTGGGTTTAACTCCCCAACAATGGGATACCTACATTGCTCAAATGGATGAGAAACAACGGTCTTTATTGGAGTTAAAGCAACAAGGACAACCCGATGAAAAAATTGCCAAAACTTTAGGGTTGTCAATGGCACAACTTCAAAAACGATGGTTTAAAATTCTTGAACAAGCTTGGGAAATTCGTAACTCTTTAGTGTCCGGATCGGGTGCATCTACTCATGAATAGTGACTCAGAATCCTTGCAAAACCAGTTATTCCGGTGGTTATTGGCGGAAACCGCCCTGACATCAGATGATACTTCGGTCGAATGTAAGGAAAATAACGGGGTAGAAAATTTGACCGCTAAAACTACTGATTTAAACAGTAGGGAAGAGCAGTTAGAATGGACACCCCAAACCTTTCAACTAGGAGAAATTCCTACTGTGCAAGAACGTTTCCAAGCCGTCCTTAAACGTCGGTTACAAATTCAAATACAAAACCATCCTCCTTTATTTCCCTGGGAAACTCAGGTAAAAGAATATCCAGATTACGCTGACAATCCATCAGTCAGTTTGGTTCCAGCTTGGGGATGGGCACAAGCCCAAGCTTCGCTGAATTTACCAATTGACTTACCGGAACGGGTTTTTCGGCAATTGCTGGAAAAATGTCAAGCTTTGGTAACTTCTTCATTGCCACTGGGGGCAAAATTAGTTCAGGCAGTGGAGAGTTTGTTTCCCAATGACCCGCATACAATTAACGATTTAGCCGGATTGGTGTTGAGAACTCCTTATCGTTCTGCTGCCTCCAGCCTGGAGGTAATACCCAATTTGGATAGCGATTACTCAGAACTGCAACCCCGTCAGCAAATGGCTGTGTCATTATTAGCAGCTAAACAACTGCTGGATAACTTGACACTAACAATTTCAGCTACTAACCCAGTAATTGAAAGACAGTGGTTGTCCAGTGCTGGAGCGATCGCACTGAGAGTTGAGTACCAAAGCCAAGGTTCGCTCTCACAGCTTTGCGTTCGTGGCAATTTACCCACCAAAGGTAGTCTCAAAGTCGTGGGAAATGGCACCCAAGCAATGGCACAATCTTCCGCTCCCGGCAGCTTGAGCTTAGAAATTACCGATAATGCCAACGCTTCCCAGCCACGGCAACCCTATACTCTCGAAGTCAATTTAACTGAAATTGACGAAAAACCTTTAACATTTTTAATCTTGCCTACACTGTAATAAAAAGCACTGGCACTAAAATTTTAATTTAGCAAACGCCATCAGTTTAGAGATGACGAATCCTGGTTTTAAAGCGTATCCTTGGTTTAAAGAAGCGGTCATAATTTTAGGCACTGACAAGTCGATTTATCGACAATGCAGTGCCTCTAGCGTCTACGGAAAGCAGCATGGTTGAGGGTTAGGAATCGGATTTGGGATTAGTAATTGTGGAATCACACAATTGAGTTTTCTGTAACTAATCTGTCAATATCTTGTTCCAGTATCCCTAATTATACTGAGAAAGTTAGAGTCCGTCGCGTCTACGTTTCTGGATTGCAAACTGTTTGCTGCTTTCTAATCAAAATGTTGAAATTTACCAGGATAAATCGGCTTTGGCGTTTACCTCAATGGATGAATTGGCAGCAAAGTGTGTTTCTGCCATCTGTGTCGGAAATAGAAAGTTCCGTTCCCTTGAGAGTGCTAGTGTTGTTGTTGGTTACTGTAGGGATTATTGCCAAGGATATTGCAGCAGAAACTCAATCGTCTTTTTGGGCAGTACCTTTAAGTATTGTGGGTGCGAGTTGGAGTTACTACCGTCGTCACAATCGCAATGTATCGGTAAAATTTGGTATCGCCATTGGAATGTTAGTAGCACTGGGTGCTTTCTTTGGGCGATTATTGGGGGAGTTGAACGATACACGATTGGTATTAGCGGAATTGTTAATCCAACTCCAGGTACTGCACAGTTATGATATGCCTCGGCGCAAAGATTTAGGCTATTCGATTGTCATTGGGGTGATTTTACTTGGGGTTGCTGCAACTCTGAGTCAAACTTTAGCCTTTGCGCCTGTTCTGTTGGTGTTTTTAGGCGTTGCTTTACCGACTTTAATTTTTGATTATCGATCGCGACTAGGGATTAGCAATTTTCAAGACAAGAAGGAGAAACGGAAGTCTGAAAGGATTTCTGCGGTTCTACCTTCTTATTTTTTATTGTTTACTCTCATCTTGGCGACTGGTTTGGGTATTTTCGCCATTTTACCGAGATTCCCTGGCTATCAGATGCGGATGTTTCCCGTTAGCTCCAATATTGAAGTTAAAGGCAATTTTACAGGACGCAGTATTATCAATCCCGGTTATGTGCGTCAGGGGAATGGTAATGGCAATGGTACAGGAATGGGTAATGGTGGAAATGGTGAACCCGGAAAGGTTGATTCTAGTTACTACTACGGTTTTAACAGTCGCATGAACCAAAATCTGCGTGGTGAAATGAAGCCCAAAGTTGTCATGCGGGTGCGATCGCAAATTGAGGGTTTTTGGCGAGTGCTGGCTTTTGATAAATACACAGGGAAAGGATGGGAAATTTCCCGGAATGAGAATACGCAAACCTTTAAACGTTCCCCTTGGAGTTACCAAATTTTTCTGCCCCGCCGCAACTCTACTGGGACTACTCAAGAGGTAGTACAGACATATGCAGTTGTTGCCGACATGCCAAACTTAGTCCCGGCGATGTCATACCCAAAGGAAGTTTACTTCCCTGCGCCGATGATTGCAGTTGATACTGAGAATAGTTTGCGCGCTCCGGTAAATTTAGTTGATGGTTTTACCTATACTGTGGTTTCCGAAGTTCCAATTCGCGATCGCACATTACTGGGTAAAGCTGGCACGGCATATCCAGCTAGTATTACCAAAAATTATTTAGAGATTCCCAGCGAGATTGCCGACAAAGTTCGCGATCGTACCGAAGAGATATTAGCAGACTATAACAAACATCGAGTTGGGAAATCTGACAAAAGTCTTGATTCTAACTATGAGAAAGCACTTTACCTAGCACAATATCTCAAACAAAACTATAAAATTCCCGAAAGCTTAAACGAGTTTCCTTTTTTGACGGAGAAAGAAGATTTAGTTGAGGCATTTTTATTCAAGTATAAAGGTGGTTATCCCGACCATTTTTCTACAACCTTAACGGTGATGTTGCGCTCAATTGGTATTCCTGCAAGACTCGTAGCTGGCTTTGCTCCGGGACAATTTAATCCATTTACGGGAATGTATATTGTTCGTAATACCGATGCTTACGCGATGACGGAAGTGTATTTCCCTAAATACGGCTGGTTTGCTTTCGATCCCATTCCTAATCATCCCCTAATTCCGCCATCGGTGGAAGAAACTCAGACTTTTTCTGTTCTCCAGCATTTTTGGAAATGGGTAGCGGGTTGGTTGCCTTCACCCATCAGTGGTTTTCTGAATAATCTCTTTGAGGTTATTTTTACCTGGTTGACAAAAACTTTCCTGTGGTTCTTTGGCTTATTTGCCAAAGGTTGGTTTGGTATTGTCCAAGGATTGATTATTGCCACAGCCTTCGGTTTCTCTGGTTGGTTAACATGGCAAGGATGGAGAAAGTTGTGCAATCGCTCTGCCTTAAGGAAATTACCACCAATGGAAAGTCTCTACCAACAAATGTTGCAATGGTCTGATGCCAAAGGTTTGGGCAAACACCCATCACAAACGCCATTAGAATTTGCGAAAGTCTCTTACCAGCAACATACAACTGCTACAGCTGAAGTCATTGATGAAATTTGCCAAGCTTATGTTGATTGGCGTTACGGAGGTTATGCCCCCAATTTACATCGATTGCGATCGCGATTGCAGGAGATGAAAAGAATTACTAACAATAGTGCTTGGTTACAGAGGAGAAGCTGAAAAATTTCTCAATCATCAAATTCGCAATTACATCCGGGAAGGGTTACACCGATACAATTACAGCCACTAAACACTTGTACTGCCACACCAGTCAAAAAAGCTACTTGTAAAGGCTCGTGAAATTAAACCCCAAAATGATGTAACTTGCTTCTCGGAAAGTATTGCGGATTGCGAATTGGTAATTGCTGAGAGTTCTACTCAGGCGCTAATTTCAACGGTTTTGACTAGGTTGTTCACTCTTCAGAGGTTTGATAAATTTTGATAACTTTATTTTTTGTATTATTAGTATAATCATATTCCTTTTTCAAAAGAATTTATAAAGCTTAATCGATATGAAAATCAACAAAATATACTTGTCTTGAATACTCAGCTTTTGCTATTTTCAAGAACTCATTTGCTATCAGTCTTGCTGTAATAGGGCAATTAACAAATACTTGTGAAATCAACATATCAGTATTTACTACGTAAGACAATGTAATTTTTATGTGTTTTATTTATCTAACACTGATAAAAATTAATAATACATACATAATAATTTCATCATAATTTACCTATATCTTGAGGCTGATTTTAATTAAACTTGATTGATAAAGATTAAAAAAAAGCAATCATTATTTAAAAACAATTGAAGAACGCCAAAATTGGCGTTGAAACTGCTATTTTTTGGGGATAACATGAAAAATAGTACCTTGTAGAGACACAACTAAAGCGACATTACCGTATACGCATTGTTAAAAAAGTGCAATTCGGTTTTCGATCTCGAATGTTGCCTGAGATTGTGTTTCTCCTCACACCACGTTGAACGTCAGTTTATTTTATGGACATTCAGCTAATCAACATCGGCTTTGGCAATATTGTCTCAGCCAACCGAGTGGTTGCCATTGTCAGCCCAGAATCCGCCCCGATTAAGCGCATTATCACTGATGCACGCGATCGCGGTCAACTGGTTGATGCAACTTATGGTCGTCGAACTAGGGCTGTAATTATTACCGATTCCAGTCATGTGATTCTCTCAGCAATTCAGCCGGAAACGGTGGCAAATCGCTTTGTAATTTCACGGGAACATCAAACGGTAGATAATTAGATTAACTGGTGGGTTAAAATTCCCACCCAGTTTATTTTGTATCGGTAGTCCTATGTGGATTAGAATAGTTTATCTGTCACTGATACTACCAATAAAAATTAGTCAACTGTCGCTGTATCAACTAAACAGCGACCCATGGCTAATTAATAATGTCTATTGATTGATTCATAGGTTGAGCGGATGATGCAACTTTTATCCATCCAGAATGGTGCTACTATCAAAAAATGCCTTTCACAAGGTAAATTAATTGTCTTAACCGGTCCTAGCGGAGTTGGCAAAGGCACATTAATGCGATCACTACTTCAGCGTCATCCGGGGCTATATTACTCGGTTTCGGCGACAACTCGCTCCCCCCGTCCGGGAGAAATTGACGGCAAACACTACCATTTTATTAGCCGTAGCAAGTTTGAACAACTAGTTGCTCACGGCGAATTCCTAGAATGGGCTGAGTTTGCTGGTAACTACTACGGGACTCCCAGACAAGCCGTTCTCAACCAAATTAATTCGGGCAAATGTGTGGTGCTAGAAATTGAACTGGAAGGGGCGAGACAAATTCGCAATTCTTTCCCGGAAGCCTTTAGCATTTTCATTTTGCCACCTTCCCTGAGCGAATTGGAAAAGCGTATACGCAGTCGAGGACAAGACCCAGAAGAGGCGATTATTCGTCGTTTGCGTCGTGCCCAAGACGAAATCCATGCGGCTCCAGAGTTTGATATCCAAATTATCAATGATGATTTTGAAGCCGCTTTAAGTTCTATCGAAGAAGCTTTAAATTCTTTTCAGCCTTGCCAAGAAAGTATGCCCTAAGTATTTAGGCTATTAGATATTTTAGTAGTTAGCCAAAGCTAACTACTAACCCTTAACTAGAAATTCCCAGTTTTTAACATGCACAATATGAAGATAGTCGCGCCAAGCAGATGAGCAAACAGGTTCTTGCCTTACCTAATCAGGCTACAAAAATTAAAATCTAAAATTGACTAATTCCAAATTGACTAATCCAAAAAATATCACTGTTCTCGGTGCGGGTGCATGGGGAACAGCCTTAGCAGTGATTGCCAAAAATAAAAATCATCAAGTAAAAATTTGGTCGCGTAGTGGTTTAACATCTGGAGATGCTCTATCTTTGACTGATGTTGTCAAAGATGCTGATATTATTTTGTCGGCAATCTCGATGAAGGGAGTTAGTGAGGTTGCCAAGCAAATTCAATCTTTATCTATTCCCAAGGATGTCATTTTTGTCACGGCAACGAAAGGACTAGACCCGGAAACTACTCGTACACCGTCGCAGATATGGCAAGCGATGTTTCCTTTACATCCAGTAGTTGTCCTGTCGGGTCCCAATTTATCTAAGGAAATCCAACAGGGCTTACCATCCGCAACGGTGGTTGCTAGTCGTTCGGCAACTGCTGCGGAGTTTGTACAAATTATTTTCTCATCACCACAGTTTCGAGTCTATACCAATCTCGACCCCTTGGGTGTGGAATTGGGGGGAACCTTAAAAAATGTAATTGCGATCGCATCTGGTGTATGTGACGGTTTAAACTTGGGAACCAATGCCAAAGCAGCACTAGTTACTCGTGGACTCACAGAAATGGTTCGCATTGCTGTTTCCTGGGGTGCAAAGGCAGAAACTTTCTACGGTTTATCCGGTCTAGGGGATTTACTCGCTACTTGTAATAGTTCCCTCAGTCGCAATTACCAAGTTGGTTATCAATTAGCTCAAGGCAAAACCCTGAGCGAAGTTATCGCAGATTTACAGGGAACTGCCGAAGGAGTGAATACCTGTAAAGTGTTGATGCAAAGTGCGAAAAAACAAAATATTTCCATGCCAATTACAGAACAAGTGTATCGGCTTCTGCAAGCAGAAATTACACCTCGCCAAGCTTTGGAAGAATTGATGCTGCGGGACATTAAACCCGAATATCACGATTGATTGTTCTTGATTTTCAAATTCTGGATTTTGCTTCTCGCCTAGCTTGAGAAAAGCTTCCCTTACCAACAAAATTACAGGCGATCGCATTCACATAAATGCATAATTCGAGACTGGATTAACTCTAGCATCACAATACTTAATGAAAAAATGACAATTCCCTGACAAAAACCTTCAGGAAAGCACTAGGGAATCTATGTAGATATGATTATGCCACAGTCGAAGAAAAATTTTACCTAACTATGTTTATAACACGTGATAAAAGTTACCGTCAATAGGATTTGGTTTCTAAAATCTAAAAAATATTCCTAGAAGCTGTTATTATCAGTCTTTTTGAGTAAGTCCTGGTGATATTTTGGAGCCATGCTAGCTACATTTTTTCTAAGTGTCAAGTATTAAATAGTACAATACACTAAAAACCTCAAAAAAAATCCCAAAAATATCTGTCAACAGTGTTAGTTCTCATTAAATTGTGGGAACAATATCAACAGTTGATTAGCTGACCTTATCCTGCGGGAAGCAAGCTAAGGATTCCATCATTACTGAATGCAGGTCAATCCTTTGAAGCGTTGCTTACCACAATCTATTGTTACCTGGAGCCATTGAGACGATCCTTATGCCAGCAACATCTTTGTATACAGATGCCACCTACGAAGCCCCACAGTCTAGCCCAACCTTCGATCCTGAACTTGGAGTTGATGAAAGTGAATTGTCGGTAGAGGATTTGCAAGACCTGGAAATTGTTTCGCAAGAAGAAACAGCCAGTTTTGCAGCTACTCCTAATCGTCGCAGCACTGATTTGGTACGCTTATACCTTCAAGAAATTGGTCGGGTTCGGTTGTTAGGACGAGACGAAGAAGTTTCGGAAGCTCAAAAAGTCCAGCGCTACCTACGGTTACGCATTGAATTATCTAAATCTGCCAAGCAGGGAGATGAAATTACTTCACCCTATTCACGAATTATTGAAATTCAAGAACGTTTAACATCCGAATTAGGGCACCGTCCTTCGTTGGAGCGTTGGGCTAGAACCGCAGAAGTGGATGTATTTGAACTCAAGCAAATTCTCGCAAAAGGAAAACGTCGCTGGGCAGAAATCGCCAATTTGACTGTTGAGGAGTTGGAGAAAATTCAGAGTAACGGACTCCAAGCCAAAGAACATATGATTAAGGCTAACCTTCGCCTTGTGGTATCGGTGGCGAAAAAGTATCAAAATCGTGGCTTGGAATTATTAGATTTAGTTCAAGAAGGTACTTTAGGTTTAGAACGCGCTGTTGAAAAGTTTGATCCAACTAAAGGGTATCGTTTCAGCACTTATGCTTATTGGTGGATTCGTCAAGGTATCACTAGAGCGATCGCAACTTCGAGTCGTACTATCCGCCTCCCAGTTCACATTACTGAAAAACTCAACAAAATCAAAAAAGCGCAGCGCAAAATCGCTCAAGAAAAGGGTCGTACCCCAACTTTAGAAGACTTGGCTGTTGAATTGGAAATGACTCCAGCCCAAGTTCGTGAAGTTTTGTTGCGAGTTCCTCGTTCAGTATCGCTGGAAACCAAAGTCGGTAAAGATAAGGACACCGAGTTAGGCGAATTGCTGGAAACCGATGGTGTAACGCCTGAAGAAATGTTGATGCGTGAGTCGTTGCAGAGAGATTTGCAGAGCTTACTGGCTGATCTCACCACTCGCGAACGCGATGTCATTCTCATGCGTTTTGGCTTGGCTGATGGTCATCCCTACTCACTAGCGGAAATTGGGCGTGCCTTGGATTTATCCCGCGAACGTGTACGTCAAATTGAATCGAAAGCTTTACAAAAATTACGCCAACCCAAACGCCGTAACTTAATTCGTGATTACTTAGAATCTTTAACCTAAGTGAGCGAATTCTAATTCCCAAAAATCCTAATTAATAAATCTCAGCTACTTTACGAGCGATCGTAGGGTAGCATTTGCTTTTTTTAATTAGCTAAATTTGTCATTGTTCATATTATTTAATCATTCAACTTGCCAACCTAATTTTGTCGGTTGTTTGTAAACCTTTTTCAAAGTATTTACATCCCTAGTAGAAATTAATGGTGGTTTACGAACTTGAGAAAAATATAAGACATCAGTTGCTAATGGACTATGTCCCCAAATTCCTAAAGCATGTCCGAGTTCATGACGCGATGCGGCAATGAGATATTCACCTGTTTGTGTGGGACTTAATAAGATGGTGAATCGATGAGATAAAATATTATTTTTTGTGTAGATTTCGTATGTCGTTTGAGCCGATCGCGCCCGTGGTGGATTTCCCTGAAGAGGTGGTGCTTTGCGGATAATTTTTATATCTGCCAATTCTCCTGTATTCACCAGTTCCAAGGGTAAATAACTATTCCATTCTTTCACGGTGCGGTAGACTGTTTTTACCCATATTTCGGCTTGATTTTGGTTGATATTTGTAGGTGTTTCAATGTAAATTTTTACGGGAAAATTTGACCAGACTAAATATCCTAATCTTGTTGGTTGAACTTGGTCAAAATAATCGCCACTATTACTTTTATCTTCCCATTTTTGTAGGATTTCTGGGAGAGGATGGGTTTTTGCTGTCGGGAAATTAATTTTATTTACTTGAGATGTATTAATTTGATTATCTGTGGAAACTTGATTTCGAGGGTTTGCGATCGCAATATTTAAAATATTCAATGAATATGGTAACGAGCGAGAAGTGTCTTGATAAATATCTTTATAAACAGCAAAAGACTGCAAGTTAGTGATAATAACTAGCAGCCCGGTACAAAAAAATATTCCTAAAAATACAAATAAATCCCGTAAACAGAAAGCAAATAGGATTTTAGGTTTTAGGTCGAGGATTTTTAGGCATTTTCTCAAGGGTTTTTGTATTTTCCTCATTTACCTATTCCCTACATCCTATTGTTATTTAGGCAACCAACCAGCACTTAATACCACAGTCAAACCGAGAAAAATGGCTGTTAATGCCCAAGTCACCCGGTTCAGAGTATTTTCTGCACTTTTGGTACTACTAAACAATTGGGCTTGTCCTCCAATTGCCCCAATGCCATCACCCTTAGGGCTATGGAGTAATACTAATACGACTAAAGCAACAGCAGAAAATGTCCAGATACCTTGAACTATGTTTGTAACAGTCATGATAAAAATCAGGTGAATGAAAGTTTAAAAAAGTTAGAAGTTAGGAGTTAGGAGTTAGAAATGAGGGGCTACGAATAAAAATCTATACTTGATAAATTTTAATTCATAACTAATGACTCATAACTATGAACTAATAACTCATAACTATTAACTCATTAATTTTAATTTAGCGACATTCCCGCTTGTACCGGGGTGCGATTACCACGCACATCGTAATCAGCAGGTTGCACTAAAGAACGTCCTGTCATTTCTGGTGGTTGCGGTAGCTGCAAAATATCCAGAATTGTCGGGGCAATGTCTGCTAGCTTACCATCATTACGGAGGCTAACATCTGTACCATGTCCGGGTATTTTTGCACCTTCACCCTCTACCACAATCAGAGGAACAGGGTTAGTTGTGTGAGCAGTCCAAGGATTGCCCCCATTATCTAGCATATACTCAGCATTGCCGTGGTCAGCAGTAATTATGGCAGTACCACCTGCTTTATTAATACCTTCTAGCAATCGACCAACACAACGGTCTACAGTTTCAATGGCTTGTACTGTTGCTGGAATTTGCCCTGTATGCCCTACCATGTCCGGGTTGGCATAGTTGATGACTACCAAAGAGTAAATTTGCTGGGAAATCGCAGCCAAGGCGACATCAGTCACAGCTTCGGCGGACATTGTTGGCGCAACATCATAGGTAGCAACCATTGGGCTATTAACCAATTCACGATCTTCACCCGGAAAGGGTTCTTCCAAGCCACCGTTAAAGAAGTAGGTGACGTGGGCGTATTTTTCGGTTTCAGCAGTGCGAAACTGCTTGAGACCGTTTTGGGAAATGACTTCACCCAGGATATTACTGAGATTTTGTGGCTCAAATGCGACATTGACAGCTAACTCTGGGTCATACTGTGTGAAGGTGACAAACGACAGGGGTGAAATTTGCTGACGTTCAAACCCGTCAAATTCTGTACCTACAAACGCCTGGGTTAGCTGTCGTGCCCGGTCAGGGCGAAAATTGAAGAAAATCACACCATCTCCCGGTTCGATCGCTCCTGGAGCAATACGTACAGGGAGTATAAACTCGTCGGTGATACCTTCAGTATAGGAAGATTGGACTAGTTCCACAGCAGAACGTCCATCACCGTTACCATCTTGTGTCATTACGTCATAGGCACGTTTGACTCGATCCCAACGCCGATCACGATCCATCGCATAATATCTACCACTGACTGTAGTAATTTTGGCATTACCAATGCGATCGCAATAATTTTGAATTAGTCCAATTGCTTTTACGCCTTCGCTGGGTGCTGTGTCGCGTCCATCGGTAATTGCATGAATGCAAACTTGGCTAATTCCTTGTGTCTTTGCTAAGTCAAGTAGTCCAAACAGATGGCTGAGGTGCGAATGTACACCTCCCTCAGAACAAAGCCCAACTATATGCAGTTTGCCGTTTTCACGTTTCAGGACTTCCTGACAAATTTTCACTAACGCTGGATTTTGGTTAATGGAACCATCTTCGACTGCATCCGAGATGCGTACTAATTCTTGCGGTACCACTCTACCAGCGCCAATATTCAAATGACCAACTTCCGAGTTGCCCATTTGTCCTTCTGGCAAACCGACGGCTTTTCCTGACGTGCGAATAAGGGTATGTGGATACGCTGCCCACAGGCTACTCATCACGGGAGTCTTAGCCTGTGCGATCGCATTTCCTTGTTTCTCCTCGCAGTAGCCCCATCCGTCTAAAATGACTAGCACCACGGGAGCAACAGGTGCTTTGGTCATAATGAAACTGCCCTTTACTTTTTGTAATACCCGAATAATACCACTGCTACCTACCATCGCAAGTGGATTTCTGCTTATTAACTTCTTTTATGAGAAATATTCGCTTTTTTAGATATTTCTTAATATTTTTTTTGCTTAATTTTCACTGATGCTATTTAGACAAATGTATTGGTTGATGCAATTGATTTTCATCAACTTGTTCAGTTTGAATATATTTTGAAAGTATTCACCCAATACTTTTCCAAAACAGAGTTTGGTGGAGGCGCATAACATAGTACAGAAGCCTTTGACCCTCCCAGGTTAAACTAGTTTTGGTGCAAGCCGCTTCACCATTTCCGATCAGGAGGCTTTTATGGCAGCAGACCTGCAACAAATTGCCAAGTATTTAGATAATCTTGGTTGGGAATATCGGGTCGAGGAGGAAGACGATCGCATAATTACTGGCGTTGAAGCCGACAATATTGAAGATTTTCTGATAGTTGTCCAACTTGACGAAAATGGCAAATTTTTTCGGCTATTTGCACCACAAGTAATAGTAGGTGTGCAAGATCATCCCTACAAAACCGCCATTCTGCAAACAATGCTGGCAATCTCTTGGGAAACTAAAATGCTGCAATGGGAGTATGACCCATCTGATGGCGAGATTCGTGCCATAATTGAGTTTCCCTTGGAGGATTCGATTCTGACTGAAAAACAGTTTAATCGTTGCTTAACAGGCTTAATTCAACTGGTGGATTCTGTAGCAATACCACGCTTACAACAGGTAATGGAAACAGGTCATGATCCAGGGAATGTTGAACTTGGGGAGCGATTGCTACTTAGTATTCAAGAACAGGCTCCGGGGCTACTCGACATTTTGGAGAAAGCAATGGAAGCTCGGAAAAAGCGCGGAAGTTTTCCCAACGACTGAGCCGAATTGTTCGTAAAATCGCTATACTCCAAAGTGATACCCTCTATGTATTGATTGTTTTCTGGGGCTGGATATATGACATCCTATGCAACCTCCTCTGCCAAAGCAGAAATGAGTGAATTACGGCGATTAAAGGGCTTACTACCCCCAGAATTGCAGAGCTGGGTGACGGTGGAAGGTACGACGGAAGTCAATCCTCCCCTAATCCGTTGCGAGGAAATTGGTAAAGACCAAGTAGAAATTCAAATTGATTTGGTGAAATGGGATACTCTTGCGATCGACCAGCGCAATCTGCTTTTCTGGCATGAAGTTGCTCGCGTTCAAAATGACACAATCCCTAAAGATGGTTGGGAGATGGCAGCACTTGCCATTGGTTTGGGTGGTGCTGTCGGTGAACTTTGGGTTCAAGATGGTTTGCTATTAATATTGGCTTTAGCTTTATGTGGTGTGTCCGGTTGGCGACTTTATCAAAAAAATAGTGGCGAAAAAGTTGCTCGCGAATTAATCGAAGCCGATGAAAAAGCGATCGCTCTGGCACAACGTTTTGGCTATAGCCTTCCGAATGCCTACAAAAGCTTGGGGAGCGCCCTCAAAACCTTGATTGATACAACCCCTGCCAAACGCCAACGTTCCAAATATGAAGCTCGCCTCTCCGCCCTCAAGCGTAGCGCTAACAAAGTACGCAGCAACAAATCATCATCTTCAAGAAATTTGGATGAAGGGTTTTAAAGTTTAGGCGATTAGCGAAAACATATCTAAATATTGTATGTCATCAAGGTATGGAGTTCCTGTCGTGGAGTCATCTCGCCTGGTACTCCACCTGCAAATTAAATGTGGTTAGCTGTTAGTATCTAGCTCTTAACATGACTAGCCAATACCTAACAGCTAATAGCTTGATAAGTAGGTTGGTGTTAAAAATTGTCGTTATGACAAGGCAGGAGGCAGAGGACAGAAGGCAGAAGGGAAGAGGGTTTTAGGTAACTTTACTTTTCGTTATATACTACTCTGCGAAAAGCCGCTCCGCGTCTACGGTTTATTTGCGCCGTTCTACTTAGCTAATATTCTTAATTCTCTGATTCTTTGTAATACTTGTAGTATTTAAAAAACTATAAATGTTGTAGAGACCTACACAAAATGTCTCTACAATCTAATAATCTTGATTAGAGTAAAATTAGTTTAATCAGATCAATTGCCTGCAATTAACCTGAATTCACTAAAATTATTTGTATTTGTAGAATATTTGTGGATTTTTACTACAACTGATGTAACATTTTATGAGTTTGGGGAATGACGCGCACTTGTTTGACGAATCGCTTCATCATAGCTTGCCAAGCTAAAACCTGGCTGGGAGAAGGTGCAAGCATAACAAGCGCATCTACTGTTGCTGGCTCTAGCAAAGGCGTGACAGGCTGCAAGAAGACGGGAATCTCCGGATTTACGTCGGCGACTAACTGAGCAACACTTTCTAGCTCCATAATATCAGTACGGTCAGAAATAATTATCTTGACAAAAGTTTCTACTCGTGATTCATTGCATAGTTGGAGAAATCGGGTATGTTCCAAAAAGCGTTGTTCACCACTGACGCTTTCGAGCTTGAAATCCATACCTACCGAATCTATGTAAGGTAACACCATCGCTAGTTGTTCGGGACGATGTCCGCCAGTTTCTAAATATATTGGTAATCCAGTAGCAGCACGAACTTGAGGTAAAAACTCCTTGAGAAAGGATGCATGAAGAAGTGGTTCACCTCCCGTCAAGCTAATGCTATCGTGTAATCTAGGTATATTTTGTCGCTCTACCCATTGGAGTAACATAGGTAATGAAATTGGGTTGGAGTGAATTTCAAAATTACGTAACCCAGGGTAGGACTCAATTTTACATTGATTCGGTGCATTCCAGGTATTAGCGCTATCACAAAAGTGGCAGCGTAAATCACATAGTGCAAAACGAATAAAAATCTGACGGGTGCCAACATTGAGTCCTTCCCCTTGGATAGCAGAGAAAAGTTCAATCAGGCGTGCAGTTGGTATAACAGTTGTGTTCGCGGTCATGTGATGATATCTATGTGCTGCGTCTATCATTTAACGGCACAATAGCAAAGATGATTTTGACTTTATTTTTATATTGTGAATCCTCCTTTGCCTTTATCTGTGTCAAAACTTTAAAAAACTAGCGATCGCCCTGATTGCTAGTGGTTATACATTAGGTTAGGGTATTCGCTAGGACAATCATGTTTGGCAGAATACATCAAAAGAGCAACGAAAGTGCAAAGTTTCATGACTAGCCAACCCACAGAGGCAGATTTTCCCGTCACATTCCTGAACGAAACGGCAATAGTGCAGGTTCCAGCCAGGTTGAGCGTACTTGAGGCTGTAGCCTTTAAGCAAACCTGCCAAGAACTAGTTCAGGCAAACGCTGTATTAAAACAAATTATTATTGCTTTTGACAACACTATTTTTATGGACAGTAGTGGCTTGGGAGCTTTAGTCAGTAATTTTAAAAATGCTCAAGAACAAGGGATTGAGATGGTACTCCGCAATGTCACTCCTCAAGTATTAGCAGTATTAAATCTGACAGGGCTAGACCAGGTTTTTCCAATAGAGTCGTCAGAAGGAGCAGAATCTCTGCCTAGTTATCAACTAGAAGAGGTATTGCCCACTACTCATCCTTCCATTAAATCTTGGATGAAGCGCTTAATTGATATTTTGGGTGCAATAGTTGGTTTAGTGATTACTGCTGTGTTATTAATCCCAATTGCGATCGCAATTCAAATCGATGATCCAGGACCAATATTATTCGCTCAAACCCGTTGCGGTTGGATGGGTAAGCAATTCAAGATTTGGAAATTCCGCTCGATGTGCGTTGACGCGGAAGCTAAAAAAGCCCAATTAGAAAAGCACAATCAAGTCCAAGGTGCATTTTTTAAAATCGACAATGATCCCAGAGTCACGCGAGTCGGTCGATTTCTCCGTCGAAGCAGTCTTGATGAACTACCCCAATTTTGGAACGTACTTATAGGCGAAATGAGTTTAGTTGGGACTCGTCCCCCTACACCCAATGAAGTATCCCACTATGAAGTCCCAGAATGGCAACGTTTAGATGTGAAGCCAGGGATGACCGGAGAATGGCAAGTTAATGGGAGGTCAACTATACGCAGTTTCGAGGATGTAATTCGTCTCGATTTGCAGTATCAGAAAAATTGGAGTTTGTTATACGATTTGAAGCTTATTTTTAAAACCATCACAATTTTATTTAACAAAAATAGTGGTGCGGTCTAAAAAAATTGCTATTTATGAACATCTAAACTTCTAGTTAAACTTCCAAATCTTGCGTGCCCAACCCGATTTCCTCACGAAATCGGGTTTTTACTTGGGAATAGGTAAAAAGGAGAATTCGTAATACTTTTTGGGAAGGCTGACAGCTAGGAACTGATTCAGCCACTAATTTCCCTTAACTAAAATATATACGTAAAAAAATTAACCTATTTCATGCTTTACATGGATGACATGCTGCATATTTAGCAATTAATACCAACATTATATTTATCGCTGATGCCCATCTATTGTTAAATTTATTGCCAACATATCTATATAAATACTTAATTAAGTCGAAGCGCGATCGCTCTTATTCACAGTTTGGGTAATCTCTTTTTATAGTTTGTAAATATTTATCGAATTTATACGTAAGGAAAAATTTTGAATTAACATGCTGGGCAAAAAAATTTTGTATAAAAAATAGCTTTCCTCCCTGAAGAGGAAAAGTCAAATTTTACTCAATCTTCAATGAAAAATAACGGACATTAATAAACTCTGAAGAGAAAATTATTAATAACAGCGCTAAAAATGCACGGCAAGAAAACGCAAGAGTAGTTCGTTGTTAAACCAATAACCAGGGATATTTTAAGAAAATTTTATGCGAATCTTAATTTACTCTTACAATTACTACCCCGAACCAATAGGCATTGCTCCTCTGATGACTGAACTCGCAGAGGGATTAGTTAAACGTGGACATGAAGTACGGGTAGTCACTGCCATGCCAAATTACCCACAACGTCAAATTTATGAAGCTTATCGCGGTAAATTATTTGTCACCGAAGAGAAAAACGGTGTCAAAATTCAGCGTAGTTTTGTCTGGATTCGTCCTCAACCCAATCTATTAGACCGCATTTTGCTTGATGCTAGCTTTGTTGCTACCAGCTTTGTTCCCGCGATCGCTGGCTGGCGACCAGATGTAATTTTAACAACATCTCCCTCACTCCCAGGATGCCTCCCCGCTTCGCTTTTGGGATGGTTAAATCGTTGTCCTGTGATTTTAAATTTACAAGATATTCTTCCAGATGCTGCAATTCATACAGGTTTACTGAAAAATAAAGCCCTGATCAAAGTCTTCCAAATCTTAGAAAAGTTTGCTTACCGCAGTTCTACAAAAATCAGTGTAATTGCTGATGGTTTTATTGATAATTTACTTCAAAAAGGTGTTAAAGCCAGTAAAATGGTGAAAATTCCTAACTGGGTTGATGTCAACTTTATTAGTCCTCTACCCAAGGAGGAAAGTGAGTTTCGTGCTAACCACAATCTGAATGGTAAATTTGTTGTCCTCTATTCGGGTAATATCGCTTTAACTCAAGGTTTAGAAACCGTTGTTAAAGCCGCTAGCAAACTTCGCCACATTCCCGATATTAGCTTTGTCATTGTTGGTGAAGCTAAGGGATTACAGCGCTTGCAACAAGAATGTCTAGAACAAGGTGCGGATAACGTTCTGCTGCTACCATTCCAACCCCGTGAAAAATTGCCCGACATGCTTTCTGCTGCTGACGTGAGCTTGGTAGTACAAAAGAAAAATGTGATTTCCTTCAACATGCCTTCCAAAATTCAAGTTGTGCTTGCTAGTGGACGTGCCTTAGTCGCATCAGTACCGGATAGCGGCACTGCCGCACGAGCAATTCGTCAAAGTGGTGGTGGGATAGTTGTTCCTCCAGAAGAACCCCAAGCGCTGGCTGATGCAATTTTAGATTTGTATAAAGCACCAGAAAAAGTCAATTCGCTTGGTTACAATAGCCGTAAATTCGCAGTGGAAAACTATTCGTTTGATAGTGCCTTAAATCAGTATGAGTCTTTGTTCTATGCTGTCACCGAACCAACGCTAGTTCCAGAACCCCTGCTTCAGCCAGTTGTGATTGAACCTGTCACCATTGAGCCTAATTTTGAACCTCTTTTTTATGCAGTCCCCAAATCAACACCGATTGTCGAATCGACATCAGTTACTCAGCGACAAATTCTAGCTGAATAACTACAGCTTGGCATTAATTCACAAATGTTTTAATAGATAATTTACTGCTACTTGAGGTTACGCAGAGGAATGCCGTAGACGCATTGCGCCTACTTGTTAAATGCACCATTTTCTACCTAACCTAAAAACCGGGTTTTTGAGCAAAATCAATATTTTTGTAATCCTGGCTTGACTCTAGGTAATATCCAAAACCCGGTTTCTAGAATTGGTGCAGCGTCATTAATATAAATTAAGCGCGACTATCCTTAATATTTACTTTATAAATGGTCTCTAAGATTGGTGTTCATCCAAACTCGCTGTCTTTAGGGTATAAATAGTTTAATATCAATAGTCTAATATCCCCTCGTTGCTTGAGGTTGTCTTCAGGCTTAATTATTAGTATACTTTTATACGATATTGAGTTGCTGATTTATTCTGACTCCTATAGTTTTCCCAAGGGTTATTATTCTAAAATATTGAATTCTTCGTTTATGCTTTGGCAGCACTGCTATGTATGCGCGAACAAGTATTAACTTGGTTAGCAGAACATGTTCCAGCGACTAGGGTTGATCATATTCTCCGGGTCGAAGAGATGGCAATAGAACTAGCTTCTTTGCACAATATTGACAGCGAAAAAACAGCTAGCGCTGCATTAATGCATGACTTAGCAAAATATTTTTCGCCGAAGCGATTGTTGCAAATGGCAAGGGCAGATGGCTTGGAAGTAGATGAGGTGCTGGAGAGTAATCCCCATTTACTACATGCTGATGTCGGGGCAATTGTAGCTCGTGAAACCTTTGGGGTCAACGACAAAGAAATATTACAAGCGATCGCGAATCACACCCTGGGCAGACCAGGAATGAGTCGGCTTTGTTGTATTGTATTCTTAGCAGATAGTTTGGAACCAGCGCGGGGAGAAAGTAAAGAACTCCAAGTTTTGCGAGAAATTAGCTACTCAAATCTGGAGCGGGCAATGTGGTTAACCTGCGATCGCACTGTTCAATACTTATTAGAACGTCGATGTACTATTCATCCCAGGGTAATTACAACTCGGAATTGGTTTTTAAGCAAATCAAAATCAAAATAACTACGACTGGGTCGTCAACATGACACCTGTTTTTTTGTTAGTATTCAAAAAAACCTTGCAAACATTTGTAGTTTAAAATTTATTTTAGATGCGATTGTCAAAAATTGTTAAATAAAAACTAGCGCGACTGAGGTTTAATGTCCGATAACTTTACAGAAAACTTTCCATTACGGTCTACAACGGTGACGAATAGCCCAGTTGAAATCACAACGATTGATGGCGATGATGCCAGTGGCAAGCTGGCTTTGGTGGCAGCAGATGCAGCATCAGATCGTAAAGCTGGAGATATATTGCTATTGAGAGTAGCTGATGTATCTTACATCGCAGATTACTTTGTGGTGGTGACAGGCTATTCGCGGGTACAAGTACGAGCAATTGCTGATTCAATTGAAGAAAAAGTTGAACAGGAACTCCAACGACTTCCCTTGCGAACAGAAGGAAAAGCTGAAGGTTCCTGGGTACTTTACGATTACGGGGATGTCCTAGTTCACGTTATGATGCCCAAAGAACGCGAATTTTACAACCTAGAAGCGTTTTGGGGTCATGGTAAACGGATTGAATTTACCTAGAACAGTATTCAGTTCACGAACACTGATGGCAGTGGGAGTTAGCCAACATGATTAATTCTTCGGTTTCATGTCCGGTTCCAACCGAACAACAGCCTGTCAACGAGTACGAAGAGTTAAAATCCGCTTGGTTATTTCGCGATTGTGCCGCAAACTGGCGCAAGTACGGAGCGCGAATAGCATGGATTTACGGTTTGTCCTGGTTTATTGCAGCACCATTATCGGCTGCAAGTTTTGCCCCTCATAAGTATACTGTTCAGTTCCTTCTGAGTAGTGCGGCAGGAGCAAGTATTGGTATTGTTCTCATACTAGTGCGTTTGTACTTAGGATGGTCTTACATACGCGATCGCCTTTTCAGTCCGGTAATCTTCTATGAAGAATCTGGGTGGTACGATGGTCAAACCTGGACAAAACCTGAAGAAATTTTAACTCGTGATCGGCTAATCGTAGCTTACCAAGTGCAACCAATTTTGCGACGCTTGCAATTTACATTTGCTGGCTTGGCTGTATTGTACGTTGCTGGTACGATTATTTGGCAGATTTTATAAAAGTTAGGGGTTAAGGGTTAGGAGTGAAGAGTAGGGGTAAACAATATTTATTGCTTTGCCAATACAGCAAGTAGGAGTAGAAAATAAATTTTTGAAACCCTAGTTAGCAATTTGTAACTCATAACTCATAACTCATAACTCATAACTGATTATCAGCAATGGGAAAACGAACTCAAGCCGCAGCATTGGAAGTCCGCTTGCTGCGCGAAGGCATCATCGAATCGAGACATATAGTTCAAGCGGTTGTATCTGACGAACGCGGAAGGATTTTATCAGTTGCGGGGAATGCCGAAACTGCTACCTTTGTTCGTTCTGCGCTCAAGCCATTTCAAGCACTTGCCGTTACTGCAACTGGTACACTCGAACGCTACGATTTAAGCGATCGCGATTTGGCAATTATTACAAGTTCCCACAAGGCTAGCATTGAACAAGTCCGACAAGTGTTCAATATTCTCTGGCGAGCGGATATTGACCCGTCAGCACTGCAATGTCCCACACCTGAGGGGAAGAGAAGTAGTTTGGAATACAACTGCTCCGGTAAGCATGCGGGAATGCTAGCGGTGTGCCAGCAACGACATTTCCCTCTGAATACTTACATGGAGCGTAAGCACCCGATTCAGCAGTTGATTATCACCAAAGTCGCAGAATTACTACGGATGCCCGCCGAAGAATTTATTGGTGTTCACGACGATTGCGGTGTACCCACCTATTTATTGCAAATTGGGCAAATGGCACATTTATATGCTCAACTTGCCTCTCGCAGCAATGTCGATATGGAACGGATTGTCCGGGCAATGACTCACCACCCAGTTCTAGTCGCGGGTGATGGTGAATTTGACACTGAGCTAATGCGTCTGACTCCTGGCGAACTTGTCAGTAAATCAGGTGCAGAAGGTGTACAGTGTGTCGGTAGATTAGGGGAAGGCATGGGATTAGCCATTAAAGTTGTAGATGGGGCAAAACGCGCCAAATACGCTGTCGCCATTCACCTACTGCAACAAATGGGTTGGATTTCTCCCAGTTCCGCACAAGCCCTATCGGAGAAATTCATGAACGTCAATCAGTACAACCGTTTGGAAGTAATTGGAGAATTATCGTTTTTATAGTTGCCAAAATTCTGGTTTGGGTCTATACTAGTTAAAGACGACGCGGGATAGAGCAGCCTGGTAGCTCGTCGGGCTCAAGTGGATAAAATAACTAAACGCTTAAAAGTTATTTTTTCTGTGGGCGGTACGTAAAGAAACTTACGTGCGTTTATCTGTCAAACTCGGGGAAGCCACTAGCGCGGTAATCCCGAACCAAGCCAAGAATTTTGATTCATCAAGGTTTAAGGAAGGTGTAGAGACTGGAAGGCAGATACCCTAACGTGAAGTCGAGGGTAAAGGGACAGTCCAGACCACAAACTGGTTGAATCAACCAGGCAGTGAAAACTGTAGATGGTAAGCATAACCCGAAGGTCAGTGGTTCAAATCCACTTCCCGCCACCAAATTAAAAGGTTAAAATAAAGCTTTGCAACTGGAAACTTTTGCAAAGCTTTATTTTTTGATGTTGAACTAATTTGAATTAATTTGAATAATTAGTAATATTTGCCTCCAAAACTTACAACTGTTGTACTTGACGTACTTATTCGTTGATGGGCACTGTCAAAACCTGTCGAATCTCCGGTCGAATTTTGATATATCTTAAAGTAGAATTTGTGCAAATCAAAAATATTCAAGTACAAGTATCTTAGTCAAACTATATTAATAAAGCTGGAGAGAAAAACAGTGAAGTTGCAGCGACCTATATTAGTCGGAGGGCTGGGATTGTCCTTTGCATTGTGGTTATTCGACACTTTGCAAGACACATTTACCCAAGTGACAGAAGTGAGTTTGTTAAGTTTAGTTGCGGTTGGTGGTGGTTTATTGTTATTCAAACAAAATCGTACCAGCATCACTAAATTTGAGGAAGAATTACCATGCGATCGCGCTACAGTTGTTTCAGCGATCGCCAAAACTGAAGTCTTAGTCAACCAACTCGCCAACGAAGCTGCAAATCATCAGCATTTAAGCAGTTTGCAGGAAAAAGTTTCCCAGTTGCAAGTCGAAATTGACCGAAAAGAAATGCAATTGGCTGTGACTGGTGGAAAATCCGTTGGTAAATCTACTCTCATCCAGGTTTTACAACAAAACCATTTCGACATGGGTGTTGCCTCTCTCAAATATCAGGAAACAACACCATTGTTTCTCGAAGTAAAAGAAACCCCTGATACCACAGCAATTAACACAGCCATAGCATCAGATTACATTTTATTTATCACCAACGGTGACTTAACAAATACTGAATATCAAACTTTTCAGCAATTAAAAACCGCAAATCAAGGCACGATGCTGGTTTTCAACAAACAAGACCAGTATATAACAAGCGATCGCGAAAGTATTTTACTATCCCTCAAACAGCGACACACAAATGTTGCCTCCGCATCTGCTTCCCCCGTCGCTATTAAGGTTCGTAAGCATGGTGATGACGGCACAATAGCAGAATGGATGGAACAGCCTGAACCTGATGTACAGCAATTAACACTAAAGTTGGCTGAAATTTTCACATCCCAAGGGCAACAATTAATTTGGGCAACAACCGTTAGAAAAGCCAATCTCCTCAAAGCAGAAGCCCAAAATTACTTGAATGGAGTTAGAAAAGAACGAGCCAACCCAGCGATTGAGCAATATCAGTGGATAGCAGGTGCGGCTGCATTTGCCAACCCCGTGCCCGCATTAGATATTTTAGCCACTGCGGCGATAAACGCCCAAATGATAGTCGATTTGGGGGGAATATATCAGCAAAAATTCTCCCTCGAACAAGCTAAAACCGTGGCAGCCGAAATGGGGGCTTTAATGCTCAAATTAGGTTTAGTGGAAATTTCCACAAAAGCAATCAGTACCATTCTCAAAACTAATGCAGTAACCTACGCTGTTGGTGGCGCGATTCAAGGAATCAGTGCAGCATACCTAACAAGGATTGCAGGTTTAGCACTAGTTGAATATTTCCAAGTACAGGAAGTTGCCTTAGAAACAGGTAATGGGTTGAACTTGGAGCAGTTGCGCCAAAATTTGCAACGTGTTTTCCAGCAAAGCCAGCAGATGTCCGCTTTACAGGGGTTTGTGAGTCAAGGCGTGAAGAGATTATTACCGGAAATGGCTGCTTAATTGCTGCACGCAAAGTCGCAAAGTTTTTAAACCACAGTTTTGTGACTTTGCTCTATGTAGTTAATATTTATTATTTTTATTTCTTTTAAATTGAGTAATTAATATTATTTTTTCCGTGAAAACCCCTGAATTATGGTTTAATTTATTAAAATAGTCTTAAGTTTTGATAAGATATTTTAATGAATCGCTGGTAGAAAAAACGATGGCAGCAGACTATCCAGATATTGATATTGCGCCATTTATCGACCACACGCTGTTAATTACGACAGCTACGTCGGCACATGTTGAGCAATGGTGTGAACAAGCCGATCGCTTTGGCTTTGCGGCAGTATGCATTTACCCTACATATGTCAGGCTGGCAAAAGAACTGCTGCATGGGAAAAAGCCTCAGGTTTGTACGGTTATTGGTTTTCCCACAGGGGCAACAACTTCAGCCACAAAGCTGTATGAAGCTTTAGAAGCAACGGAAAATGGAGCCACAGAATTAGATGTGGTTCTCAATTTAGGTTGGTTGAAAGCTGGGAAAACTGATGAAGTTCACCGAGAAATTGCGGAGATTTGTGAAGAAACTGGGCAAACTGTAAAAGTGATTTTAGAAACTAGCCTGCTGACTGATGCCGAAAAGCGTTTAGCAGCAGAACTGGCAATGGAGGCGGGTGCAGCTTTTTTGAAGACAAGCACGGGTTGGAATGGTGGTGCTACCGTTGAGGATATACGCCTTTTGAAAGAATTAGCACGCGATCGCATAGGAATTAAAGCCTCAGGAGGTATTCGCACATCCGAGCAGGCTTTAGACTTAATATTAGCGGGAGCAACTCGTCTAGGCACTTCGCGAAGTATCGAATTGATTCAAGGACTTGATAAGCTGGAGAAGAAAGAATAGTGATTTAGTGATTAGTTTTAGTTATTCTCCTATGTTCCCAATCCCGAATGCCCCATGCCCCATTCCCAATTAACTAATGAGTAGAACCTACAAAGCCACAGGTATTAACCTTAAAGCCCAAGCATTTGGTGAAGCGGATCGATTGGTGACTATTTTAACTAGAGAGTACGGTTTAGTAACAGCGATCGCGCCTGGGGCACGCAAGCACAACTCAAGTCTGGGCGGTAGAAGTGCTATGTTTGTTGTTAATGAAGTATTAATTGCCAAAGGGCGCAGTTTAGACAAAATTACACAAGCTAATACTGTAAAATCTTATCCGGGTCTAGCTAAAAATTTAGGTAAATTAGCTGCAAGTCAATATTTAGCAGAGATTGTTTTGTGCCAAGCTCTAAGTGAAAACCCTCAAGAAGAATTGTATGATTTGTTAAATGAGCATTTAGACCGTTTGGAGTCGGCGGAGAGCAAAAATTTCTCGAAAATATTAGCTCTTTTGAGTCATGCCATTTTTCAATTTCTCGCTTTAGCAGGATTGACACCCCAAGTTGAAGCTTGTTGTTTAACCCAACATCCGCTAAAACCCGATTTTGGAGAAGTAAAAAGCCAGGTTGGTTTTAGTGTCAATGCTGGTGGAACAGTGTCTTTGGCAGCTTGGGAACGTTTGCGACGTGAAGTAAATTCGCCAACAGCAGAAATTTCTCAATCTGTAGCTAGTTCTGTTGTGCGTGAAGCTGGAAAAAATTATAGTTCTGAAGTTTTTCCAATCTACGAAACGATTTTTCACCCCGAAGAGTTGCCAGCAGTATCTAAACGCTTAAATGCGACAGAACTACATTTACTTCAACAGTTATTACAACCAGATATCTCACACTTTGATGTGGTTGAAGATAGTCAGTATCAACATTGGTTGTCTGTTGAAAATTTATTGCGTCAGTATACTCAATATCACTTTAGCCGTTCGATTCGCTCTGCTGCTTTAATAGATTCTTATTTTGCTGCCAATCATGATGCAACCGTCTGAATTACATAGAAAAAATCTATCGCCATTACCTCACCACCCAGGGAAACATAATCGAGCATCTGCACTCAAATCCACTAATGGTTCCAGTGCAAGCCCTCATGTTAGTCCTCATATTCATTCAAATATTAATTCAAAATCTTCAAATCACCTGTATTCTGAAGATTCACCAGCAAGAGGCGTTTCTGAAGAAGAAAATATCATTGGTAATAAAGAAAAACCTGATAACGATCAAATCGAATCTAAACTAAATTTAAGTGATTTGCATAATTTAGATCACAATTTAGATCAAGCTAACACTTCTATTACTGCGAATGGAAACGGTAAAGCAATTTCCTCCGCAACGGACAATAATAATGGCACAGGAAGTCCCGATTCTAGTAGCCATGAATTAATCAATTCCGAAACATCAACACCTGATTCCGAGCAAGGCTTTTTACCTGTATTAAAAAACTCTAATTTCCTAGCACTTTGGGGCGGTCAAGTCTTCTGCCAAATGGCAGATAAAGTATATTTAGTCTTAATGATTGCTTTAATTAAAACCCAGTTTCAAACCGGCGACCAAACAATCAGTGGTTGGGTTTCAGCAATTATGATAGCTTTTACAATCCCAGCAGTATTGTTCGGTTCCTTAGCTGGTGCATTTGTAGATCGTTGGCGGAAAAAGACTGTATTAGTGGCAACAAATGTTTGGCGGGGAATTTTAGTTTTGGCAATACCGCCACTATTATGGTTTACTCACGATTGGCATCCTATTGGAACTTTACCAGTTGGATTTTTAATTATTTTAGGAATCACTTTTTTCGTTTCCACTCTGACACAATTTTTTGCACCCGCAGAACAAGCTGCGATTCCCTTAGTCGTTCAAGAACAACATTTACTTTCAGCAAATTCTCTGTACACAACAACAATGATGGCATCGGTTATTATTGGCTTCGCTGTGGGGGAACCCTTGCTGACAAGTGCTGATAAATTGTGGTTACAAATTGGTGGTAGTGGTGGTTTAGGTAAGGAAATTGTTGTTGGTGGAAGTTATGCTTTAGCGGGATTAATTTTATTGCTGATTTCCACAAAAGAACAATCCCGGGAAATTACTAGTGAAACACCTCACATCTTTAGCGATTTGCGCGATGGATTCAACTATCTCAAAGTGAATCAAGCCATTCGCAATGCCTTAATTCAACTAATAATTTTATTTTCTGTATTCGCCGCACTCACTGTTTTAGCTGTCCGTTTAGCAGAAATAATTCCTAACCTCAAACCCGAACAATTTGGTTTTTTACTCGCCTCTGGAGGCGTTGGTATTGCTATAGGTGCAATCATTATCGGTCAATTTGGTCAGCGTTTTTCCCATACTCAATTAAGTTTATGTGGATGTATTGGTATGGCGGCATCATTGATTGGTTTATCGTTATTTACCAAGCAGCTATTAATGGTACTAGGATTTATTCTGTTATTGGGAGTTTTCGGTGCCTTAATTGGTATCCCAATGCAAACTACAATCCAAACCCAAACCCCCCCAGAAATGCGTGGTAAAGTTTTTGGTTTACAGAATAATGTGATTAATATTGCCTTATCTTTACCCTTAGCCTTAGCTGGTGTTGCGGAAACATTTGTGGGTTTGCAAAATGTGTTTCTGGGATTAGCTGCGATCGCATTTTTGGGCGGTACTTTAACCTGGTATAAATCGAGCGATGGAAGTTAATCTATTTTGACCTCAACATTTCAGTTGAGAAACCAATGATTGAGTCAAATAGTCTTCAGGCAACATCATCATAATAGAGTTGCTTGATTGTTAATCAGCTAAAATATACTTCCATCACATCAATTGTCACCTAGTTTGGCATATCGTGATTGCGCGGATAATTGCAGCTAAAATCACAACATCTCATTATGACTGTAAAGTCTAAAGTGGGAATCTTTAAGTCGGCAAAAATATGATTATACAAAATTTGAAAAAGTTAATTTTTATTGGTTAGTGTTTAGATTGGCAGGATTTTATGATATTTAAAAGTCCAGAAGGTGCAAGATACTGAAAGCACAAAATAGAAAGTCAAATTTAATATATCTAACCTGCAAGTTAGTAACTGATAAAGAATGCGTATAGCTTGGATTGGGAAAAAAACACCCTTTTGTGGTAACGTCACCTACAGTCGAGAAATTACAAATGCATTACTCGATCACAAACATGAAGTCAGCTTTTTACATTTTGCTCAAGAGCAGACTCACGCTGAGAATTTGACTAATTGTCAAGATGTTCCCTTACCTTTTATTTACAAGTCTCAGGTTTATACTATTCCCACATTAAAAGCAACTAAGGTATTAACAGATTCACTTAGACAGATAAAACCCGATATAGTTCACGCTTCGCTAACGCTGTCACCCCTTGACTTTTTTTTGCCAGAGATTTGCGAAGAACTGAATTTACCTCTTGTTGCTACCTTCCATCCAGCTTTTGACAGGAAGGTGACGACTATCGCTTCTAGTGCCCAATTTTTGACTTACCAGCTTTACGCTCCATTTTTAGTTAACTACGATAGTACAATCGTATTTTCCTACCTGCAAAAAGATTGGTTAGCCCGTTTGGGTGTCCCAGAGGAAAATATTGCAGTCATCCCCAACGGGGTTGATGTCATCAAGTATTCCCCTGGTGCTTCCCGGTTAAAGGAAGAATTTAAAGCCGAGCGCCTTTTTGTCTATCAAGGGCGGATTGCTCCAGAGAAGAATGTAGAATCGCTCCTCAGGGCTTGGAAACAGGCGAAAATGGGAGATGGCAGTAAATTGTTGGTTGTTGGGGATGGTGCTTTGAAGAACAACCTGGAACCATTTTACGGCTCGGAATATAACATTATTTGGCTAGGATTTGTGGGTAGTGAAGAACGCCGCATCGAAATTTTACGGGGGGCAGATGTCTTTATTTTGCCTTCCTTAGTCGAAGGTTTGTCGCTGTCATTATTGGAGGCAATGTCCTGCGGAGTCGCTTGTATGGCTACAGATGTGGGTGCAGATGGGGAAGTATTGGAAAAAGGAGCCGGAGTCGTCTTAAATACAAGAAGCGTGCGATCGCAATTACGAACATTACTACCATTATTCCAAGACCATCCCGAATTAACAACCTTGTTGGGGCAAAAGGCAAGACAACGAGTGCTGGAACGTTACACTCTCAATAAAAATATCTTGCAGTTGGAAGAATTATATAGTCAGGTATTGCAAAAACCACGAATGCAAATTATTCGCGGTGCGTGAAAGCTTGATTTTCAAGGAACTAAATCACGAACCGATGAGCAACATGTTGCCAAAATCATCAATACAGTTTATTCGTTAGGCTTAGGGAAAAATGAAAAAGTAACGAAAAATGCCCTTTGCTTTAGAAATTATTTCTGCCCGTGAAGTCAACCGCGATTTCGGAGAAGATAGTCACCGTCATTGGACACTATTGATTGGTGTCTTGCGATCGGGGATAATCAAGCTGCGAGAAAATATTGTTATACCTGCACACAATGGCAAACCTTTAGTTGCTAATATTATTGGACTGGAACCAAATATTAGTGATGCATTAACAGGAGAAAAACTATTAATGAAATCTTCCCGTGCATTCTCTCAGGATGTACCAGATTTCATGCGACGCAGAGGTAAATTATGGCTCAAACAATCTGCACGCAAACAAATTAAGTTCACTGATATCAATCAACCATTTATGGTTGTCACTTGGGAACCTGCTCATAATCCCCCAGAGATTGAAATTGGTAGTATCGCCACTGAATGTTCTCCTGAACTTTACCAAAGTCGAGTCCTGGAGATGTTGCAGCAGGAGCCCGATCGCATTTTACACTGTCGAGATTGTGCTGCACAATTATCAAATATACCGGAAGCCATGCCTTATTTAAAAGAGCTTCTTAATCATCCCAATCGAGAATTAGTTAAACGTGCAGTTGGGATATATAACTATTTACACTGGCAAATAAAAAATAATTAGTTTTTATAGTCAGGCTTGAGCATATTCATATTTCTAGTGCTAAATCACAACTATTAAAAACTCAATTAACTTATTAATTGCTATTCAAAATTAATTGCCACTGCATAGGCAAAATAATTTGATTTTGATGAAATAAATAACGTGAGTTCGTCAAATTCACATTTTGTGAAAGTGCCCACTTAGTCCTTGTGCGGCTATTTTGCATATTTATGTGTTTTGGCGTAAGCTGTACTTAAGAATTTATTTTAGTTACATAAATCGAATAGTTACTGTTGCCTTTGTACGCCTATTAACATGCTGTTTTCTGGAGATAACCTTGAGAATACTGATGTTACTAAGTGCATATCTTGACAACATCAATTTCGCAAGCAGTATTTAGAAAAATTGATTAATTTTTGGTGAGTTTGCGATTAAATTTATTCAATAAATATGAAGATTTATCAACGTCACGAATGGTCGCCATCTATAGAAGATGCGATCGCTATTCAGGAACAGTTAAATCAAGAGGTAATAACCGAAGATAAACTCAAACACGAGATTGAGTATGTTGCAGGGGTCGATATGGGATTTGCAGAAGCTGGAAAAGTCAGTCGAGCAGCTGTGGCTGTGTTAAGCTACTCCGATTTAAAGTTGCAAGAAACAAGTATTGCCTACCGTCCCACAACATTTCCCTATATTCCCGGTTTCCTTTCCTTTCGTGAGATTCCGCCAGTTCTCGATGCCTTAGAAAAACTAACAATTACACCCGATATCATTTTGTGTGATGGACAAGGTATTGCCCACCCAAAGCGATTTGGTATCGCCTGTCATCTAGGTGTGCTGTTGGATATACCCACAATAGGTGTCGCAAAATCACGATTAGTTGGTAAGCATGAGCCACTATCTGAAGCAAAAGGTAGTTGGCAACCTTTAATATATCGGGGTGAAACAGTTGGTGCAGTCTTGCGAACCAGAAGCGGAGTTAAACCAGTATACGTTTCTCCTGGTCATCGAATTAGCTTGCAAACTGCGATCGCTTGTGTTTTACACTGTACTCCTAAATATCGTCTTCCAGAAACAACAAGAATTGCTGATAAATTAGCTTCGGCTCGATAGAGAAAATTCATTGGCAATAGTCGGCGAGTAGCTAAAGCAATGGAGACATATCCGATGGAAGGCTAACATCTACCCAATTACTAAATTTCCCATACCTCTAATACCCAATATTTATTAACCACTAAACTGACTCAATTCATAAATTAATAACTTTTCCTAAATATTTGATTCTCCTAGCAAATCGTGTTAGGAATCGCACAAGGCAAATTTGAAGTAACGATCGCAGGAGTCTTTGGGACGGAAACAATGAGCGCACTAATTCTTAAGTGGTACGATGCAGGTCAAGAAAAAACTCAGACAATTTACGAACAACAACCAAGTAAAAACCCTGGGACAGTTCGCATTGGTCGTGATCCCCTCAGATGCGATATTGTTCTGAGTCATCCGACAGTATCGGGTTTACATGTCGAAATATTCTTTAATCCCCAGCAACAAAGATTTTTGATTCGGAATCTACGGGAACAAAACCCCCCCGTTGTCGATGGTAAACGACTAAAACGGGGAGAAAAACCCTTAAATCAAGGTAGCGTAATTCTTCTGGGACAGGCTCATATCCAAGTTGCGGGAGTATCTACTATTGAAGCAACGGTTTTGTCACCACCACCAGAAAAACTAGAGCAAGCTGTACATCTTCCACCAGTGGCACCACAACCAGCATACAAACCAGCCTACGGTTTAGAATGTCCAAGATGTCACCGCGTTTCGCCAATTGAACATTTAGAGTTAGGTTGTAAGTGGTGTGGAACTTCGCTTGCAGCCGCAGCTAGTGTTTTGGTGACACCAAACCAATAGTTGATAACTTGACTAAATTCAGGGTGAAAAGCAAAGCAGAAAGGGGCAAGGTGAAAGGGGAAAATGAGCAATAATCCAGAAATTCAATTATCTTTGGAAGACCCAGCCACGGGGGAACGACGTACACCGCGTTTACGTGCGCCGATCGCTTTTGGTCGAGAATTTGCGCGAATGCCAGCAGAACACAATGGGGAGCGGGTGACGCGGATGGTATTGGACAGTAAGGAGGTATCACGAGATCATGCCTTACTGGAGTGGGAAGGAAACCAACTATTCGTCACAGACCAAGCTAGCGTTAATGGTATCTATGTTAACGGTCAACGTCAAAAACGAAGTGCGATCGCGAATGGGGATACTCTCCAAATTGGTCCCTATGCCATCACAATCACTTTTGTTGTCAGCAGTACGCCGGCAGTAAATATTAATATTAATCAAACTTCGAGAATTCATTTTAACCCGAATACTAACCTCCCCGACCCCAACTGGCGATCGCCTCAACAAGCAACACCCCTCGGTAGTAGTTTCCCACCACCCATATTTAGGGAGCAGCAAATTCCGTTACCAGCAATCCATGCGACAGGTTTACCTGTGGACGAATGCGACTTTTTAGCCGTTGGTGCTGGATTAGGTAGCTTTATTTGGGCTGATTTGTTGCGAATTTGTGGTGTCAAAAGCGGGAAAATTATCGCTTTGGGTTTAGAAAAAGAACCCTACGCACGTTACAAACGTCTATGCTTAAATTCCCAAATTCCTTTATACGAACGTTTGCGATCGAATTCCGACTCTTGCCCTGATAATATTTGGGGATATCCCAGTTACGCATGGCGTGAAGCTTGGCATGATTTGACTAAAGGTAAGTTAAATCAATCTTTTCGATATTTGTGGCAAGTATTTGCCGAACCTACCTATGCAGAAACCTATACACCCCGTGCAGGCAATGTCTTCGACTCCATCGACCGAGAAGCAAGACGTATCGGGTGGGAACAGATTTATCGCTACGGACGGGTACGAGGTATTCGTAAAACAGATGATGGTCGCTATTGTGTCGCCTACTCTCGCGCACCCGGAAACCATGCATTTTTAGTGACGCGATATCTGCATTTAGCAACTGGTTATCCAGCTATTCAGTTTTTACCTGACTTGCAAACATATCGCGAAAAATATCAAGATTTTAAATCGGTTGTGAATGCTTATGAAGAACACGACCACGTTTACGAACAGCTTGAGCGCCAGGGAGGTACAGTATTAATCCGGGGACGGGGTATTGTGGCATCGCGTGTAGTGCAGCGACTTTACGAAGCTAGGAAAAAGAATCCCAATATTAGTGTACTGCATTTGATGCGATCGCCGAAACCAATGGGTAACAAATTTGGTAAAGCCCAACGTCTTGTCAAAAATCATTACGAGTTTCAACCATTCAACTGGCCCAAAGCCTGCTGGAGTGGAGAACTGCGAGTCATGCTGGAAAAAGCTAGCCCTGAAGAACGCAAAACCCTACTCGCCGACTGGGGAGGTACTACCACCGCAGATCGTGGCGACTGGCAGCGCATCATCGAGCAAGGGCGCAATGAGAGGTGGTACGATATCCGATTTGGCGAAGTTAAAAATGTGGAACGCGATGCAAATGGTCGGACAATCACCCACATCCAAGAAAAAGACTTTGGGCACATGACCCTAACTTTAGATGCTGATTTTATTATCGATGCCACCGGACTCGATGCCAAAGTTGAAGCCAGTCCCTTACTTGATGATTTAGTCAGGCATTACCACCTCCCATTAAACAGCTTGGGACGTTTTGCAGTCGCGAATAATTTTGAACTGGTAGAAATGCGAAACGGAAAAGGACAAATGTATGCGGCTGGTGCCATAACTTTAGGTGGTCCCTATGCTGCTGTTGATAGTTTTTTAGGTCTACAATTTGCGGCTTTAACAGCAGTTGATGCCCTAGCCAAATCTCGCGCTCCCGGCGTAAAACGTTTAAATGTCCTAACTTCCTTTGGGCAATGGTTAAAGTGGGTATTCAATCAGTCTCCCTCTTAGAATTACTATTTAGTTAAATGCCCCATACCTAACTCAGGATTAGTGTTTTTTCCAAAAATCTCGTTTAATCCCAGAGAAATGTATAGAATCTTTAAGAGATAAGCAGATAATCTATATATAAAATGCAAACTTTTGTAAAACCTATTTCGATGCAGGTATCGCTTCGACCGACACCCACGCCAACTCAACCCAAAAAGATTGTGGCACTAGGGGATAGCTTAATATATGGATTTGGAGACCCAGACGGTGGCGGATGGGTAGAAAGATTGCGCCGTCTGTGGATGTTGCCCGATAGTCCCGGTCATGTAGTTTACAACTTGGGTGTCAGAGGCGATCGCACTATGCAAGTCGCTCAACGTCTCGAAGTTGAGTTTCGTCATCGTGGAGAGTTGCGAAATCGTGTCCCTGACTTGATTATTCTTTCGGTGGGCGTTAATGATTCTGCCCGTGTTGGCAAGTTAGATGGTAAAAATTATACTGAATTTTCCCGATTTGAAACGGAAATTGCGGTACTACTTGAACAGGCACAGCAGTTGTGTCCAGTGCTGTTTGTGGGTATGGTTCCTGTGAATGAGAGTAAAATGCCATTTGCTGAATGTCTGTATTATAACCATGCAGACCAGTATAAATACAAAGAAGCAACACGTTTAGCTTGTATTGAGAGGGGAATACCCTATCTTGATATTTTCCAGCGCTGGATGGCTCAGGGAGACAAATGGTTGTGCGATCGCCTTTCCGCAGATGGTTTACATCCTAATACTTTGGGGTATCAAACTTTACTAGAAGAAGTTGTCAATTGGGAAGGAATTTTAGAAGTGCTGAGTCCGGAGAGGCACTTGCTAAAGTGAGTATTGAACGTAAAATGTTGATAAATAGCTGCTGATTGCTGAGTAATTTTTTGAACAAGTATCTCTCTTGCCTTTTTATAAATAATTAAGTCGATATCTTGCGTAATTTTTTTGAATTCTGCTGAAATTCTGATTATGTAAGCTTATGTTTCAGGCTCTAACTCCTCCTTCATAATTCCTAACTCTGCACTTTTAACCAAAAAATTATGACTCCTACACTATTTGGACGCTGGCAAACTCGTGTACTCTTACTTGCTACAGTTGGTGTATTAGTCTCTTTACCCTTTGTGATGACTGCGCCAGATGCTGAAAAAGGGATTTATTTTTGGGTTCTTGCTTATGTGGCGATTTTTGGGATTATTTGGGATATAGTCTATGATCGCATCCAAAAATATCGTTGGGATAGGGATTGGCCCGCAGTATATCAACTTTTTGCGGGACTTTGGGAGATGGTATTTATTTTGTGTGGAGTCAAACTGATTGGTTTACCAGCAATACCAAAGGAACTACCATTAGATAAATTTTTGTTGCACTATAGTGCTGTCTGGTTCGCTATATTTACTGTATCCCAAACCCTGATGAGAGTAATTTTTGTGCGCTGGCGTTTCCGTGGAGGAGAGTGGCTTTAGGGTGATTTGTTCAAGAGTTTTTTCAAGGGAACGGTTATCAAGCATGATTTGAGATTAAGTATTCAAAAGCAGAGGATAATATTTCAGATGATTAACACAGTCGCAAATCAGCAACTTCTAGAAATACCACAACCCAATCGCAAACATCTCTACCAAAAATTATTCTCAGTTAGCATATTTAGTGTATTCAGCTTGTGTGGAGCCTTATCACTACCAAATATTCATACCGCGATCGCTCAAAATTCTCAACTGCAAGAATGGCAATTTTTCCCAGAATTCGCCCAATTAGAATTTACTCTTTCTGCGGCTTCCCAACCCAAAGTATTTTACCTCTCTCAACCCTCGCGCCTAGTCCTAGACATTCCCAACACAAAATTAGGCTTTGTTCCCACTCGGCAGAATTATAACGGTGCAATTCAAAGTATCCGAGTTTCTCAACTCAAAGCTCAAACTAATATTACCCGTATAGTTCTTGATTTTGCACCAGGAACAACTTTTAATCCCAATCAAGTATTATTACAACCAGTTTCCACCAACCGTTGGGTATTACGTCCCTTCGTTACCAGCTATAACCCTAATGTGACACCACAGGGATATTTCCCCCCACAATCCAATAATTATCAGCCAGCAACCCAAACACCACAGACACAAACTAACTTACCACCAGCAGTTTACGCACCTCAAGCACCAAGCAATAACTTACCAGGATTCTATCCACCTCAACCCACTGGAACTCTACCATCAACATTGGGAAATAGTAGTCTGCCTCCAGTTACGAACAATATTACTAATAGTATTCAACAACCTTTCGTCAGCGTTCCCCCACTCAACTCCAATAACACCTCACAAATACCTGGTTCAATACTACCGCCAGCCAGCTTTCCCAATTTATCTGGAGGTTTTAATAATCCTCCTCCATTAATTAATCCCAATTCCGTTACTACCTACCCAAATAGCGTCAATAGTGATACCAACCCCGGTATAATTCCATTACCTTGGGGACAAAGCATACCCAATCAAGGGCAGTAATCAATCATTAATCAACCATAAAAATTTAGAGACGTGATACATCGCGTCTCTAATCATAAAATAGCCTATTGCCAGCAATGTTAAGCTGTTTAGCACTTAGCATTTAGTTTTAATAAATAGAAACTTAAGAAAATTAGGCTATCAAATGTAAATTAAATGTACCTCAGCTTAAAACCGTTCTGTTCCCTGAGGTGGGGCAACAGCACCAGGTTGAGTCAAGAAAAAGTTTTGAGCCGCTTCGTTTTGATATATACAGCGAATATCAGGTTTGTCACTATCCAAATTACCAGTAAAACCAAAAGTATTTAAACGGTTTTTACAATCTCGCACCTGTTCTGATGTTACAAGATTCCTTTGCTCTAATATCGCCCAGTTATTTTGCCTAATCACGCATCCAGGACGCATACTCGGCTGACCTACATATACATTAAACGGGTTGAGAGTCACAAACAACCGAGCATCCATCACCATTGCACTTGCACCATACTGAGCGCAAATTTCTGGATTTGGAGCTTTGGTATCAATAAATTCACGGGAAGCTACATTGGATGGAGTCAATGTAGTTGTGGAGCTAAACGCAATACCAATCCCAATTCCGAGAACAAACACCCCTCCTAAAATCGCTATGGTGGTGAAGTTGAACACCGGGGATTGGAAAGCAGAAGATTTTGAAGTAGTAGCCGATCTACTTGGAGGTCTACGTCTCATTGTTTCTTGATCAAATTTTAGCCTGTTTGGGAGTGAGTAATCTAAACTGCTCTCCCTCCTTAACAGTATGACGATTATTCGCCTTAGTTGTGTGTGATTTTTGGATTTTAGTTAATAACTAGATAATACTAGGGGCGCGATCGCGCGATCGCGCCCCTAAAGATTTATTCGTGGTTAACTAGTATCCTAAGTAACACTTAGCTAGCAACAGCGAAAGTCTTCTCAAGAGGAGTCCAACGGAAAAAGCGATCGCCTCCCCGTTCAACAATCACTTTCACACGTGGCTCCATACTAGGTAGTGCAGCCAAGTATTCTAACTCTTGATCAGAAAGAACATGCCCTTCGAGAATCCACAAAACCAAACCTTTTGACTTTGGTGGTAACTGCTGCAACTGATAAGTCAAAATCGGAGGTACGTAATAAACATAACCAACAGCCGCACCGCTACTAGTGCTTTTCTTACCCAAATGCGGTGGTCTAACACCATGAATGCGGGTGAGATAGGCGGCTACATCACCTAAACCCCGTGCCGTGAAGTTGAGCGCATTGTAACCCGCAGCACGCAGTCGGCGACGATACCGACCTTCAAAACCCCCTTCCAAGGGAGCATAAACGCCTAAAGCGCCATATTTCTCTAAATCGCGAATCAGCCCTTTACCAGTGGTAATTAGTGCCATGAGTTTTTTTCCTATCCCACTTCGATACTTCTATTATTGACTGGGAATCGTTAAATTCAATTACATGATTAACTTATGGTCAACATTAGCGAAAATTAAGGCATTTTGCAGTGTCAAAGGAAATGGAGCAAAGTATAAAAAGTGAGGCTGAGAAGCAGCAACTCTTAGTTCCTCATCTCCTGCAAAAAAAATATAGACAAAAACGCATCTACATTATATATTGTTAGATTGTGACCAAATTTAATTCTAAATTAAATTTACGTTGCACTCTCAGCGACATCGGAAACAAGTTAGCAACAATCTGATTCAAAAAAATGACAATTCATTTTTAGATAGGGTAAACTATCTTGGTGACTCATAGACTGATAAGATTAATAGCCTTAGGGAAATTTTGGAGCTTCATTCGAGATACCAAAGCCAGCCTTGAGAGATTTAATTAGATTCACTAAATTAGTCAAGACAAACTAGACAAGCCTTTAGAAAGCTTGTAGAGTCGCCAGTAAAGCCAAAACAAAGCAAAAACTGAGCAGTAATGTTGGTTTCAGGCATTATATTTTAAGTCTCAGAAGTGCGGATACTGAGTGGTCTCACCACTTAAGTCCGAAGCCAAGACCAAAGTGCCAGAGTAATACTGGAAATAAGGTGTTGCTGCACAACTAGCAGAGCTAATTCAAGCTTACATTCAATGCCAGAGAGCAGCTTTTTGAGGAAGATGCTCCTCGCGGTAGCTCCCCTGGTGCAGTTTTGATAGTTCAAGATTGGATTAGACTCAGCAGATTCGCAGAAACTGCGGCAAGGCTGAATAGCGGGTTTCCGCTTACTACCAGAAAATATCTGGATAGTTTAAATTGTATTGTTTTGGTGAATCTGAAATCGATAATAAAAGATAAGTAAAAAGGAGAACCAGTAACTGTGTCTGTAGGTATTCTCGGCACCAAACTGGGCATGACCCAAATCTTTGACGAAGCAGGAGTTGCAATTCCTGTCACCGTTGTCCAAGTGGGACCATGTACAGTTACACAAGTAAAAACTAAACAGACCGACGGTTACTCTGCCATTCAAGTTGGCTATCGCGAAGTGAGAGCAAAAGGTTTAA
This sequence comes from Calothrix sp. UHCC 0171, assembly GCF_034931845.1. Taxonomy (NCBI): domain Bacteria; kingdom Bacillati; phylum Cyanobacteriota; class Cyanophyceae; order Nostocales; family Calotrichaceae; genus Calothrix; species Calothrix sp. UHCC 0171. The sequence goes on from NZ_JAYGHN010000013.1 coordinate 117,899, forward strand.
ACAAACCAAAATTGGGACATTTGAAAAAATCAGAAGCCCCAGCTTTGCGTCACTTGCGGGAATATCGCATTGAAAATGCTAGCGAGTATTCTTTAGGTCAACAGATTACGGCAGATATTTTTAGCGCCGGTCAAATCGTAGACGTGAGCGGAACCAGTATTGGTCGAGGTTTTGCGGGTAACCAAAAACGTAATAACTTTGGTCGAGGACCCATGTCCCACGGTTCTAAAAACCACCGCGAACCAGGTTCTATCGGTGCGGGTACAACACCCGGTCGTGTATTCCCTGGGATGCGAATGGCGGGTCGTCTGGGTGGTAAGACTGTAACTATAAAAAAATTAACCGTTGTGCGAGTCGATAGCGATCGCAACCTATTGCTAATCAAGGGAGCCATTCCAGGTAAGCCTGGAGCCTTGGTCAACGTCATCCCTGCCAATTTAGTCGGCAGAAAAAAATAATGTTGGTAGTTGGTAGCTAGCGGTTACCAGGTAATAGTTAATGATATTTCGAGTCACCAATACTAAATACCTAATAACCAATAACTAAACAACCAATGACCAATAACTAATAACTAGTAACCGACAAAAAAATGTTTGAGTGTGTAGTTAAAAATTGGCAAGGGGAGCAAGTCGGACAAAAAACGTTCGAGATGAAAGTTGCCAAGGAAGAAAATGCCTCCCATATAGTACATCGCGCTTTGGTTAGACAAATGACCAATGCTCGTCAAGGTTCAGCAAACACCAAAACCCGTTCGGAAGTACGAGGTGGTGGTCGTAAACCCTGGCGGCAAAAAGGTACAGGTAGAGCGCGTGCAGGTTCGATTCGATCGCCATTATGGCGTGGTGGTGGTGTCATTTTTGGACCCAAGCCGCGCAAATTTAACATAGAAATGAACCGCAAAGAGCGGAAATTGGCATTGCGTACAGCATTCGCCAGCCGAATTGACGACCTAATTGTTGTCGAAGAATTTGGTACCCAACTATCACGCCCAAAAACCAAAGAATTGGTACAGGCGATCGCTCGTTGGGGTTCTGCACCAGACGATAAAACTTTATTAATTACATCGGAACGTAACGACAACATCTATTTCTCAGCCCGTAATATTGAAAACGTGAAGTTGCTATCAGCAAATCAACTCAACGTTTACGATTTACTAAACGCTGATAAAATCATCGTTACCGCATCCGCATTAGAACAGATTCAGGAGGTCTACAGTGCCTAACTATAATGACCCCCGTAACCTACCAGACCTCGTACGTCGCCCCATCGTCACCGAAAAAGCGACCATTTTAATGGAGCAAAACAAATACACATTTGAAGTAGCTCCCAAAGCCGACAAATTTCAAATTAAAGCGGCGATAGAAAGCCTTTTTGATGTCAAAGTCACCAAGGTAAATACCATTAACCCGCCGCGTAAGAAAAAGCGTGTTGGTAAGTTTGTTGGATTCAAACCCCATTACAAAAAGGCAATTGTTACAGTTGCCCCTGGGGATGAAGAGAAGATTCGACAAGTTCTATTCCCAGAAGTGTAACGGTAATTAATCATGGGTACTCGTTCTTATCGTCCCTACACCCCTAGTACGCGAGAAGTCACAATTTCCGACTTTGCGGAAATTACCAAAGACAAACCGGAAAAGTCGCTAACGGTATACAAGCACCGTAAAAAAGGTCGTAACAACCAAGGGCGTATCACTAGCCGTCGCCGGGGTGGTGGACACAAACAGCTTTATCGGATCATTGATTTCAAACGCGACAAACGTAGCATTCCCGCCAAAGTTGCGGCTATTGAATACGATCCCAATCGTAATGCTCGGATTGCACTGCTTTATTACCAAGATGGAGAAAAGCGCTATATTCTCCACCCCAATGGGTTGAAAGTTGGCACAACCGTAATGTCCGGTCCCGAATCTCCCATTGAAGACGGAAATGCATTACCTTTGGCAAACATCCCTTTGGGTACAACCGTTCACAACGTCGAATTGACTCCTGGTAAAGGTGGTCAAATCGTCCGCGCCGCCGGAGCTTCCGCCCAGGTCGTCGCCAAAGAAGGTGATTACGTCACCCTCAAACTACCTTCAACCGAAGTCCGTATGGTTCGTCGCGAATGCTACGCCACCATTGGACAAGTGGGAAATACTGAACACCGCAACTTGAGCGCTGGGAAGGCAGGACGGAACCGTTGGAAGGGTCGTCGTCCTAAGGTCAGAGGTAGCGTCATGAACCCAGTAGACCACCCCCATGGTGGTGGTGAGGGACGGGCACCTATTGGTCGTTCCGGTCCTGTAACCCCTTGGGGTAAGCCAGCGCTAGGTTTCAAGACCCGTAAGCGGAAGAAAGCCAGCAGTGCTTTAATCGTACGTCGCCGTCGGAAGACATCGAAGCGGGGACGTGGCGGACGCGAATCTTAGAAAAAGTTATGAATTCAGAGTTTAGGAGTTATGAGTTTTAACTCCTAGCTCCTAACCTACAACTCCTAACTTGAAATAACTCCTAACTGGAATCAAAATCCTATGGGTCGTTCTCTTAAAAAAGGTCCCTTTGTTGCGGATCATTTGCTCAAAAAAATAGATAGGCTCAACGCCAGCAACAAAAAAGAAGTAATTAAAACCTGGTCGCGAGCATCAACAATTCTCCCCCAGATGGTAGGTCACACAATTGCCGTCCATAACGGTAGACAACATGTTCCTGTGTTCGTCAGCGACCAAATGGTAGGACATAAATTAGGCGAATTTGCACCTACTCGTACTTATCGCGGTCACGCCAAAAGCGACAAGAAAGGTGGTAGATAGGAGAAAACTATGGCAACTAATACTACCAATGAAGTTAAGGCGATCGCCCGCTATGTTCGCATGTCCCCTTTGAAAGTGCGAAGAGTTCTCGACCAAATACGTGGTAGAAGCTATCGTGAGGCATTGATCTTACTCGAATTTATGCCTTATCGAGCTTGCGACCCCGTACTGAAGCTTATCCGTAGCGCCGCAGCCAACGCTGAACATAACAATGGACTTGATCGCGCTCAATTGATAATTACCCAAGCATACGCCGACCAAGGACCAGTTCTCAAGCGTTTCCAACCCAGAGCGCAAGGTAGAGCTTACCAGATTCGCAAACCAACATGTCATATAACTGTCGCTGTAGCTGAAGGTGCGGTTGCGGAATAATCCCGAACCAAATCCATAGCCAACAATTACGCTATTTGTCGCAACTGCGCGGTATATACAAAAAAATCCTACAGCAAGAAATTTTAGAGGAAGCATTTGTGGGACAGAAGATTCATCCAGTAGGCTTTCGCCTAGGGATTACTCAAGAACACCAATCTCGTTGGTTTGCCGAGCCTAGCCGCTATCCAGAGCTTCTGCAAGAAGACTACAAACTTCGTAAATACATCGAAGAAAAGTTAGGCAGATTAGCACAAAATAACGCTGGCATTTCTGAAGTTCGGATTGAACGCAAAGCCGACCAAATTGACCTCGAAGTTCGCACAGCCAGACCTGGTGTTGTTGTCGGACGCGGTGGACAAGGTATTGAGTCATTGCGTACCGGACTACAAGAATTACTCGGTAGCAACCGCCAAATCCGTATTAACGTTGTTGAAGTTCAACGAGTTGATGCTGATGCTCACTTAATTGCCGAATATGTAGCCCAGCAACTCGAACGTCGGGTTTCCTTCCGTCGAGTCGTGCGCCAAGCAATTCAACGCGCTCAACGTGCCGGAATTCAAGGCATCAAAATCCAAGTTAGTGGTCGTCTCAACGGTGCTGAAATCGCCAGAACAGAAGCATCTCGTGAAGGTAGTGTGCCTTTACATACTCTAAGAGCCGATATTGACTACGCATACTGCACAGCAAAAACTATCTACGGGATTCTGGGCATCAAGGTTTGGGTATTTAAAGGCGAGATTATCCCCGGACAAGAGGAAGCACCCACACTCAGTTCCAATCGTGGTGAACGTGGTGGCGAGCGTGGCGAACCCCGTCGTCGTGGTGGAGGTCAACGTCGTCGTCAACAATTTGAAGACCGCTCGAATGAAGGATAGTCAGTAGTCATTTGTCATTTGTCGTTTGTTATTGATTATGAGTCTGTAGGTTTTTTCTAAATCGTAGAAGCTCAAGGGCAAAACAACAAAGTACAAAATGCAAAGGGCAAAAGGCAAAAGACAAAAGACCAAGGACAAAGGACACTCGTACAAATCATGTTAAGTCCAAGAAGAACTAAATTCCGCAAACAACAACGCGGACGGATGAAAGGGTTGGCTGCACGTGGTAGTTCCTTAAGTTTTGGTGATTTTGCTCTCCAAGCACAGGAACCATGCTGGATTACCTCAAGACAAATTGAAGCCTCCCGTCGGGCAATGACTCGCTATATTCGTCGGGGTGGTAAAATTTGGATTCGTATTTTCCCAGATAAGCCAGTAACAATGCGTCCTGCCGAAACCCGGATGGGTTCTGGTAAAGGTAATCCAGAGTTTTGGGTAGCTGTAGTGAAGCCAGGGCGAATTTTATTTGAAATCGCTGGCGTTCCCGAAGCAACGGCTCGTGAAGCCATGCGTCTGGCTTCTTATAAGTTACCAATTAAAACCAAGTTTATTTCGCGTTCTGAAATAGAACCTCAAGAACAGGAACAGGAGTAGGTCATGCCGCTTCCCAAAATTTCCGAAGCCAGAGAATTAAGCGACGAGAGATTAGCTGAAGAAATTCTGGCAATTAAAAAGCAGTTATTTCAATTGCGCTTACAAAAAGCCACAAGACAGCTAGAAAAACCTCACCAGTTTCGACATGCTCGGCATCGTCTAGCACAGTTATTAACTGTTGAGAACGAGCGTAAAAGAGCAGCACAAAAGGAAAGTTAGGAGTTAGGGGTTAATAGTTAATAGCTAAATAGTTGGTAGTTTACTACTGGTATCAAAGCAAAAATTAACTCATAACTCACAACTCATAACTCATAACTCTAAGTAGTAGGAGATTATGGCAGTTAAAGAAAGAGTCGGTTTGGTAGTGAGCGACAAAATGCAAAAAACGGTAGTAGTTGCCGTTGAAAACCGCGCTCCCCATCCCAAGTATGGAAAAATTGTGGTGAAAACCCGGCGTTATAAAGCTCACGACGAAGAGAATCAGTGTAAGATTGGCGATCGCGTTCGTATTTCTGAAACCCGACCACTGAGTAAAACCAAACGCTGGCAAGTCACTGAAATTCTGAATAAGTAAAATCTACAAATAATATTGTTAGATTTTTAACACTTTTATTAGGAAGAGTAACCGTGATTCAACAGCAATCTTATCTGAATGTCGCCGATAATAGCGGTGCCCGTAAACTCATGTGCATCCGCGTACTGAGTAAAGGGAATAGCCGTTATGGCTTCGTTGGCGATCGCATTATCGCCGTCGTTAAAGACGCTATCCCCAACATGGGTGTGAAAAAATCCGATGTTGTCGAAGCAGTCATCGTTCGTACCCGCCACACTATCCGGAGAGATAGCGGCATGAGTATTCGGTTTGATGATAACGCCGCAGTGATCATCAACAAAGATGGCAACCCCAAAGGAACTCGTGTATTTGGTCCAGTGGCACGGGAATTAAGAGAAAAAAGCTTTACCAAAATCGTTTCGCTGGCACCGGAGGTGCTGTAATGACTGCTAAAAAGGAAAAACCCCAATTCCAGAAAATGCATGTCAAAACTGGCGACACAGTGCAGGTAATCGCTGGTAAAGACAAAGGCAAAGTGGGTGAAGTGATGAAAGCACTTCCTAAAGAGAGTAAAGTGCTTGTCAAAGGCGTGAATATGAAAACAAAACACGTCAAACCCCAAGGCGAAGGAGAATCCGGACGGATTGTCACCCAGGAGTATCCCATCCACAGTTCTAACGTGATGTTGTATTCCACTAAGCAAAACGTTGCTAGCCGTGTTTGCTATACCGTCACCGCCGAAGGTAAGAAAGTGCGGATGCTCAAAAAAACAGGGGAAATCTTGGATAAGTAGTTAGGAGTTAGGGTTTACAGTGGGGAGTTAATAGTGAATATACTTGTACTCAAGTCGATCTGTGAACAGACAATCGCCCACAGCACCCAACACTCATAACTGACTTTTTCCCTGACCAAGACCAGGGACATTAAGGACAAACATTATGGCAAACAAGCTCAAGTCTACGTATCAAGAGACAATAGTCCCCAAACTGATAAAGCAGTTTGATTATACTAACGTTCACCAAGTTCCTAAAGTAATAAAAGTTACTATAAACCGAGGATTGGGTGAGGCGGCGACTAATGCAAAAGCACTCGAAGCATGTCTTTCGGAAATTGCATTAATTACTGGTCAAAAACCAGTTGTCACCAGAGCCAAAAAAGCGATCGCAGGTTTTAAGATTCGTCAAGGGATGCCTGTAGGTGTCATGGTGACTTTACGGGGCGCTCGGATGTATGCTTTCCTCGAACGTCTCATTAACCTAGCACTGCCTCGAATCCGCGACTTTCGTGGGATTAGTCCCAAGAGCTTTGATGGGCGTGGAAACTATACCCTTGGCGTTCGCGAACAATTAATATTTCCAGAAGTCGAATACGACAAAATCGACCAAATCCGTGGTATGGACATCTCCATCATCACCACAGCGAATAACGACGAAGAAGGTCGTGCTTTACTCAAAGAAATGGGTATGCCTTTTCGCGATCAATAAGTTCATCTAGACAGAGGGAAAGATGGCGGCAAACGACACAATTGCAGATATGCTGACGCGCATCCGCAATGCCAATATGGCAAGGCATCAAACAACACTAGTGCCTGCAACAAAAATGACTCGCAACATCGCTAAAGTGTTGCGCGAAGAAGGCTTTATCGGTGAATTTGAAGAAGCTGGAGAGGGTATTAAAAAGAATTTGGTGATTTCTCTCAAATACAAGGGTAAAAATCGCCAACCTCTAATTACAGCCCTCAAACGAGTTAGCAAACCAGGTTTGCGGGTTTATTCCAACCGCAAAGACTTACCGCGAGTTCTCGGTGGTATTGGTATCGCGATTATTTCCACATCAAGCGGTATCATGACAGACCGAGAAGCACGCCGCCAAAATGTTGGTGGTGAAGTACTTTGTTACGTTTGGTAGTTATTTAGTCATTGGTCACTTGTCATTGGTCACTGTCATTGCTCCGCTTGTCATTAGTTGTTTTTAATTAGTACGTGAAAACATCAAAATAACAAAGGACAAATAACAAAGGACAAATAACAAAGGACAAATAACAAAGGACAAAGAAGAATTATGTCTCGAATTGGTAAACGTCCAATTACGGTTCCGGCAAAAGTCCAAGTGACAATTAATGGAGCCAAAATAGTTGTCAAAGGTCCCAAAGGCGAACTTTCCCGCGACTTGCCCGCGAATGTATCAGTTGCCCAGGAAGGAGAAACTCTTTCCGTCAATCGTCGCGATGATACAAGGACATCTCGCCAATTACATGGTTTGTGCCGGACACTGGTAGCAAACATGGTGGAAGGTGTATCTCAGGGTTTTCAACGTCGTTTGGAAATTCAAGGGGTCGGTTATCGTGCTGCTGTTCAAGGTCGCAACCTGGTGCTAAACATGGGTTATAGTCATCAAGTACAAATTGCGCCTCCCGAAGGTATTCAGTTTGCGGTTGAAAATAACACTAACGTCATTGTCAGTGGATACGACAAAGAAATAGTTGGTAATACCGCAGCCCAAGTCCGTGCAGTTCGTCCACCTGAACCTTACAAAGGTAAAGGTATTCGCTATTCGGGTGAAGCCGTTCGCCGTAAAGCTGGTAAGACTGGTAAGGGTAAAAAATAAACTATGAAACTCACTCGCAGAGAATCGAAAGAACGCCGCCACCGCCGCATTCGTGGCAGGGTCAGTGGTTCCCCAGAACGCCCTCGCTTAGCTATATTTCGTTCTAATGAGCATATCTATGCTCAAGTGATTGATGACACCGCTCACCATACCTTGGTTGCAGCTTCGTCTTTAGAGCCAGAATTAAAAACTCAATTAACTTCCGGTTCCAATTGCCAAGCTTCCACTGAAGTAGGTAAGTTAATTGCCAAGCGATCGCTTGAAAAAGGGATTACCAAAGTAGTTTTTGATCGTGGAGGAAATCTTTACCACGGTCGGATCAAAGCGTTGGCAGAAGCAGCCCGTGAAGCTGGTTTGGATTTTTAAAATTGGTTAACAGTTAATGGTTAATGGTTAATAGTCAGTGGCTTAATAGTTAACGGTTAATCACAATAATAACTAAATAACTATTGACGAATAACTAATCACGAATAACCAATAACCAATCACAAATCGCAAAGGATATTAAATATGGCAACTGGTGGTCGAAAGAAATCTAACCGCACAAAAAAAGAAGATACTACCTGGCAAGAGCGAGTTATTCAAATTCGCCGCGTCAGCAAAGTAGTCAAAGGTGGTAAAAAACTCAGCTTCCGTGCAATTGTTGTTGTTGGTAACGAACGCGGGCAAGTTGGAGTTGGAGTTGGGAAAGCATCTGATGTGATCGGTGCTGTGAAAAAAGGTGTCGCCGACGGCAAAAAACACTTAATCGAAGTTCCGATTACTAAATCCAATTCGATTCCTCACCCCATCAACGGCATGGGTGGTGGAGCTAAAGTAATCATGCGTCCAGCTGCCCCTGGTACCGGCGTAATCGCGGGTGGAGCAGTGCGTACTGTTCTCGAATTAGCAGGAGTTCGCAACATCTTAGCGAAGCAACTCGGTTCAAATAACCCCTTGAATAATGCCCGCGCCGCAGTGAATGCCCTCTCTACCTTGCGTACTTTATCGGAAGTTGCTGAAGATCGTGGTGTTCCCATTGAACGCCTTTACGCTCAGTAATATCCACAACTCATTTCATTTAAGGACGAATGACAAGCCATGAGACTCCATGATGTCAAGCCGCAAGCTGGCTCCAAAAAACGTGGTCGCCGCGTCGGTCGAGGTATTGCAGCAGGTCAAGGTGCTAGTGCTGGTAGAGGTATGCGCGGTCAGAACTCACGTTCTGGCGGTGGAACTAGACCAGGTTTTGAAGGTGGTCAACAACCGTTGTACCGTCGTTTACCAAAGTTGAAGGGCTTTCCCCTCGCCCCTCGGAAAAAGTACACTACGATTAATGTAGAAAAGCTAGCTTCGCTGCCCGCAGATACAGAGGTAACATTGGAATCTTTGAAAGAAGTAGGAATTTTGACTTCTGGTAGAGACCCATTAAAAATACTAGGTAACGGGGAGTTGGGTGTTGCACTCAAAGTCAAAGCAGCAGCTTTTACTGCATCAGCTCGTAGCAAAATTGAGGCAGCTGGTGGCAGTTGTGAAGTTTCGCCAAGGTGAGCCAAGTAGATATCTTCTTCAGGGCACACTCTCAGGGCAAACAATCCTCGCTGCCAGCGCCAGGTTCACTTTTTCAAGGTAGCCCTCTATGATTAGTCGAGATAAAGCCCCAAGCGCTCAAGAAACTTTTATGCAGATGGCGCAAGCAGCTGGACTTCGAGGTCGGCTGCTTGTTACGGTCGGTATTTTAATTTTGATTCGGTTGGGTATTCACGTACCCATTCCGGGAATTGATCGCCAAGCTTTTGCTGCGGCGATCGCTAATAACAATCAAGTATTAAGCTTTTTGGATATCTTTTCGGGAGGCGGACTCTCGGCGCTCGGTGTTTTTGCGCTGGGAATTCTACCTTACATCAATGCTTCGATTATCATCCAACTTCTCACTGCTGCTATCCCAGCTTTAGAAAACTTACAAAAAAACGAAGGCGAAGCTGGTAGACGCAAGCTTTCTCAATATACTCGCTACGTCTCTTTGGGATGGGCAATATTACAAAGTGTTTTCATTTCGGCGTTTTGGCTACGACCATACGCAATTAGTTTTAGCCCCTTCTTTGTCGCCCAAACTGCGATCGCTCTTGTTGCTGGCTCGATGTTCGTCATGTGGGCTTCGGAGGTAGTGACTGAAAGTGGGATTGGTAACGGTGCATCCTTGTTGATTTTTGTCAACATTGTCGCCACACTACCAAAATCTTTACAAAATACAATTCAATTAGTTGAAAGTGGTGGGCGTGATACAGTCGGTCGTGTCATCGTGCTGTTGCTCCTGTTCATAGTCACAACCATTGGTATTGTTTTTATTCAAGAAGGTGTCCGCCGCATCCCCATTATCTCCGCTCGCCGTCAAGTTGGTCGTCGAATATTGGCAGAACAACGTAGTTACCTGCCATTGCGGCTTAATCAAGGTGGTGTGATGCCAATTATTTTTGCATCCGCTATCCTCAGTTTGCCTGCCTTGATTTCCCAGTTTGCTAAAAATCAAACTTTCTCGGAAATAGTACAAACATATTTAAGCCCTAGCGGTAATGGCTCTTGGGTTTATGCGTTAGTACAACTGGTCTCGATTATTTTCTTTAGCTACTTCTATTCCTCACTGATTGTCAACCCGATCGACGTAGCCCAAAACCTCAAAAAGATGGGTTCGAGTATTCCTGGTATTCGTCCAGGGAAAGCGACTAGTGAGTATATCGAGCGAGTATTAAATCGGTTAACCTTTTTGGGGGCAGTATTCTTAGGCTTAATTGCGATTGTTCCGACTGCAATTGAGGGATTTCTAAATATCAGAACCTTTCAAGGATTTGGTGCAACCTCGTTATTAATCCTGGTTGGTGTAGCGATTGATACCGCAAAGCAGGTTCAAACCTACGTCATCTCTCAGCGTTATGAAGGAATGGTGAAACAATAGTGACACGACTAATCTTCTTGGGACCTCCGGGTGCAGGTAAAGGAACGCAAGCCAAGGCACTTGCAGACCACTGGCAAATTCCTCATATTTCGACGGGTGATATTTTACGTCAAGCATTAAAAGAGCAAACTACCTTAGGGGTTAAAGCTCAAAGCTACATGGATAAGGGTGAGTTAGTTCCCGACCAATTAGTAGAAGAGATGGTTGAGGAACGGCTGAAACAACCCGACACCACATCTGGATGGATTCTGGATGGATTCCCTCGCACTGTAAAGCAGGCAAGCTTTTTGGAAGCTTTATTACAAAAGCTAGATCAAGCAGGGGAGCGGGTAGTTAATCTTGACGTGCCCGATGATATTGTGGTTGCACGTTTACTCGAACGCGGACGTAAAGATGATACAGAAGAAGTCATCCGTCGTCGTCTCGAAGTTTATCGCTCGGAAACTGCCCCTTTAATTGACTACTACAGTTCTAAAGCACAACTGTTAATAGTCAATGGTAATCAGTCCCTCGAAGAAGTCACCGCCGAACTTGCAAAAGTTATTTCTTAGGAAGGGTTAATGGGTAATTGTCCTGACCTAGTGACCAGTACCCAATGCCCTATTCCCAATTAAATAAGATATATTAATAAACTGTTGATATATTTGGCAAAACATGTGTTCTTGCAGTAGTAATACAACTGCGGGCGATTAAACAAGAACCAAAAATACTGAGTTGAGGAAAAAGCAAGTTGTCTAAGCAAGACTTAATTGAAATGGAGGGCACAGTTACAGAGTCATTACCCAACGCCATGTTTCGCGTTGACTTGGATAATGGCTTTAATGTGTTAGCTCATATCTCTGGCAAGATCCGCCGTAACTATATCAAGATTTTACCTGGCGATCGCGTCAAGGTAGAACTCACGCCTTACGACTTGACAAAGGGTAGAATTACCTATCGGTTGCGTAAAAAATAGGTTAATGTACAGGATTTTACCATAACAAAAACTTTTTGGGTAATATCCACCATTTAAACTGAATATTTTTCCTAAAAATGCTATAATTTAACATTTGGAGTCAAACTAGAAAAATGAAAGTTCGAGCTTCCGTTAAACGAATTTGCGAAAAATGCAACGTCATCAAACGTCGCGGTCGCGTTATGGTGATTTGCGTAAATCCCAAGCACAAGCAACGCCAAGGATAAGCCATTTTTGATAGATTTCGTCAGGCTAAATTTCATCAAGCATCGAAAATCTAAATATTACAACTACTCAGCATTCGCTGTTCAACATCTAGTTGTAGATTGCAACACAGGACAAGCAATATAGGGAGATATTCACAGTGGCACGTATTGCCGGAGTAGACCTTCCCCGCGACAAGCGGATTGAGATTGGTCTCACTTACATATTTGGAATTGGACTATCACGTTCAAAAGCGATTTTAGCTGCAACAGGCGTAAATCCAGATACACGAGTGAAGGATTTAAGTGATGCCGATATTTCCTCCTTGCGGGGTGAAGTCGAAAGCAATTACCAAGTAGAAGGTGATTTGCGACGCTTGGAAGCAATGAGCATCAAGCGCCTAGTAGACATTGGTACTTACAGAGGTCGCCGTCATCGCATGGGCTTACCAGTCCGAGGACAGCGTACCCGTACCAATGCCAGAACTCGACGCGGTAGAAGACAAACCGTAGCTGGTAAGAAAAAAGCACCAGGTAAATAAACTAACAATACTTGTGAATAGCAAGTTTTACGCTAACTCAACTAAATCGATATGGCGCGTCAAACAGGAAAAAAAGGTGGGAGCAAGAAGACAAAACGTAATGTTCCCAACGGAGTTGCTTACATCCAATCCACTTTCAACAATAGCATTGTCACCATCACCGATCAAAACGGTGATGTTATATCCTGGGCAAGTGCTGGCTCCAGTGGTTTTAAAGGCGCAAAAAAAGGAACCCCTTTTGCGGCTCAAACTGCTGCTGAAAGTGCAGCCAGACGAGCAATGGACTCAGGAATGCGTCAAATAGAAGTGATGGTAAGTGGTCCCGGAGCTGGACGCGAAACCGCAATCCGCGCATTACAAGGAGCTGGATTGGAAATTACATTGATTCGCGATATTACACCGATTCCTCACAACGGTTGTCGTCCGCCCAAGCGTCGTCGAGTTTAGACCCAATTGGTTGGGCGGTTGTTGACAACATTTAAGAATCAATTAGTGTCACTTTCAAGCATAAGCAAAAATTACCCTTGGGAGTGACTTATGCTTGGATTTTTAGTCATTATTCCGTTTTGATTCTCCTCACTCGTATCGTGACCGTCTAAAAAAGTGTAATCGAAGAAGTTACGAAAACAGTAGCAATACCAAAGTAAAGAAACTTCTTTTTCACCCAATCAATTAGTATCGCCCACGTTTTTAGGAATGTTCAGATATCTACAACTGATGTTAAATCATTTCAAGTTTTAGAGTTTGGAATCATCTGGAAACGACCGGGACAAAGTGTAAATTCGACAGGTAATTTTATATTGCCTGCTAGCAGGACTGAAAACAAGGGAGGCTGCTCCGTGGCGCAATTTCAAATTGAATGTGTAGAGTCCAATACAGAAGAAACTCGGAGCCATTATAGTAAGTTTGTGTTGGAGCCTCTAGAAAGAGGACAAGGAACGACAGTAGGTAATGCCCTGAGAAGGGTTTTACTTTCTAATTTAGAGGGTACTGCGGTAACGGCGTTGCGGATTGCAGGTGTTTCGCACGAATTTGCCACCGTTCCCGGTGTCCGCGAAGATGTTCTCGAAATCATGATGAGAATGAAAGAAGTCATTCTCAAGAGTTATTCTTCTCAACCTCAAATTGGTCGTTTGCTCGTCACTGGTCCAGCAAACGTGACTTCTTCGCATTTTGATTTACCCAGTGAAGTTGAAGTGATGGACCCGACTCAGTATATTGCCACTCTAGCAGAAGGCGCAAAGCTGGAAATGGAGTTCCGCATAGAAAGGGGTAAAGGGTATCGTACCGTTGAACGTGGTCGGGAAGAAGCTACATCGTTAGACTTTTTACAAATTGACTCCGTATTTATGCCAGTGCGGAAAGTTAATTATAGTGTTGAAGAGACTCGCGGTGAGAGCAACATCCCTAAAGATAGATTACTGCTTGAAGTCTGGACAAATGGTAGTCTTAGCCCTCAAGAAGCACTTTCTTCAGCCGCTAATATCCTGGTAGATTTATTTAATCCGTTAAAAGACTTTACTTATACGGAGCAGGATACAGGAATTACTGAGGACTTAGACCCAACGGCACAAATCCCAATCGAGGAATTACAACTTTCAGTGCGTGCTTATAACTGTCTCAAGCGGGCACAAGTTAATTCTGTAGCAGATTTGCTCGATTATACTCAGGAAGACCTATTGGAAATAAAGAACTTTGGTCAAAAGTCGGCTGAAGAAGTTGTAGAGGCTTTACAGCGACGTTTGGGTATTACCCTGCCAATGGAAAGAGGTTCTAAGCACAATTAATTGTTAGTGGTTAAGGTAATTAGTTAGTTATTAGTGAATATGTAAGTTATTGATGAGCGGTTTATTCAGAAACTTTAATCAACAACTAGCAACTAACAACTAACACCTAACACCTAACAAAGAAATATCTAATTCAGTATTTATTGTTCACTGTCGATTATTATGCGCCATCGTTGTCGAGTTAAACAACTTAGCAAACCAGCAGACCAGCGTCGCGCCCTGTTGCGATCGCTCACCACTGAATTGATTCGTCACGGTAAAATCACAACAACCTTGGTTCGCGCCAAAGTTGTTCGTGCCGAAGTCGATAAAATGATTACTCTCGCTAAAGACGGTTCGCTCTCAGCACGTCGTCAAGCAATGGGTTATATTTTTGACAAACAACTAGTTCATGCTTTGTTTGAACAAGCGCCAACACGCTACGGAAATCGTAATGGCGGTTATACCCGCATTATGCGTACAGTTCCGCGTCGTGGTGACAATGCGGACATGGCAATCATTGAATTGGTATGATTTGGGCAATGGGCAGTAGACGGGAATAGCATCTCTTACCCTGGAGAATTTACCAAAGACTAGGGTCGGCAATGTCAGGGAAAGTGACCACAATACCCCATCCCCAGTACCCCATTCCTCAATAAACCTATGTTAGAGAGCCAGTCCACAGAACAAAAGCGAGTCGCCCTGGTAATACAATACCTGGGGACTCATTTTCATGGCTGGCAAAGGCAGGCGCGACACCGTACCGTACAAGAGGAAATTGAAAAGGCGATCGCCTTAATAGTTGGTCATCATGTCACCTTACATGGTGCCGGACGAACCGACGCTGGAGTACATGCAGCCGCACAGGTGGCACACTTTAACATCAAAAGTAAAATACCGCCGCACAAGTGGGCAGCAGTTCTCAACAAATACCTCCCATCAGATATATTGATAAGGGCATCATCAGAAGTTGATAGTAACTGGCACGCACAATATAGTGCAATGTATCGGCGCTATCGTTACACACTCTATACTGATGCGCGACCTAACTTATTTATCAAACCCTTTTGTTGGCATTATTATCATGCTCCTCTGGATGAATCATTAATCCAGAATGCGATCGAGCCTCTGATTGGCAAGCATGACCTGGGAGCATTTCGCCGCGCCAATTCCAAACGCGCCCATTCTTGGGTAGAAGTGCAAGAAGCAAAATGCGATCGCGATGGTTCATTTATCCATATTGAAATTCAAGCAGATGGGTTTTTGTACGGCATGGTGCGCTTTATTGTGGGAATGCTAGTACAAGTTGGTTCGCAAGAAAGGACAATTTCCAACTTCACCGAAATTTGGAAAAATCAACTCCGCGAACAAGTGAAGCACTCCGCACCAGCCCAGGGTTTATGCCTATTGCGTGTAGGCTATCCAGATTTGACTTTTTCAAAAGAAATTTGGTTTGATACACAGCCAAAGTTTGTATTTAGTTATTAGTTATTTAGTTATTAGTTAATGGTTAAGAGTTAATCGGAATTAACCACTAACAATTACCAATTAACCAATACCAATTAACCAATAACAATTAACAATTAACCAAGGACAATTGACAAATGACAGCACAAAAAACATATCTTCCCCCAGTTAGTACCCTTGAAGGCGACTGGTACGTAATTGATGCAGCCGATCAACGTTTAGGTCGCCTAGCTACTGCGATCGCCATGATCCTCCGGGGCAAAAACAAGCCGGAATTCACTCCCCACTTAGATACTGGTGACTTTGTAATTGTCATCAACGCCGAAAAAGTCACGGTTACAGGCAAAAAGCGGACTCAAAAACTTTACCGTCGTCACTCCGGTCGCCCCGGTGGGATGAAAACCGAAACATTCGCCAAACTCCAAGAGCGGATACCCGAACGCATCATTGAAAAAGCAGTCAAGGGTATGTTACCCAAAAACAACATGGGTAGACATTTATTTACCAAACTGAAAGTGTATGCGGGTTCAACCCATCCCCACGCTGCCCAACAACCCAAAGAATTAAAAATTAACACCATTCCAGGAGCAGAAGGTTAATGCAAGCAACCGATATTAATAGCGGTCGTGCTATGTACTTTGGTACAGGTCGCCGCAAATCCGCGATCGCGCGTGTCCGATTAGTCCCCGGAACTGGACAACTCACCGTCAACGGCAAACCCGGAGAATTGTACTTTCAATTCAATGCTAATTACCTTGGTGTCATCAAAGCACCCCTAGAAACTCTAGGTATGGAAAATGACTACGATATCCTCGTAAAAGCCGAAGGTGGTGGTCTCACTGGACAATCAGATGCAGTTCGTCTGGGTGTTGCACGGGCACTTTGCCAACTTGACCCCGGCAATCGTCCCCCACTCAAAACTGAAGGTTATTTAACCCGTGACCCACGAGCTAAAGAACGTAAGAAATACGGTTTACACAAAGCTCGTAAAGCTCCTCAATACTCGAAACGATAATTTGGGAAATGGGCAGGCATGGGAATGTAGGGATGGAGAGACAGAGAAAAATAACACAGATGCAGTACATATGTATTGTTTTCGTCTTTTCCCTCTTATCCTCGCTGCATCCTCCTATTCCCCCAAATAAAGTTATAATTTCTATAGATTCACCACGTAAGGAACAATGGCTAAAGAAGGTATTCATCCTCAGTGGTATCCAGAAGCTAAAGTTATTTGCAACGGACAAGTTGTGATGACAGTAGGCTCCACCAAGCCCGAATTGAACGTAGATGTTTGGTCTGGAAACCACCCTTTTTACACAGGAAATCAGAAGATTATTGACACCGAAGGTCGCGTAGAACGTTTCCTTCGCAAATACGGAATGTTCGACCAATCAGCCAGCGACCAAGAACAAAAGTAGCTGCTTGGCTTTGCTTAATCACGACCCGGCACTAGCTGTTGGGTCTATTTTGCGTATTTAGTTTACGCACTTTGCCAAAGCCAATTTAGTTATTTTTTTAAGGAGCGCGATCATGGCTGAACAATATTTGCTGGAGAAATTAAAATCTGTTGAACAAACTTTTCACGAACTAACCCGTCGTCTTGCTGATCCAGATACAGCTAAAGACCAAAATGAATATCAACAAATCGCCAAAGCGCGATCGGGATTGGAAGAAGTAGTAAATACCTATGAAACTTGGAAAATAGCCCAAGATGACTTGATTGGGGCACGTCAGATTTATAAGGAGTCTGCGAGTGACCCGGAAATGCAAGAAATGGCTGGTTTGGAAGTTAAAGAACTTGAAGAAAAAATTGATTTTCTAGAGAATCGTCTCAAAATACTTTTATTACCCCGCGACCCCAACGACGATAAAAACATCATGTTGGAAATTCGCGCCG
Source organism: Calothrix sp. UHCC 0171 (assembly GCF_034931845.1). Classification (NCBI taxonomy): domain Bacteria; kingdom Bacillati; phylum Cyanobacteriota; class Cyanophyceae; order Nostocales; family Calotrichaceae; genus Calothrix; species Calothrix sp. UHCC 0171. The sequence continues at coordinate 135,451 of NZ_JAYGHN010000013.1, forward strand.
GAACTGGTGGTGATGAAGCGAGTATCTGGGCTGGCGATTTAATGCGAATGTATACCCGCTATGCTCAAACCCAAGGTTGGAAAGTCTCCTTGGTGAGTGAATCCTTGGGAGAGATGGGGGGATGGAAAGAGGTGATCCTGGAAATTAAGGGTGACAGTGTATACAGCCAATTGAAGTTTGAGGCTGGTGTACATCGTGTCCAGCGCGTACCCGTCACAGAAGCCGGAGGGCGAGTACATACATCAACGGCAACAGTGGCAATCATGCCCGAAGTTGACGATGTGGAAGTGCATATCGACCCCAAAGATATTGAAATGAAAACAGCACGTTCCGGTGGTGCGGGTGGACAAAACGTCAACAAGGTAGAAACTGCGGCTGACTTGCTTCACAAACCCACTGGTATCCGCATTTTCTGTACTGAAGAACGCAGCCAGTTACAGAACAAAGAACGGGCGATGCAAATTTTGCGTGCCAAATTGTATGAAATAAAACTGCAAGAGCAACAAGCAGCAATTACTTCTGCACGCCGTTTACAGGTAGGTACAGGTTCTCGTTCCGAGAAAATACGGACATATAATTATAAAGATAACCGCGTCACCGACCACCGGATCAATCAGAATTTTTCGCTGACTCCGGCTTTGGAAGGGGATATTGAGAATATCGTTCAGTCTTGTATTTCCCAAGACCAGCAAGATCAATTAGCAGAACTTGCGGCTTCTGCTAGTAATTAATTTTAGGAATGATAAATTTGAGGATATGGGATAGCAGCAGTCAAACGAAAGTGGGTATTGTGGTTATCCCTCATTTTGTTTTGTGCGATCGCTTATCCATAACTAATGGGTACTTAAATTCGATAAGCCAAACAAAATTACCAATCTGTGAGATTGAGCAGTCTTGAGGCTCTATGAGACCAACCGGAGAATTGTAAATCTTTATAAGAGAGACGAGCAAGACCATTTGCCCATTGAAGTGGAGCAGGAAGTCGGCTAGGTTGATAAGATAGCGTAGCAGAGTGACAAAGACTAGTAAGTAGCAACGCGATATCTGACATACTATGACGATTGGGATTGATTAGCGTGCGAAATTTAACTGGTATCGTTAACACACCAGATTGTGGGGAAATACAAGGGTAAAGAGCAGTAAAGCCAGACTCTTCAGGCAAAATCGTTGTACCTGGTTCAGGCTCAAAGGGAGAACAGTGGATCAGAGGAGAACCAGATTTTGAGTATTCAATGAGCGTGAAATTATGATCGGATAAAGCCTCCCGGTAGCAGTCTAATGACTCCTTGTGTGGTCTAAGCCCGTCACGAATAAGGTAGAGATGACGATCTTTGCCAAGCAAGTCTGCTTTAGAAGCCATCCATGACAAACCCTCAGAAAGTATCTTTGGAGAAAGGGTTTCATCATCATTTTTTCTTGCACGCCAGTAAGCTTGTAAATTGCCATCAGGACTGGTAAGTGTGATCACCACAATCTTTCCCTTGTTTAGTCCACCTTTTCCGAGGTCGAGTCCAATGAACCAACTATTATGAAATTCTGGAAAACCAATCGGTTCTGTGACAAAAATGCTCCCGTTAGCTTTCCCAAGAATAGCTATAGCAAGTCCATGCCTCGAGTAAAGAGGATTAGAAGCTGTAGAACAAAGTTGAAAAGCTGCTTTTTCCGAATCCAGATACCTTAGCCAATTAATCGTAGCATCAGGAGGACGGTCTCCCTTTTTACCATCAAGAGGCACTAAAATGATTGGTTGCCCTTGTGAGGTAGCAGCTAGAAAAGATTCAATTCCATCACCATTTTTAAGGTCTTTAAGAGACGCGCTACATTGCCATTCGTGAAGGACATTTACTATTTCACTTCCAATGCGGAGTGCTTTATCAGAAGCATTGACATTATTTGAAAGCACCCCAAGCTTTACAGAAGATGGTGCGATCGCTCTATTTCTTCTTACTGAGCCTAGCAAGTTTTTGGACAATCCTGGATTTTTTACAACTTCAGCTAAGGATTCAGAACAATTACCAAAACGATAATATATGTTTTGAGCTTGGTGAACTACCTGATAGTTTATATGTGGTTCAAGTTTATTTCTAACAAGGTTATTATTGAAAAATGTAATTAATGCTTCGATCCCAATAACCATTGGTTGGTGACGCAATACTTCAGGGTATTTACCTTTAGAAAAAAGCTCGTCGGAGGAAAAGGGTAATGGAAATTTGGATTTAGGCTCAAATACAAGACGAGCGAAAGTAATACCAATCAATGTCTCTTCTTTCTCTCTTCCGAAAGCTACTTTCTGAATTTCATAACCGTTATGACAGGTGTACTTGGATTCTGGAACATCGATTTTTTGATCGGCAGGATTCCATATTCTTAACGAAGTATTATAAATGTCGTAACGATAAGGACATTCAACCTTTTCAAGGCATTGTTCAAGTATTTTCCTCCACTCATCAGGTTTTGTGCTTCCCAGCAATCGATAACATTCCCATATAGGTGACGACTTATACATCAAAATTATCTACCTCAATCACGACTTTTGACCAAACCAATGCAAGGTTCATTAAGTAAAGGATTGAGCGGCTCCACTTTTCCCATTGGCTGAAATCTCCGCGTGTATGATGGAAGCGATTTCGTATGGCATTAAGATTATTGAGGATAGGTATAGGCTTTATCGGATCGAATTTAGCACTATAAAAACAGTCTTCATTTTCTGCCTTACGAATAAGGCTGCGAAAGTCTGTATCAGGATTTTCGTCTCCAGTAATTTTGCCGAGCTGTTCTTTGAGAAATTCATGTGTTTCGCTGACAAAATCCCTTGGGCGATCCAGAGGTGCGTGCTTACTCATCCAATCATAAAAAGACTTCTGCTTGTTAGCTGTGTAATAAGCAATCATAACCAGTGCATTTTCAAGTAACTCAATTTCCTTCTGTTTAGTCAAGTCGAGAGCATCTGGAAGAACCTGTACTGTTTTCCTAGCTTCCTTTTGAGTTTCACGTAACTCCTCAAGAGTACGACTTTGGTGTGATGCGACATCTCTCAGTGACTCAAGCATCACTCGAATCCCATCAAGATCACTGTGAATTTTGTCGTGGCTTTCTTCTAGAATCTCCTCCTCAAACTCATCGTTGTACTCCTGTAGAGGGGGCTTAATTCCATCAGGTCGTTTTGTCTTTGGTCGCTGGATATCAAATTTATCAGCGTCTTTTTGAAACTCTTCAGCTAAGGCTTCGTAGGTGAATACGTCTTTAGGGTAAACCCATGCCTTTCTATCTCCATCCCATTGCCGTCCAACTATTTTCTTAGCTCGATCTCGGTTTTCAGGGTGGATGCGTACAAGAAAGTGTGTTTCGTCTTCAAAAACTTCAATCGGAGCAAGATTATCGGGTTTGGTATTAAAAGGCATACTCATACTAGGAGAAGCAATATTCGATTGAAAGCTACTCCATAATGATTCCCAAATTAATATAGGATTTAACAGTCAGATTCAGAATTCCCCTTAGTGAGACTTAGGTAAAAAGAATGAGCGATCGCTTGTTCTTGTTTGAGGAGAAATCAAGAAACCAGATTTCTCCTGATTTTATTTAAGCGACACTGGTAAATAATTCACTAAATCCTTGAGCGGGAATCTCCGGTTTAGCCACGATTTCCAAAACTTTATTCCTTGCCGCAGTTTCTGTTAGCGCTTCCACACAAACCTGAGCGACTTTTTGTCGGGGAATACTACCTTCAAACAAAGTGTCAGCACTTTGCATGACAATTCCATCCGCATTGTCTTCATTTTTTAAGCCACCAGGACGGACAATCGTATAAGTGAGTCCACTTTTCTGAATATATTCTTCGGCTTGCTTTTTCCAAACCAGAATCAGCCAAAATAGGTTGAGTGGGTGGAAAAATTGCGAGACACACAACGATGACACCAAAACAAAGTGTTCAATTCCTTTTGTTTTGGCAATATCCACCAAATTTTTTGTCCCTTCAAAATCGACTTTATATGGTGCAGTCGGATCAAAACTCGGTGTTGCACCCGTAGCACATAGTATCACTGTGCTATCTGCGATCGCATTTGCAAGTTCTGTGGGTTGCAAAACATCTCCTTGTACCAATTCAACAGTGGCAGGAAGAATACCTCTGGCTTTGTCAAGATCGCGGACAAGGGCACGAACTGGAATGTTACGCTTGATCAGTTCTTCGACGATACGGCGACCGGTTTGTCCTGTTGCACCTGCTACAAAAGCTTTCATTATAAACGCTATCCTAAGAAACTAGTGAAGAAAGAATATAGGAGTCAAAAATCTGGACTCAGGAATCAGGATAAAACTTGGAGATTCTGGACTAATGCTGCCAATTTTGCTATCGAAATTTGCCAATATACAAAGGCTTTAATCTCATCTCCATAGGTGTTCTACAATAAGCGAGGACATAAAACTATTTATAGTCTTGACCCGGAACTGCTTAAATTTTTCCTGCTGAACTTATGAATTGGATGAAGTTGATTACATATTCTTAAGGTTTTGGTGAAAATATCAAGACAACACGAAAAATTACCTCCGAGATGGGAATTATTTAACTAAGGGAAAAGAAAAAAGATACAGGAACGCACTTTATGCTTTCAAAAGACCAGGAGTATCAAGTATTTGAAACCGATGAGCCTCTAATGTCCGTAACTTCCAGCCTGATAAATACTGAAGATGCCATTACCAAAACAAACTTGGTAGATGGAAAATTGGCGGCACCCATCAAATTTTACGGGCATTATTGCGATCGCATGGATATGTATGCTCCATCGCAGACAGTTGCGGAGTATTTAAACACCCACCATGAATGGTTTGTCCATTGCGCCAAACCAATGAAGGTCAAGCCTTTGGGTGAAAATGGTTATGCTTTGGTCATTGGTAAGTTTGGTGCGTTCAATTATGAAGTCGAACCAAAAATTGGTTTGGAACTGCTACCGCCAGAAGCAGGCATATATCGTATCCAGACAATTCCGGTTCCTGACTACACTCCATGCGGTTATGATGTAGATTATCGTGCTAGATTGCACCTAGTCGAGAATCCTGCGGAGGATTTTTCCACAAATTCGCAACAAATTACCGGAGTGGAATGGGAACTTGATTTGACTGTCTATGTTCACTTTCCCAAATTCATCCAACGTCTACCCAAATCTTTAATTCAAAATACAGGTGACAAGTTACTCAATCAGATTGTTCGCCAAGTATCTCGACGTTTAACACGCCAAGTTCAAGAGAATTTTCATCAGTCTATAGGCGTATCTTTTCCCATTAAGCGTTAATTATTTATGGTTAATGGTTAATGGTTAATGGTTAATTGTTAATTGTTAATGAATATTGGGTACGGGGCATTGGGGAATCCCCAATCTCTACTCACCCATAACCAAGAACGATTAACTAATAACTATTAACCAATAACTAACTAAGCATTACTTAAAATTCTTTGCACAATTTGTACGCCTGTAATTGCTTGCCAAGTAAATAAACCTAAAAGCGTAAAATTAAGCAAAATATGCGTCATTCTTGCCCAGTTTGCGCCTTTTTGCATAAATGGTGAAAGTGCGGCGGAAAAAGCGATCGCAACTGTCATCCCCAATCCAGCAAGGAGGTGGGGACCCACAAATAATTTACCATTGTTAATGTAGGTGACAGCCATTCCTCCCACCGAACCTGCCACCATCAAAGCTAGCAGTATTGAACCAATTTGATTGTGGCGAACGGTATAACGTCCTTTAATCAATTCTTTCTTTTCTTCTCCTTGAGCGCTACGAGTGCGCTGGACTTGCAAACCCAAATAGGCAGCATATAGCGAAACTAGTAATAAAGCCCACATCATTACCGGGTGCAAGAAGTTGAGCCAGTATTTGACCGATGGAGATAGTTCCATAATTACCGTGTTTTCCCCCAAATATAAAATCTTCATAAAAATTAGCATAACTTTTTTTACAAAATTCTTCTTTACAAAAATCAAGGATATTTTTGTCCCCATGTATTGGGAAAATGAAGAAGTGGTTAATGGATAATGGCTAGTGGTTATTGCCCATTGCCTAATTCCTAATTCCCGATAACCAATGACAAAAGACATGTTGCTGCTATTGGCAGCCCAAAGTGGTGATATCAAGAAAGTTCAGATGTTGCTAGCTGCTGGTGCATCGGCAGATATTTGCGATCGCCATGGGACGACAGCGTTGATGTATGCTGCTAATTACGGCTATGTGGAAGTCGTGCGATCGCTCATTGCAGCAGGTGCGGATATCAACTTCCAACGGCAACAATATGGCTTGACTGCGTTGATGTTAGCAGCCTCTGCCAATCAGTTGGATGTTGTCAAATTATTGGTTAGCAAAGGCGTAAACACCAATGCCACAAACGAAGATGGCAGTACAGCATTAATGGCGGCAACCCTCAAAGGGTATAGGGAAATTGTTCAAGTCCTTTTAGCAGCGAATGCCGATACAAATATTCAAGACAATGACGGTGATACAGCATTAAGACTGGCGGTGAAACAGGGACACAGCAATATTGTGCAATTGTTAGTACAGGCTGGAGTTGACATTAATGCCCCAGATGAATGTGGGGAAACCCCCCTGATGCTGGCAGCAGACTTAGGACAGATTGACATTATCCAGACATTACTAACGGCAGGTGCAAATGTACATCTGCAAACTCAAGATGGTAGTACCGCCTTGCTTGCAGCCTCAGCCGCCGGAAATAGCGCCATCTCATCACTATTACTTGCCCATGGTGCGGATATTAATCACCAAGACAAAGATGGCGAAACAGCACTACATTTTGCCTCTGTCGAAGGATATGCCGATGTCACCGAAGTCCTGTTAAATCGTGATGCCAAAGTTCAAATCCGAAATAATCTTGGTGATACACCCTTGTTAGTGACAGCATTACAAGGACACAGCCAAATAGTAGAAGCACTATTACGGCGAAACGCTGATGTTAACGTTAGTAACCTGGGAGAAACACCATTAACACTGGCGATCGCTCAAGGACATGTTGATATAGTTAAAGTGTTATTAGACTTTGGCGCAAACCCCAATAGTAAAACTATGGATGGTAAAACAGTTTTACTCAAAGCCTGCGAACGTAATTACACCAGCATTATTCAACAGTTAATTAGTCAAGAGGCTGATGTCAATTTTCAAGACGCAGTCGGTGCCACAGCCCTCATGTGGGCAGCATCTCAGGGAAACAGCGAAGTGGTAAAAAGGCTCCTGCAAGCAGGTGCAAACATCAACCTCAAAAATCAAGGTGGATACACGGCATTAATGCTAGCAGAATTTAATAATTATCCTGACGTAGTCGAAATTTTAAAAGCAGCAGAGGAAATGACCGAAGGATAACACAAATCAGCGCTACCACTGAACTCACGATTGTAATCAGAAGGTACAATTTATACTGGAATAATCTAAATATTTATAATAATTAATCAATGGTTTCCTTATCTAAGCTTGTAAAGGAACGACAGTATCCACAACTAATGGCATTATTATTACTTGTGCTACTGCTATTTGTCGGAGCTGTACCGGGGTATGTGACAGGAAAATGGCAGTGGAAGCAGCCTCCACCAATTCCCACGCTCAAAGAGTTAAAACAAATACGTAAAACTGGTTTGACTTTACCGGGATGGCAAACAATTGAACAACAAGAACAAATTGTTGGTGAACGCAAATGGTCCTTGCAAACTATTCAAAAAGAAGGTACTGATAAAAAAGCAATTTTACTAATGTTGCCCCAGAATGGTCCCATGGATCAACCTCAAGTGGAATGGACGGAGGTGAAAAGCTTCTGGCAATGGCAAATTGCCCAAGAGCGGGATGTGGAATTTACTGTTAAAGTACCACCCAGCGCCCCAAACAAAACAGACGTGAAAGTCAAAGCAAAATTTTTTCGAGGCTCGACTAAACAGCAAACCTTTGCCGTTCTCCAATGGTACGCTTGGGCAAATGGTGGTAGTCCATCACAGTTACAATGGTTCATAGCTGATCAATCTGCACAGTGGCAAAAACATCGCGCTGCCTGGATTGCTGTAAGTGTGGCGATACCAATGGAGCCATTAGGACAAGTGAGTAAAAGCTGGGAAGAAGCCAAATCTTTGGGAGAAATAATCCAGCATCAAATGATGTCTAATATACTCTAATTCAGTTAGGCGATCGGGATTTCTCTGTGGATATACTTACTGGGCGCTACGAAATCATCCAAAAATTGGGTGGAGGTGGGTTTGCTGTGGCAAGAAGTCAGGTTTCTCCCCACCCATAATCTTGAATTAGGACGATAAATCCAGAAACCCGATTTCTCCCCCAACGCGCAAACCTCAAATATTCACACTAAATTAAGCATTTGGTGAAGGAAAAAACAGGGTTTTTAACGGGTGATGCTGAAAGGTTTAGTCGTGCTGGGTTTAAGAGAAACCCGGCTTTTAGAGATTGTCACCAGAAGCCTGATTTCTATCTCAACGCGCAAACGTGACAATTACGAAATTTTGCAAATTCATCCCACCCTTGCTTGATCCATTTATCGTTAAATTCTTGCGATCGTCTATAAATAATAAATAGACTCAAATTCATTTAACAAAGCCTGGGGGTTTAATTCCCCTGTCTCTACAGACAGCTTGTTTTGTGTCGGGGTAAAAATCCCCGTCACAAAGCGTAATTGCGAATTGCGTAGCTTTAGCTTCTCGCTCTGCGAGTATTGCGAATTGCGAATTGCGAATTGCGAATTGTTTTAAACGATCGGGATTTTTGGAAAATGGGAGTGTTGAAGTGGCAGAAATTTTTAGAGAAAATTTGGGGAATGGTGTGAATTTAGAAATGGTATCAATTCCTGGAGGAACTTTTCTCATGGGTTCCCCAGATAATGAACAAGGACACTCCAGTTATGAAAGTCCTCAACACCGAGTTACTATTCAGCCCTTTTTTATGAGTAAATTTACTGTCACCCAAGCGCAGTATGAAGTCATTATGGGGCATAATCCTTCCTATTTTAAAGGTGCAAATCGACCTGTTGACAGTGTCTCTTGGGATGATGCTGTCGAGTTTTGTCAAAAAATCAGTTGGAAAACGGCACGAAATTACAGATTACCTAGTGAGGCAGAATGGGAATATGCCTGTCGTGCAGGTACAACTAAACCGTTTTGTTTTGGTGAGACAATTACAACCGAATTAGCTAACTATGATGGTAACTATACTTATGGTTCTGCACCAAAAGGTATTTACAGAAAAGAAACAACAGAAGTAGGAAAATTTCCACCTAATGCTTTTGGGCTACATGACATGCACGGAAATGTATGGGAATGGTGCCAAGATGTTTGGCATGATAATTATCATGGCGCACCCACAGATGGAAAAGCTTGGATTAATGGCAATGATAATCAATTAAAATCGCTACGTGGTGGCTCCTGGATTAATTTCCCAGAACACTGTCGTAGTGCCCATCGCACTTTCAATACGCACTTCCTCCGTAACTACTTCGACGGTTTTCGTTTAGTATTGCTTGCTTAACAACTTTTTCCTTTTCTACTACCCCAATGCAGAAACCTCAAATACTCACGCCACATTCAGCATTCGGTGCAGGGAAAAACCGGGTTTTTAATGGGTGACGCTTAAAATTTTAGTTATGATTGGTTCGAGATAAACCCGGTTTTTAGAGATTGTTGCTTTCCCCAGGAACTCGATTTCTCCCCCAATGCGGAAACCTGAAATACCACGCCACATTCAGCATTCGGTGCAGGGAGAAACCGGGTTTTTAATGGGTGATTTTAAAAATTTAGTCGGTTTCTAGAGATTGTCATTTTCCAAAAAATAGAAATACAAATTTCTAAGAAAGATTGGGATAATTAGTTTTTAAAAACCCTTCTGCACCAGCTTGATCTTGAATTTCTCCATCTAATGTTGCAGCTAACAAGTTATCAAGCATTTGCCGAAATTGGGGTCCAGGTTTATAACCCATTTCTCGTAAATTATTACCATCTAATGGTGCTTGGATATTACGTAAAATAGTAAAGTAATACCAAATTTTGCGACGAATTGGACGCTGAGTTTGTAGGGCAATCAATATCAATGTGGGTAAGTCATATCGCCGCATTAATTGCACCACTTGACTATTTAATTGTAATGTAGATAAAGTTGATTCGATCTGAATTTGCGATCGCGATAATTCACTTAATCTTTTAATGCTATCCTCTTGCATTTGTAAGTTCTTGGCAACTTTCTCACGATATTCAGGTGCAAGATAGGCAATAATCGCTTCTAATCGCATTTGCCATTGCATCAAGGTTTGCTCTTTATCAAACTGTCGCAACCAACGTTCTAATAGTTGTAGCTGTCGCAATAATTCCCTATCAAGTTGTAAGGTGGGATGGATGCATTGTAATGCCCCCAAATTATTCAGCAATTCCAAAGCATTTTTCCAGTAGGCGGCTTCGAGAATTAACTTGAGTTCGGCTTTGAGGCGGGTATGTAATGCGGGTGTTTTATTATTTTCCCGTGCCGTTTTATCATACACTCCACTATTGATGGCGTAGCGAATATAACCTTCGGTTTGTGCCTCAATCTGAAATCCTAAACGCACTGCAAACCGAACACCACGATAGATGCGGGTGGGGTCTTCAATAAAGCTATTGGCGTGTAAAACCCGCATTTGCTTGGCTTTTAAATCGATTAAGCCACCAAAGAAGTCGAGCAATTCACCTGCACGGGGAGGAGTTAAACGCAGAGCGATCGCATTAATTGTAAAATCTCTTCTGTATAAATCTTGACGTATGGAACTGGCTTCGACTTCGGGATTTGCGGCTGGGTAGGGATAAAATTCTGTCCGGGCGGTGGCAATATCCACCCATAATGAATCTAGTTCTCGGTCTTTATGCCATAACAAAGCTGCCGTTTGAAATGCCCCATGAATATCTAATTTAGCACTAGGGTACATTTGTTGCAGTTCCTTTGCCAATTCCACGCCAGCACCAGCATCGACGGTATGATGAAACCCGTCCACTACTAAGTCTATATCTTTCAAGAGTAAAGTCCCAGATGCCTCTTCGGCTAGTAATAAATCGCGGACTCCTCCACCAACCAAGTACAAGTGCCAACCACGTTTTTTTGCTGCTTGTGAGGCTTTGGTGAGTAATTCCCATAAAGCAGGAGTCAGACGACTTCTTAATTCCACTAAGGTTGGTAATTTAATCGATTCTTCTGCTCTCTCTTCCCCTATTTCCTTCTCCGCTTCCCTTTCTCTGACTTGGTGCAATTCCCGTAACACATCGCTGCGAGTGACAATTCCGACTAATTTATCTTCGGAAATTACAGGCAAGCGTCCAATATCATATGTCACCATCAGGGCTTCAATTTGTGGCATTGTTGCATCAGGCGTAATAGTTTTCAGGTTAGTTGTCATATAACCTTTAACTGGTGCATGACTAAAGCCATGATGCAAAGCAATATCAAGATCACGACGCGAAATTATACCAACTAATTGCCCATTGGCATCAACAACAGATAAACCAGAATACCCGTAACGTAATAAGATTCGTTGTGCTTCCGCAATCGTCATATCTGGACGAATACTCCGAATCGGGGAAGACATGATATCTCTGGCGATGAGAGGTTGGGGGATTTGCTCCTTCAGGCGATCGCACAATTGGTTAATAATATCTTGGGAATTAACACCACGCAAATTCAGTGATGCGGCTTGGGAATGTCCACCACCCCCAAAAGCTTGAAAAATTTCGTTTAGGTGAACGTCAGGGATTTGACTTCGCCCAATTACAGTCAAGCGCGTTTCCTCTCCATCTCCCACGGGAAATTCATGCGCCAAAAATAATACATCTATTTCGGCAATTGAACGCAGTTGTGAAGCTAAACTCGATAATCCTGGCACAAAACTATCGGTTTTTAAATTGACCCAAGCAATCGTATATCCACGTATACATAAATATTGTAGTTTCTCCAGCGCTACCTTGAGTAGCTGCTGTAACTGCGTTGATAAACCAGGTTCTAAATAATTATTGATTACCGCCAAACTTGCACCTTGCTGCATCAACCATGCCAAAGCCAAAGCATCACGGGCTGTTGCCAGGTCAAAAGTCAGTGAGCCAGTGTCAACATGGATACCGAGTGCCATAACTGTGGCTTCGGCGGTAGTCAGAAAAGTCGTTGATTGTTGACTCAGGGATTGTTGAAGCAAAGACTTTTGGAGGTATTCAACCATCATCGTGGTTGTGGCTCCTACAGGCTCAATATACACCCGTTTGGCGGGAATATCGCCTGTTTGTTCGAGGTGATGGTCGTAGATGATAATATCTTCAAGATAGGGTAAATCGAACCACTCAGCAGCCTTTCCTAAGCGATCGCGATGTTGTGTATCAACTACCGAAAGCGATCGAATTTTTTTTGGATTCACTGAACGACGCTCAATCAAAGGGAACTCATCGCGATACAACGCCAAAAAATCCCGTACTGGTGGATGCGCTCCCCCAGTTAAGACAATCTTACTTCCCGGTTGCAATCTCGATAATCCAACCGCAGCCCCTAGCGCGTCAAAATCAGCAGTTGTATGGCACAAAATTAAATCCATAATCTTCATGGAAAATTGGACATGATGAGTCCTGTTGTATGTGGATGTTTCCTGCTGTCCCTTGCTTCTCCGCTAGGGGCAATAGAAATGGGCTACTTCGCCAAAACTAACAATTTAGTAACAAATGGCAAATAACTATTGACAAATATCAACTAACTATTAACTACTAATCATTAACCAAAATAGCGAAATTTCTGATACCTTACAATTTAGATAAGAACAGTAATATTTGTGCTGTAAAATATCCTATCTTTAAAAATAGCTGTTTTGGGAGAAGAGAAAATGGGTTTCATATTCCAATTTGCACTGTTAGCTCTGGTGTTGATGTCGTTTGTCATGGTTGTAGGCGTTCCTGTCGCCTATGCCACACCACAAAGCTGGATTGAATCTAAAAAACTGCTTTGGCTCGGTTCTGGAGTTTGGATTGCTTTGGTGATTGTAGTCGGTATTTTAAACTTTTTCGTCGTTTAAGCCACTGCTCAACCTCAAACCAAAAACTTAGTATCAGCAACATCAGCAGCAGAGGAGCGATCGAGGTAAAGGTTAAAGGGTAAAGGGTAAAGGATGTATATGTCCTTTGCCTTGTACTTTCTACCTTTTACCTTGGCTTCTCTGCTCTTTAATTTTAGAATTTTAGAAGTGGGACGCGGTGTTTAAGAGTATAGAAGCAGGAACTTTTCTTCACATCTCCTCATCTGCCCATCTCCACGTCTCACATTCTCCGCATCTCCACATCTTCTTCCATGTCCAATGCAGATGAAACTTTTGACAAACAATCCGGTTTTTGCGGGACTCCTGGAAATATATATTGCGAGAACTATATTTAATTTAAGTTAACCGAGAGGCAATCATGGCAGTATTTGAGGGAACTTTTACCCAGACTGAACCTTTGCGATTTGCAGTGGTAATTGGTAGATTTAACGATTTGGTGACTACTAAGTTACTTGAAGGATGTCAAGATTGCTTGAAACGTCACGGTGTAGATGTCAATCCCCAAGGTTCCCAAGTTGATTATGTCTGGGTTCCGGGCAGTTTTGAAGTTCCTGTAGTCGCCCATCAATTAGCACTTTCCCATCGTTACGATGCGATTATCTGTTTGGGGGCTGTAATTCGTGGACAAACTCCTCATTTTGATTATGTTTCATCTGAGGTTGCTAAAGGTATTGCTGCTGCTAGTTTCCAAACAGGTGTTCCTGTGGTTTTTGGCGTTTTGACAACTGATACCATGCAACAAGCTTTAGAACGTGCTGGGATTAAAAGCAATCTCGGTTGGGAATACGCAATGAGTGCGATGGAAATGGGTAGCTTGATGCGACAATTGCGTAATCCTTTGGGAAAGCAAGGTGACTCCTCTGGAGTCTCACAATTAACTACAGCCTATCCTGGCAACTCTCAATCCTTACCTGCATCCCTCAAAAGTGCAAACTTAGATGACTTAGCGAAGCAATCAGAGGATATGAGCTAATTAATTTTCAAAGGGATTGGCGCAGGAGAGAAGCAAGATATATCGAAATTCTTCTCCTCCCTATCTCTCTACCGTGTCATTCGCCAAGCACCCATTACCCAATCAAAAGTATTGACAAACAAATTGAATCGTGTCATATTAGTAAGGTGAATTGCTTGCGGGTATAGCTCAGTGGTAGAGCGCAACCTTGCCAAGGTTGATGTCGCGCGTTCGAATCGCGTTACCCGCTCTTTAGACAAGATAGTTACAAATACAAACGATATTGCGTTTATATCTACAAACTTACATATCTACCGAAATGCTTTTTCATGTCGTCCAAAATTATTAAATTTTGGATACTCCGGCATTTAGTATAGAAGCAAAAAATATTTTGTTTTTAGGAATCAATGACTCATCGTTGCAAACTAAATTAGGTGAAATATCGCCTCTGACGATACGGCAATTTTAAGAAAATTGGATAATATTAAATAGGTGCAAAATTATTTTGATTGGCAATAATTCGAGGAGAAAGTGAAAATCCAAAAGTAAATCTTTGTAAGTAGAATTAAACTGAGTTAATCAGAAGGTACTACTATTATGACTGTAGTTACTTCTAAACTACCAATTAGGGCTAAACTGGAACTTCCGAGAATTAAGTAAAATGTAGCTTAAGAGCAGGAAAATCTACTATGGCTCATGTTATGACAAAAAAACAAACCATCGCTGAATTATTAACTCCTGAGCAATTAGCAGGAATATAATTGCGATGGTAGCGAATACTCCTCACGGAAGTATGGCTATATTTTATAAAATAAGCTCAAGTTCTCAATTTTGCTTGTGCAATCACAAAAACCTGAGAAATTAGATTTTAATAGCGAATATCCTTGTCCCTGTCGTCGTCGGGGGACGCTGGTTCCAATTACGCTGACAGAGGCATTTGGTTGCGATCGCTGTCAGCAAATTTTTGTGGTGGAAGACAACGGACAAGTTCTGGAACAACTTTCAACCACTTATCCTTACAAAAAAGCTTGGCGTTGGAATGGAAGTAGCTGGAATATAGTTCACCCAAAATTGGGAGAAAGTTATTTACCAGTAGCGCTGGGGATTATTTTCGTGCTAGTGATTATATGGCTACCATTGGCTTTACGCTTGGCAAGCACTAACACCATAGTTGCTTGGGCATTGGTAGCCCTACTGTTAGCTATTTTGCCAGCATTAATGCTCTGGCTTACCCACAGACCTTAATTTCAATGACTGTTGATGATTTTGATGATGCCTCTGATGCGATTGCAAGTGCCAAACGTGCATATTGCGCTTCTTTGAAGTTAGCAGTTGCCAAGGGAATAGATCGCAGTCGCGCTGTGCTGACAATGGCAAAAGCGCTCAATAATGCCTTTGATGATATTTTAGAAGCGAATACTCTCGACTTAGAAGCGAGCCGGGAAATGGCAG
Organism: Calothrix sp. UHCC 0171; assembly: GCF_034931845.1. NCBI lineage: Bacteria > Bacillati > Cyanobacteriota > Cyanophyceae > Nostocales > Calotrichaceae > Calothrix > Calothrix sp. UHCC 0171. Next base: position 150,932 of record NZ_JAYGHN010000013.1, read on the forward strand.
TTCCAGACTTGATTTTGGACTGGCTAAAATTAACTCCCCAGCGCTTGGAGACAACAGTGGAGATTTTACAGCAATTGGGGGAGTTTTCTGACCCATTGCGACGGGTGCGAACGGCGGATTACCAGTTAGCAGACTCACAAACCTACTCGCAGTTAATGCCATTAGGGACAATTGCCTTGATTTACGAAGCTTTTCCCGAACTCGCGGCGATCGCAGCTGGGATGTGCATCAAAACAGGTAATAGCATTATTCTCAAGGGTAGTACCGAAGCTAGCCATTCTAATGCAGCCATTGCCAATGTCTTGCTGGCAGCAATCGCCGAAATTGGCTTACCGGAAGGTTGTATTGAGTTCATTAGCAGTGAACATAGTTCTTCAACCCGCGATTTAGTCACCCAAGAACAATATTTAAATTTAGTCATTCCCTACGGGCGATCGAGTTTAGTTCAGCAGGTGGTACGTCAATCAACTGTACCAGTCTTAAAATCAGCGATCGGTAACTGTTATCTTTATTGGTCGCTGAATAGCAGCTTAGATATGGTACGTTGGACAATTATTGATAGCCATAATAGCGAACCTGACCCTGTAAACGCTATTGAAAAAGTCTTAATTCATCGTCAAACTTTACCATCATCACTAACAACACTATTTAATAGTTTGAAGGAAAAAGGCG
>NZ_JAYGHN010000014.1:0-148955 GCF_034931845.1 Calothrix sp. UHCC 0171
GATACTTTTTATTTCTCGTTTGTGTCCTGTGCTTTCTCCTGTGACATTTCTGATAAAAAAACCCCAACAGTAGGCATTACATGTTCCTGCATTTGACTACGTACTACTTCTTCTATCTTGCCTAAGCTTGTTAGTTCCTCAACTGGAGTATTTTTGTAGAGTATTTCTGCGATTGCACTAGCATTACAGCACAATTCGCCGCATCCTTTTACGCACTGATTATCAGGCTTATTCGGGTTGTCTATCCAGGTTTTTTGGTATTCAACCGTTTCCAGGAGAAACAATCGCAATAGATGGTAAAGTGCTGCGAGGTTCATACGAAGCCATTAGCGACGATCCAAATGTAGAGTATCATCCCGCGATTATGTTGGTTAGCGCTTACATTGTTGAGCGAGGGTTAATTCTTGAACCCTATCAAGTTGCATCTAAAACGAATGAAATTACCGCTATTCCTGCTTTTATCGAGCAAATGGCAATCGAGGGTGTAGTGTTTGCTTTTGATGCCATCAGCACCCAAAAAAACAGCACAGGTGATTATTGATACTAAAAATGACTATCTAGGGGCTTTAAAGGGCAATCAATCAGGTTTACTCAAAGCGGTAGAAGACAATTTTATCCCGGTTCAAAGTGACTTCCAAATCAATAAAGGGCATGGTCGCATTGAGAAACGCACTGTTAGTATTTGCCAAAATTTAGATGGGATTCCTGATTTCCCAGGGCTAAAAACCCTTATTCGTGTCGAATCAGAACGACATATTTATCGGGCAAATATTGTCGAAGTCTCGACCGAAACTCGCTACTATATTGCTTCTTTTATTGATACTGCCAAGGCTTTTGCTGAAAGGATTCGAGGATACTGGGGTGTTGAAAATAAAGTACATTATGTTAGAGATGTCACCCAAGCTGAAGATGTATCACGAATACGAACAACACCCTTAATTCAATCCTGGGCAATTGCGCGTAATTTGGCACTTAACTTATATCGAGACATCGGCTTTCAAAACATGGCTCAAGCTCAACGTATGGCTGGTTTTGGACTGAACACACTTATTGAACTTTTTAGAATGAAATAGCCCTGGTTCCATTAATATTTCTAAGTAATTTATTCGCTATAGCATTTGCTATATCGTTAACTATATGTACAACTCTTAGTTTTTCCACTCAGGATTTATACCAATATAAAAAAACTTTTTCTAGTAATCTCATCTACTCAAATCGCTGGAATAAAGGCTACACAAGAATTCTTTTATTAAAAAAATAATAAAATCTACGTGTAAATACTTTGCAAACTAGTATAAAGTAAATATGAAAAATTATTTTCCTAAAAAAAAATAGCACTCTTGTACTGGAAGTTATCTGAGATTCTACTGATTTTTTATAAACAAAGAATAAAAATTAAAAAATAGAATTTTCCTCCAATTAGTGTATAGATAAAATATTTCGATAATTCGAGTGACAGAAAAACCTTAAATTTGGGTAGTTGCTAGGAATTCATGCAGCACCAGGTGTTCCAGTTCTTTTTGGGAAAGAATAACAGGGTACCTACTTGTACTGTACATCTGAGTTTTAAATACAGTTCCCGGCTTGAGGTCATAGAAGGGAAATTCGGGTTCTGTACAACCAATACAAGGCATTCCTGCGCGAGTTTTTGAGGAAACTTGGTTCCAGAGAATACGATTACAGGAAGAATGGGTCATAGGTCCCCGACAGCCTAAATCGTAGAATAAACAACCTCTGCGTTGACCAAATTCACCTGTTGATGCTTTGTAAGCAAAGTGGATGTTGCGAGTACATCCTGTTTGGGTAAAGGTATTGAAGAAAGTTTGCGGACGGTGGAGTTCATCTAAGGCAATATCACCGATACGTCCGGTGGCGATCGCCACTAATATCTGTGTGATCCAGTCTGGGTGTGCGGGACATCCAGGTATATTGATTACTGGTAAACCGGATTTGGCACGAAAGTCTTTCCCTAAAAATCCACCTTCCTCACGTTTGAGGAATTGTAAACCTTTAGATTCGCTGGGATTTGGTGACATCGCTGGTATTCCTCCCCAAGTTGCACAATCACCCACGGCAACAACATAATTAGCAACTTTAGATAAGTCAGCTAACCAGTCTTTCATGGGGCGATCGGCAAATCTGTTCCATTCCCCCGTACCGTTAGGTGCGTTTACCACCGAACCTTCAAATACGAGAATATCTACGGGAATCCTACCCAACACGCAATTCCACAGCATTGATTGTAGGCTTTCACCCAGTTCTAATCCGAGTGAGGGATGCCAAAGTAGATTAAAACCAAAGTCCGCAATCAAATCACAAGCTGTGGGTTCTTGGGCATTGAGAAATGACATGGTGTTGCCACTACAGGCTCCACCTTGTAGCCATAGTAAGTTTGTCATTTGCTAATTGTGTTCTGATTGTTTACCCTGCCAATTATGGGTGTAGAGTTATAGGTTTGGGATTTTAGGGTTTGAGTTTTAGATGATATTTTGCTACAAGTTATTGGCTAACCTGAGAAAAGATTATACTTACACCCAAGAGATAAATTTTGTTGAGAAAACTCAAAAGTATTCATATTTATCTTCTTGAACGTCTAAAATCATGTTTATCCCAATCCAAAATTATCTAAGTCTGATTGACACTACCTCTTTTTTCATATCAAACTTGGGGTAATTATATTGTATCTGACACCATGTTTTTTATTTTTGTCTATTTACCAACATATTTTGTTTTGTGAGTCTGATTATACAGAAAAACCATAAGCAATAATTGCTGAATGTCGCTAATTATCTGATTTATCTGTGACACATACTCAAATTATAAAATTTAAAACACCAAACTTAAATAGTAATACAACTAAATTCATAGAGAATGTTAACTAATAACAATTAATTATTAATTAAATGGTTAATTGTAAATTGTTAACTAGTAACTACTTGCGATTAATTGCATATATATACTTTATCTGAGTTAACTGAGGTTAATTAAAGAAAATTGTGAATTTAGTGTGGTGAAATCACAATCTATATCTGTATAAATTAATTGTTAATGGAGTGAAATTAATTAACCAAAAAATCTCATGAAGTTGCCAAAACAACAAAACACTCAATCCTCCCCAATCTCTCAAGAGAACAGACATGTCCTCTAGTATTACAGATTCAACAGTCAAAGCCGCAATGGAAGCGATCGCATCCGAGTCTGCAACAACTGAAGAAAAAATTCAGATGTTGATTGAATTGGCGCAAGGTTGTCAAAAACAGCCGAAAGCACCAAAGGACTTGCGTAATGCGGTATCGCTATACTACCAAGCATATGAATTATGCAAAGATGATTACCCTTTGCTAAAAGCCAGGACAAAGGCTGGAATGGCTAATGCGCTACAGGCTATTCCCGCAGGAGGAACGGATTTACTTTTGCAAGCAAAAGCAGGTTATGAGGAAGCATTACCAATTATGCTTTCCTTGGCGACACCGCAGGAAGTTGCCGAAGTGCAAATGAATTTGGGGTTAGTGTTACAGTCCTTAGCAAACCATAACTTAGCGCGAATTAGCGATAGTATCAAAGCCTATCAGGAAGCATTGCAAGGGTTTACCTGGGAAGAGTTTCCCCAGGAGTATGCGATTTTGCACAATAATATTGCGATCGCCTACCTCTCAATGCCACTATCATCGGAAAAAGAATATTTGCGACATGGATTAGCTGTACAGTCATTTGAAGTCGCACTCAAGCATATTCAGCTGATAGAACACCCTAGAGAATATGCAATGTTACAGAATAATTTGGGTAACGCGCTGCAATATTTACCCAGTTCACATCCTGTTGAAAATAATTTACGGGCGATATCTGCTTACGATGAAGCTTTAAAAGTTCGTAACCCCCGTGATACTCCCTTAGAATACGCTAATACTATTGCAAATAAAGCAAATGCTCTATCTAATCTTCCTGATAATTTAGAAGATTGGGAATCTGGGAATTCAAAAAATTTGCGACAAGCGAGTAATTACTATCAAGAAGCATTAGAAATCTTTAAGGAACATGAACAAATTGAGCAAGCCGAATTAGTGGAACAAGCACTAAAAGACATCCAAAAAGAATTAGCATAAAGAAAAATTACGTAACACTTTATGTAACTCTTGACAATAAATATTGGCAAACATTAATTAAACAACAATCAAAAGAGGAAAATAATGGAAGAAATTATTAATGACCCACTAATTCATAAATTAATCGTCAGTTTAACAGCAGATGAAGTTAATTTTTTCACAGGGTTTATTTGGCTGATAGTAGCCACTTTTATCTCAATGGCAGGTGGTGCAATTGGAGGATTACTGATTGCCAGAAAAGATTTAGGCTATGAATTATCTGCTATTTTAGGTGGTTTTTTTGGACCAGCAGGTGTAATTCCCACAATATTACTCGGACTGGCTATTTTAAATATACTTGCACAATAATCAGGAGGAATCATGTTAGAAATAGCGTGGTTTGCAACTCGCCTATTTTTTAAAGGTCAACTGCTCCGTGACCCCGTTGACTTTATCAAGAAAATTGTTTTTGGTACGGTAATTGGGCTGACGCTATTTCTTTCGCTAGCACAAACCGAAATACCATTAGGAATAGCTATAATTACATCCAGTCTAATCACTGGAATAGTCATGCCTTATCTATTTCGAGATTTCAAAATGAAATAGCTTGTAGCGATTTGATTTATTCACAATTGGGTTTAAATCTCAAAATATAGACTTAAAATATAGAGGTGCGATCGCATCTCTATCATTGATTATTTGCGCCTTGGATAAATGGAAATAAATGCCTGCAAAATTTCTAACTAAACACAACTTGCAAATCTAAAACAAATCCAGGTAAAACCTCTTCTCCAGATAAACTTGTCGGATTATCCAAGACTTCTACAGGCTGATTGGGGCGATAAATTTCAACTTTTTTATTCTTTGTATCAATTAACCATCCCAAGAGCAATCCATTATTGATATACTCCTGCATTTTTCTACGTAATGGTTCCATATTGTCACTTTGGGAACGCAATTCAATTACAAAATCTGGACAAAGTGGTGGAAAAGAGTCTTGTTCTTCTGGTTGTAAGTTCTCCCATCTGGCTTGACTTATCCAAGCTGCATCCGGGGAACGTTCTGCACCATTGGGGAGCAGGAAAGCGGTTGAGGAGTTAAAAGCCACACCTAGTTTTGCTTGTCGATTCCAAAACCAAAGTTGTCCTTCTATGTCTATGTTTCGCTTACCAGTATTTCCTCCCGTAGGGGGCATAATAATTAATTCTCCTGTGGGAGTAAGTTCTAGCTGTATCTCTCGATTCGCAGCTGCAAGGAGGGCGAATTGCTCTTGGGTAACTTTTAGGTTGGGGGGAATATTGAGAAGTAAGTTGCTCATAGACAATTAAACATTAAAAATGCCTACATAGATATATTATGAGCTAATTTTTTCAATTAAAGATTTTTTATGGGTGTCAGATACAGGACATCATCGGTTATTAGGGTGGAAAATTTACCTACTCACGATAATCACCCCTACTTTCACTTATGCTGCAAACCCTCATATAAGGGGGAGAGCGAACTACATGCAAAGAGGGGTAAATCGTAGATAGAAGCAGATCAGAAGCCGTTTTAAAGCCGGATTTTAATCGGGGGCTGTTATTACCTGAGGTAAGTATTATTTATAAGGAGCAGTATCCCAATAAACAAAAATGGACTCGTTTGCGAGTCGATAAATTTGACCTTTTTTGCCTAAGCCTGATTGTCTATAGGCTGCTTTACCATTCCGATCCACATAGTTCCCAGGCTTGTTTCCCACAGGTTTAAGCTCATAGCGCTTGCCATTTTTTCTTAGTTGGATACTGACAAAACCTTGACGCTGAGAGAAGTTACAAAGTCCAGAAGAAGATGCCCGATCTTGTCCTTTCGGGTAGACATCACAGCGAGCCTTGACAGTATCTGCTTTCGCTGGCAAAACATTACAAATTGAGGCTAAAGAGAAAAATGTGGCAATCAATGCTATCTGAAATTTCATGATTTTTCCGCAGCTAAGTTAATAGTAATTTGAAATAAATTTCCAGAAAGAAGAAGCTCTTGCTACATATATATTTCAGTGAATTATTTGTATCTAAGCCTCAACTCTTGAAATCTTTGTAGAGCAAGAACTTGACTTTTACAAATTCAGTTATTAGGGTCTATTATCCACTTGTACCTTAATCTTTTGGCGAGGACAACGCCAAGGCGCAGGATGACCAGCACTTGTTCCAACGTGAGTGCAACCTTGGGCTTGCATTGAATCCCATGAGACATCATTAGGCTTGTAGAATCGCCAACGATTTTTGTCATCTGGTCCCGACTCGGCTCTGAGTTCACGTGTAGAGCCTCCGTAGCCATAATTTGGTTGATTATTATTGTTATTATTTACTCGCACCCTGATTTTCCGGTTAGAGCAGCGCCAAGGAGTTCCACCGCCAACAAAAACACAACCTTGCGATCGCATTTCATCTAGTGAGACATCATTAGGCTTGTAGAATCGCCAACGATTTTTGTCATCTGGTCCCGACTCGGCTCTGAGTTCACGTGTAGAGTCTCCATAGCCATAATTTGGTTGATTATTATTGTTATTATTATTTACTTGCACCCTAATCTTTCGACTAGAACAGCGCCAAGGCGTAGAACCAGTACCAACAAAAGTGCAACCTTGCGATCGCATTTCATCTAGTGAGACATCATTAGGCTTATAGAATCGCCAACGACCCTTGTCATCTGGTCCCGACTCGGCTCTGAGTTCACGTGTAGGAAATCGTTGTGAGACTAGCAAAGGAGTCCTACCAGTTTTAATTTCTTGCGCTAAAACTGAATCATCTTCCGTCTTGATGGAAACTGAACTCAAGAGAATGCCACAAACTGCGAAATTAACGAATCGAGACAATCGAGTTGTTTTGGTGAAATTCAACATAGAATTACTCTACTGGTTTTAAATATTACAGCGTTTTTTATTTAAATGGAGTACACCTTTCTCTAACCATTACCTTGAGCAAGATGAAATGGTTTGCACACAAGTTGCCATAGGGCGAATTTCCAACTAAACAAAGATGGATTTAAACTGACACAATTGCTGCTAAGTTTTGAGTCTTTGATTTAGGGTGACGAACTAGTAGACATAGATAGAACCCTTTTCATCCACATAAATAGATCGCGTGATTCCAAAGGTGGCTGGCTGACCTGTGATGGTGACAATTAGCTCGTTACGTACGACTTTAACTTGAGCGCGTAAATTTGTGTCTTTAACATCCGTATATACCGTCAAATCGATTGGTGGCGGTAGATAGCTGGTATGGAGTGTACCAAAAGTAACTGACTTCTGTGGTATAACGTTGCGTTCACGCGATGTTGGCTCTGCAAGTACAGCCAGGATGTTAACGTTTGACTGATTCACAACACGAATTTGGATCGGCTTGTTGGGATTAATTTTGGCAGCAATAGGCGATCGCCTGTCATTTTGTTGTTGCGAGGTATTGGGAACTTGCTCACTTTGTTGAGCAGTTGTTAACTCGGATTGGGCGATCACACCCATTGTGATTAATCCCACCACAACCAAAATGCTCAATTTCATCAATGATTTTCTCCGATAGTTTTCAGAATCCTGCTCATGAAGTTTAGTAATGTTGTTATTTAATGATTGATGATTGAGAACATCTGTGTATGTAAAGCAAGTAAAAAATTGTTTAGAGGGTAATCTTGAGAATAGTAAAAATTACAGCTTCATAGCTTAAGGTTGGCACTTGGAAGCCAAAGCTGCTTTTGCTACCCAAACTTTATTGCCATTATTATCAGTTGCCTCTACATACTCAAAGCTACTACCAGGAATATTGGTTTTGCGATCGCAATTAACTTTGAGTTTTTGTCCTTGTGTCAGGCGAATTTTGATACTTTGATCCCGTTGAAAAAATGCCGAAGTGCTATAAGTTAAAGTTTCATTGCGGATTGAAGAACTTTGCGTTGGCTGATCTGTTTGAGCCTGAGAATTGGTGACATTTTCCGTTTTTGGCTGTTCCCCATCGGTGCCAATGATAAATTTTCTGGAATCAATGATGTAGTTGTGTTTTCCATCAGAACCAGAAAACTTTCCACCTTCACGATTGGCTGGGACTCTGATGTATCCTGAACCATCGTGATAGGTAATGACCATTTGAAAACTGGCTTCACCTGGACAAATAGTTACTAAGTGTCCTGTAGTTCTAAATTTGGCTTCTGGTGTTTTTTCTCCACAAACACTAGCAGCTTTTGCTTCTGGTGTGATTAATGCACCTGTAATCAGTACAACTGACAAAAATATACTTGTTCTCATGGTTATCATTGAGCTAATAACATAATTAAAATTCTATTAGCCCTAAACTTCCCATGTTTCCCTATTCACCTCAAGCGCAGATAAATCAGTTAAGGACTCTTCCAGCAAATTACTCAGAAATACTACCAAATTGATGACCAGGATATAATTGGTACATTTCTTCAGAAAGAGTGAAACCCTTAGCTATCCTGATAGTACAAAAATTTCTGCTGATAGTGAGATTGACAAAATACTTTTATTAGTCATCTAGTTTTCAGGTTTTCTTCAATAAAATTTATGTTGTCTTCCTGAAAAAATATCACTTACATCAGTTAAGATAAAAATATAACTTGATAATAATAATTAATACAAAAATTAAATCTTTAGTTTAGATATGAAACAATACGATAACACATCAAAGCGAAAACGGGGAGTAGTTTTGACTGTTGCTGGATTGAAGAGATTTCAAGCAGCGATTTTAGATGTAGAGAGAACAGAAAGGGGAGGAAAGCGTTTTACACAAGCGGAACTAAGCGATCGCATTGGAGTTTCCACCGCTACCCTGAGTCGTTTATGGTCTTTAAATTCTAGAATAGATCCGCGCACTCTACGAATATGCTTTAGTGCTTTTGATTTGCGACTGGATGAGGGAGATTACACCCTTTTTGATGCTGATTATATCAATGGAATAGATGAAAGCTGGGAAGAAAATGAAGAGGTTATAGGTGGAGATGCCTTTGAAAATGCAGGGGATATAGATTTATTTTCAGCTAATAATGTAATATCTCAAATTGTTTCCATAGTTGTTGGTGAGGAAAAATCTTCTCATGTCGTTACATTCAAAGAACGGGTTGAGCAAACCTCTACAACTATCCCAGATACAACCCTTGAATTATTGCCTAATAATCACTATGAATATAATCTTGAACACTATTGTAAATATCCTAGTGGTCCAATAGCTGTAGATTCCCAATTGTATATTCCCCGTCGCCCACTGGAAGAAATAGCATATCAAGAAATCACACAACCAGGATGCGTGATTCGGATTCAAGGTTGTCGAGAGATGGGCAAAACTTCTTTAATGTTGCGGATTTTGGCTCATGCTATGAAGTTAGGTTATAAAACTGTAACACTTAACCTCAATCAAGTTGATATTGATGTTTTGCACAAGCCACGATTATTCATGCAATGGTTAACTGCAAGTATTTCTCGGAAACTGGGAGTAGAATCCCACCCAGAACAATACTGGGATGAAGAAATTGGCAATAAACTGAGTTGTACCCTTTACATGAAAGAATGTTTAATCGCACCTTTAGAACAACCTTTATTGTTGGTATTAGATGATGTCCATCATATTTTTGAATATCCAAATTTAGCCAGAGAATTTCTACCTTTGTTACGTTCATGGCAAGAGGAAGCACAACAGGAACAAGTATGGCAAAAACTCCGAATGTTGATTATTTATTCTACTGAGGTTTATATTCCTCTTGACATTAATCAATCTCCTTTTAACATTGGATTGCCGTTAAAATTATCGGAATTTAATCATGAACAAGTAATTGAATTAGCAAAAAAATATGACATTGATTGGAGAGCAAATAATGAAGCCAAGCAACTCATGCAATTGGTCGGAGGACATCCAGCACTGATTAATTTGGCTCTTTATTACATCCGTTGCCAAGAATTAACATTAGAAGAGATTTGCACAACCGCAAGCACACATACTGGCATTTATCGTCAACATTTGCAAAGTTTATTCAATAAATTACAACAAAATTCACAATTATTAGATAATTTCCAAAGAATCTTAAGACAAGAACATAGTAATCCTCTAGATACATTAAATGCTTACAAATTAGAAAATATGGGTTTAATCCGATCGCAGCAACAAAGCTGGGTGATTAGTTGTAAATTGTATCAAGACTTCTTTGGTCAATATCTGGTATCATAAATTGGGTCAAACTAGCAGAAAATAATTAAAAATAATGATTTTTTAGATGTTTTTAGATGTTATACACATCCGCAACCACTCAGTAAATTCTTCACAACTTTATAGTGATAGTACGAGCGGTTAGCTATTAGCTGTACTCTAGGAGAAGGCTACGCCTATAGCGATTAGCTACAAAACCTATAAATAAACGCTAATAGAATTTTGAGAAGTTCATTTTCTGACCGTTTTTAGTATAAGTTCAGTATTCTGCAATATTGTCCTCTCAGGAAAAATGTTGCCATGATGATTCCAAACATTTGTAAAGTTAATGCCTCCCTAAATGCTAATGCCCCCAACTATGTCATATGGTTATAATTGCTTGCTGCCTAGTTTCGAGTTAGCTTCTTAACTCTTATGGGGAATTCCTTTCGATACAAAGTTGGTGGATGTCTTCAGGCGGATGCGCCCAACTATGTAGTGCGGCAGGCAGACCGCCAGCTTTACCAGGCACTACGGGCAGGGGAATTTTGCTATGTATTCAATGCGCGGCAGATGGGTAAATCATCGCTGTTGGTGCGGGTAAAGCAACAACTCCAGCAGGATGGGGCACATTGCGGCTATTTGGATATGACTCGCTTGGGAAGCGATCGCCTCACACCCCAGCAATGGTATCGCGGCATTATAGTCAGTCTACTCCAGAGTTTTCAGCTACTGGGAATTGTGAATTATCGGGATTGGTTCGCCAGCCATGCAGATATCCCTTGGATCCAGTGCTTGACGTTATTTGTAGAAGAAATTTTATGGGGACAATTTTCCCAAACACCAATTTATATTTTTATTGACGAAATTGATAGTTTATTAAGTCTAGAATTCCCCACGGACGATTTTTTTGCCTGGATTCGCTCTTGTTATCACCAGCGATCGCATGATATCCGTTATCAACGCCTGAATATTGTCCTATTTGGTGTGACAACACCCTCCGATTTAATTGCTGATAAGCAGCGGACACCCTTCAACATTGGTCACGCCATCCAGTTAGATGGGTTTACAATTACAGAAGCCACACCCCTGGCAGCAGGACTGAACCCTGCGGTAGAAAACCCCCTCGCCACCCTCCAGGCAATTCTGTATTGGACGGGAGGACAACCCTTTCTTACCCAAAAACTCTGTCAGATGGTGATTTATGTGAGGGAGCAAGGGGAAAAATCACGATTACAGATTTCCCCTGATAGGGAAACGTTGTGGGTAGATGAGGTAGTTAAAGCTTATTGCCTGGACAATTGGGAAACTCACGATGAACCTGTACATTTACGCACTATCCGCGATCGCTTATTCTGGAATGAAAACCGTACTGGACGATTGCTGGGCATTTATCAACAACTGTTACAGGGAGAATTCGTACCCCTGGATGAGAGCCGTGAGCAGCTGGAATTATTGCTCTCAGGATTGGTGGTGCGCCAAGGTAATCACTTAGCAATCAAAAATCCGATTTATCAACATGTTTTTAACCTAGCATGGGTAAACCAGCAATTGAACCGTCTGCGTCCCTATGCTGCTGCGATTAACGCTTGGGTTGCGTCCCAACGCAGAGATACCTCCACACTACTACGGGGAAAATGTCTAGTGGCAGCGCAACAGTGGGCACAGGACAAAAGCCTCAGCGATTTAGATTACCAGTTTCTTACTGCCAGTCAGGATGCAGAACGGCAGTTAATCCAACAGCAACTTGAGGCACAACAGGAAAGCGAACGGTTCTTTCGGCAACTGGCAGAAGCTATACCCCAAATAGTTTGGATTTTGGAGCCAGATGGTAAATTGTCTTATAGCAACCAGCAGGGAACTAGCTTTTCGGGGCGATCGCTCTCGGAAATAAAGGACTGGCAACGTTTAGATGTGGTTCATCCCGACGATCAACCTCGTAGTCTTGCAGCCTGGGCATATTCCCTGGAAACAAACTCACCCTACGAAGTACAACTGAGAATACAAGATGGGGAGGGAAACTATCGCTGGTTTCTGAATCGGGCAATTCCTATCCGCGATGGAAGCGGACAGGTGGTTAAGTGGTTTGGCACCAGCACCGATATGGATAACCTGAAACGGGAGGAAGAAATCCAGCGATTGCGAGAAGTTGAGCAACGACTTCAACAACAACAACGTGCTAGTCGGTTACAAAAATGGTTGTTGCTAACTGTGAGTGCAGCCTTTGTCATCGCCAGTGGTTTGGGATTATACGCCTTTGCTCAAAGACGGCAAGCTACCCTGCGAGAAATTGAAGCCATCACCCATACCTCGGAAGCGCAGTTTGCCTCTGGAAATCGGTTAGATGCGCTGGTGACTGCCATCAAAGCCCAGAATAAGTTGAGTAAATTGCCTGGTGTGCCCACGGAGTTAGCTGTCCAAGTCGAAGGAGGGTTACGCCGTGCTACCTTTCAAGCTGTTGAAAGGAATCGGTTACGTGGTGACAAGGGACGAGTGCTGGGTATTGCCGTCAGTCGTGACGGACAAGTGATCGCCTCGGCACATCAACAGTCTGAGATTTTCCTGTGGGCAGCGAATGGCAAATTGCTGCACACCCTCAAGGGTCATGAAAGAGAGGTCAACGATGTAGAATTTAGTCCGGATGGGCAAATCCTAGTTTCCGCAGGGCAAGATGCTACAGTGCGGTTATGGCGGCGGGATGGTTCACCCCTGAAAATTTTCCGGGGTCATCAAGAGAAGGTGTTATCGGTTGCTGTCAGTCCAGATGGCAAGTGGATTGCTTCTGCTAGTCAAGACAAAACTGTAAAAATTTGGAGCGTGGATGGCAACTTAAAGCGAACTTTCGCCGGACATAATGATTTCGTCTGGGATGTGGCATTTAGCCCGAATGGGCGATCGCTTGCTTCTGCTAGTTGGGATAATACAGTCATCCTGTGGAATTTGGATGGAACGAAAATTCGCACCCTGAAAAACTCCATCCCTTCCGAAAAAGGCAAAAACCGCCTGGTGAGTGTAGCTTTCAGTCGTGATGGGCAAACCCTGGCAACAGGTGATTGGTATGGGAATATATTGTGGTGGCATATCGATGGCACCCTATTGCACACCGCCTCCGAACACCATAGTGCAGTTGTCAGCCTTGCTTTCAGTCCAGACGGGCAAACCTTGGTTTCTGGTAGTTGGGATGACACTATCAAGTTCTGGAATACTGACAAAGCCGTCACCAGAAGCCTGAATGCTCATCCTAGCGGCACTTGGGAAGTAGCATTTAGCACTGATGGTTACAGGCTGATCTCTGGCGGAGAAGATAAATTAGTTCGTATCTGGGAACTGCACCCCGACCTCGTCACCGTGTTACGCAGACATCGCGCTTCGGTGTGGAATGTGGCGATCGCTCCCAATGGTCAAACATTGGTTTCATCCAGTGCCGATGGTACAGTGAACTTATGGAAACCGGATGGTAAACTTCTGCATACCATAAATCTGGATCAAGGAGAGGCTTGGGCAGTGGATGTTAGTCCTGATGGTCAGGCGATCGCTATTGGTAGTAATAATGGCTTCCTGAACCTGTGGGACATCAATGGCAAACAATTACAGACTATCAAAGCCCATGGGGATGTCGTATTTGATGTCACCTTCAATCCCCAGGGGACAGAAATAGCCTCCGTCAGTTGGGATGGCTCGGTGAAACTGTGGCACCGCGACGGTAGGTTAATCCAAGCTCTGCAAAAAAGTCCAGTCGTCCTTCATACTGCGGCATTTAGTCCCAATAACCAATGGCTAGCAGTTGTGGGTCGGGATAAAATTATCCACCTGTGGCAACGGCAGAAATCAGGGCGCTTTCCGACCAAACCTCAGTTCCAACTGCCAGGACATAATAGTAATATGTGGGATGTTGCTTTTAGTCCAGATGGTCAAATGCTAGCAACTGCCAGTGAGGACACCACGATCAAACTTTGGTCACTAGATGGCAAACTCATTCGCACACTTACAGGACACAGCGATCGCGTCAATGCTATCACCTTTGTTCCCGCCAATTCTGGACTCCCAGCAGCCTGGGGTACTGTAATTGCTTCTGCCAGTTGGGACAAAACCATCAAACTCTGGAAAATGGATGGCACCCTGCTCACCACTTTGGAAGGACATGAAGAACGAGCGTTGGATGTAGCATTTTATCCGGCTACGAAAACTAGAGGCGCACTGCTGGCATCTGCGGGATTAGATGATGTGGTGATTCTCTGGCAACTTGATCAAGTATTGGATATAAAGCAGATCATGCACTCTAGTTGTGCTTGGATACGCGATTACTTGCAGACATCTTCAAATATGAGCGATGCTCGGAAGTATACGCCTCACGGTGATCGCTCCTTATGTGATGGCAAGTAGGAAATCATAACTTGAGCAATTTTGTGTATACATTTTGTGTATTTATACAGCGAGAATGCGAAACAATTAAACCTAGCTCTGGAAAAAATAAAGCAGAAAGTATAGGTTAGTGAGAATAGTTGTATGAAATAATTTTATTAAATGTTAATGTACCCCACCAACTATATTTTTGTAGTGCAACATCAGATAAATCATTTAATATATGAACTGAGCATCATTTATATCAATTAATCTTGAATTACTTTACATTTGTGAGGAAATCAGAGCGATTTAGTTGCTGTGTGGGACTTGACATGGAACTCAATTAGAAGGATATTTTAGGGACTTCCAGATAACAAAATATCTATCACATTTATGCTAAGAGAGTGTTCTAGCGAGGGGAGTAAAAAAAGACTTTCTATCAACACCGATTGCAATAGATCATCTTGGCAAAGTCAACTTCAAAGTCCGAAACCTGATTTTAGACTATCCTCTGGGTGCGGCGTTCATTGCACTTTTGCCGATTCCTAAAATTGGGTTACTGCAAGCGATCGCTTTGGTAGTTCTCAACGTTTTTATTGTCAGGGATATTGCCCGCCTCTGGCACTTCCAAAAGGGAGGCAAAGCATCAACCGATGCTCCTATCATTTAAATTAACTAAAAATGAATCAAAAAACTTTCCGATTTGTGAGTTTGTTGTTGGGATTAGCGATCGCTTTTCCAGCAAAAGATTCTTCAGTAATAGCCCAGGATTCATCCTTGAAGTCCTCTGTCTCCCGCTCCACTAAAATTCCTTGCCCAGTACCGCCAGACCCTGAAGAAGTCGAAGGTAAAACCATTATTTGCGGTGTCGTTGCTGTTCCCGAAGATTACAGCAAGCCAACGGGGAGACAAGTCGAGTTAACTTACACGCTACTGCGGAGTAAAAGCCTTTCACCGCAGCCCGATCCTGTTGTCGTTTTACATGGTGGTCCCGGTAGCGGCGACATATCAGCACTATCATTCATGATTCCCCTATACACGCAACAGCGCCAGAGCCGTGATGTAATTCTGTTTGACCAACGTGGCTCCCAATATTCTGGGGATTTGGCTTGTTCGCCTACGGCTTTTATCCTGGAAAAAGTGATTAATGCGCCTGGTAATGAATTGGCGAAAAAATATGCAGCCTTTGCTCAAAAATTCAAAGATCCAATTGTTGATCCCGATGGTCAAGCTCTCGCTGTTTTTGCGTTGTGTCATAGCATTCTCAAGGGTTATGGGGCTGACCTCAACCAGTACAACACCACGAATAATGCCAGAGATGTGGTAAATTTGGCTTCTGCCCTGGGCTATGACAAAATTAATCTCTACGGTATTTCCTATGGCACGTACCTGGGGATGCGAGTCATGCGTGACCATCCACAGCGTATCCGTAGTGTTGTCCTAGATTCGACCATCCCACCCCAGGTTAAAAAGTACGAAGCCGTTGTTAGAGATTTGGAAGTCTCAACGTTGAATTTGATTGAGGATTGCCAGCAGGATAAAGCTTGCAATGGAGCTTATCCCAATCTCAAGGCACGCACGATCGCTTTATTGAAGGCACTAGACAAAAAACCAATTCCCATACCATCTAATGACAAAAACAAGCCACCAGAAAGTGTCACGGTAAAGGCATTTGAGGCTTTAATTCGCAAGATGAATCAGGACTATAGAATATCTGAGTACCTACCCCTGATGATATCGGAATTGGAGAAGGGCGTGACCACTACCTATGTAGGTGCTGCCTCTGGCAAAATTTTCACTACACCCGCACCGAAGACAATCCCCATTGGTGCGCCTCAAGAACTAATGGCTAAAGGTGATGAATTGAGACAGCAAGCCCGCAAGCTATTGTCCGAGAGGGCTAAATTTTTGGAATCGAGACGACCTTCCCAACAATGGGTGCAACAAGTGCTGAATGTCATTGAAACCTTGCCGGAAAAGGAACGCACCATCACTCGCGGTAATTTCTACGGTGTGGGCTACCAAAGCGGAATGCCACGCGATCGCAAAACGTTGATTGCCACAATTGCGGAAATCTTCCCTAAATCGCAGGTTGAGGCTCTAACCAAGCCCCTACAAACCAAGACGGATACGGAAATCCGTCATATTTATGAGGTGATCGGCACCATTTTTCGTAATGCCGAACTGCTGGATGCTTCCACTCCTGGTGGCACATTTCGGAGTTTTGACTGCCAAGATTTGGTTCCCTCTAGCAACCCGGCTCAGACTGAAGCCAACGCCAAGCAAATGGAAATGCCAGAGTTAGGGCGATCGAATTTAAAAGCTGCTAGGCAAGCCTATGCCCTCTGTAAGTCTTGGCAAGTTGAGCCTGCCCCAGCCAAGAACAGCGAAGTGTTAAAAAGCACGATTCCGACCCTAGTGCTTCAGGGGCGTTATGATATCCAAACTAATTCTACTGTTGGCAAACAGGCGATGGCGGGATTAACCAATGGCACCTATTTAGAATTTCCCAAGGCAGGACATGGTGTGCTGCTTTTTTCCCAGTGTGCGAAGGATGTTGGAGCTGCTTTTGTGAATAATCCCTCTCGTCCTCCCAATGCAGAATGTAGGGAAACTTTGAAACCTAAGTTTGTACTGCCACCTGTGAAGTAAACCAATCCTTGAGTGGGCGATCAATCAAACGCTTCTCGTCCACTAAGGTTCAGCTAAGCCAACCCATACAAAAAATAGAGGCAAAAATTTATGGATTTAACATCTTTGGCAAAACCCAAAATTGCGATTTTAGTCGCCTTTTTGTATACGGCTTTCACAGGGTTTGGTATGTTCTATACAAAAGCTTTTCGGGGTATTACTTACGGTAGCCCAGAAATGATGAACATCTTTTGGTTTTTCGTGCTGGTTGGTTTTGTAATGACAGCGTTTGTTGTCACTCGCTACTTTGGTTGGTCTGTCGTCGGTTTTCGCAAGCTGGATAGCCGTAAACTCCTCTGGTTTACACCCTACCTGGCGTTACTAACAGTGATGTGGACTTTGTTACTAAGGGGCTTGGCGACAACATCACTCAGTGCCGCACAGTGGCAACTATTCGCTATAGCTGGCTTCACCACGCTTTTTGTCGGTATCAACGAGGAAGTTATCTATCGAGGTATGCTTTTACACGGGTTTCTCAAGCCAAACCAGGTATTCAAAGCAGTGCTGTTCAATGGGATTGGTTTTTCGCTACTGCATTCCGTAAATGTGTTTGCTGGTGCGCCACCCGTAGCGATCGCGTTCCAACTGTTTAGCACCTTTCTGTTTGGTTTGGTATTTGGACTAATGATGCTTAAACTTAACCACATCTTGCCCCTGATCCTGTTTCACTGGTTTTGGGATTTTGCCTTGTTCACTGCTCCTATTGTTAGCCCACAGGTTGCCACCACAGTTTCACGGATCAGTGCTGCGATTTACCCAATTGAAATCGTTGTTGGTGTGCTGTTGTGGCTCAATCTGCGGAAAAAGCAAGATGCGATTTTGGACAAGATAGGAATCACGTTTTAGCAAATCGCTGTGTGGGAAGAACAGTTGTTGATTGTTGGTATAACTTCAGTTGATCAGTAATTCTCAATATTTATGCTCTCTTTTAACCACTTACGCCATTTTACAATAGTCAAGTTCTCCTAACAGAAATGTTATAGGTGAGATTGAATAAATTTTGGGAGAGCTAAATCAGGCTGAATGTAAAACCATGTAACTATATTCAAAAAATATTCAAACAAACTTCAACTCTGTTTAAAAGTATTATTTTACACGCGAATTGAGTATAAAATATCTTGTACAGCAAGACTTTGCCTATAAGTAGCTTAACTGATTTATCTGCACTTGAAGTAAATAAGAAAACATGGGAAATTTGATTGTATCTAAGAATTTTAAGATTCTCAATAAGTAGAAAGATTCAGAAGAATGCAAAGTTTTTTGTATCTACTGAATTTTTTGACTTTAAAAGGTCTATCCCTAGAAAATATTGAGTTCAGATTGGTGCATAAATGGAGATTAAAATTGAATTTTTAATTTCCTGAAAGAGTTTAATTTCTTTCAGATGCAGATATCCCTGAAGCAAAAAGTTTTAGGGCTTAACCAAGGCTAGCTAGAGTTTAATTTGTAAATACTTAGGACACAAAAAGCATGAAACTTAAAACATCACTTGTTGCCACTGTTTTATCTTTAGCATCAATTGCTACAGCTTTTCCAGTAAAAGCAAACATGGTTAATACACAAGTGCCAGCAATTAATAATGATGTGTTTGCATCTTCAAATCCTTCCTTTTTCAATCAGTCAAAGCAACCTAATCTAATTGCTAGAACTAATTGGGCGAGACTAGCTGGAGGTCGGACAAGGCGAATTAACCTACGTGCAAGACCAACTATCAACTCGCGCATTCAGGGCTACGGCTTAGGTGGCGATCGCGTCCAAAATTTGCAATGCGTTCAAGATAATGATCGAGGGGGTAGAGGACGTAACTGGTGCAAAGTGAAGTTCCCAAGATCGGGAGCAATTGGTTGGATTCGTAGTGACAATATTATTTTCAGCGATGGTGGCGAATAAACTCGATTTCCTGATTTTTTCAGTGTAATAGATAATCACAACGGGAGCGTCCACTTTTGGGAGAAAAAGAATTCTCACACTCTAAAAAAATTGGTACATGATTGATAAAAATAAATTCTATCCCCAAGCTGGATGCTCCCATGAAAAATAACAAATTTATCATAAAAATTAATGCTATTGTTACTAATTAATACTAGTGCTAATAACTTTATCAATTAAAGTGATCGCGTTTGTTATTTCGTCTTAATACTTGTTCTTAATTATCTAGATTGATTTATAATTATTTGCACTGCTTGAAGTAAAAATTTTTGATTCCAAAACAAAACTGCTATTATATAAAAACCTAATTTAAGAATCTATTCGGATTATAAATTTACTTTGTTAAAGCTTATATGACTTCCCTTATCAACCAATTCCAGAGATGAATTCCAGAGATGAAATTAACATTGTTCTCAGAACTAGAAGGGAAGTCATCAATAGGAATGTCAACAATGAAACTTTAACAGCCCATACACTATTATTCTTCCGTGACTAGAGTTAATTATTAAGCAGCGATTTGATCAACTTTATTCCAGGTACGTTCACCTACAATTCCATCAGCTACTAAATCTACTCTGCTCTGAAATTTCTTAACAGCAGTTTCAGTATTAGAACCAAAACTACCATCAACCTGACCAGTATAATCTCCAGAAGCCTTAAGTGCAGACTGTAGATTTCTGACAGCATCACCTGTACTACCTATACTTAGCATTGGACGGCTGGAGGTAGAACCCTGGGAAGTTCGATTGTACAGGACTTCCCAAGTTTTGGGTCCCACAATACCATCTGCTACAAGAGATTCAGCCTGTTGAAACTTTTTTACTGCTTCTGTGGTGTGGGAACCAAAGATACCATCAGCCTGACCTGGGGCATAACTGAGTCGAGCTAATAGTCTTTGTAGTTCTTTCACTGGTTCACCAGAGGAACCCTGCTTTAGAGTTGGTTCTGTTACTGCTGACATTTATGTCCTCCTGTTAGTTATATTTATCTGGTTTTACCCAGAAAAGAAAAATTTTATTTCTACTTTACTGAGTTTTCTTGTTCAATTTGAACCAGGGAGTTAGTTATGCGATCGCTAAGTCCAGTCACAATCTATACGCAATAGTATAGATAACAAGTCTTTTTGTCTGAGTATAGATTTCAGAAAAAATATAACAGACAGCAAGAATGATGTTTTGAAGTTCGTGTATAGATTACCACTGAAGATTTTTATGAATCAATCCCAGATAAATCATTTAATGGGATATTTTGGGCATCATTTAAGTCAATTAAGTAATTTGACAGAAAAAATAATTCTCGAAGCAGACCTCAGTTTATTACAGTTACTACTTTCAAAATCAGGCGCAGAAGTAATTTTAGGTAAACCAATTACACCGGAACAATTAGCATTCTTTTGTTCCTTTGGCTCCAAGCACTATGGAAATCTTTCCTCCACGAGGTGCTTATTTTTTATGGGTGTCAGATACAGGACATCATCAGTTATTAGAGTGGAAAAATTTACCTACTCACAAAAGTCAACCCGCAGATTGGGTAATTGGACAGACCGATATGCTTGATCGACATGAAAATGGTGGTGCGACTGCATCAGCATCAAGCGCTGGTGTCATGATATTACTGTTTGGGAAGAAAATCTTGTAAGCTGATATGCAGCTAAATTTTATATAAGTCAAAAACGCAAAATAATTGTAGTATGGAGAGAAGTTTCCGGGGAGATATTCTTCACGTAAAACTCCGGGGCATCTTGCCCGCGTCTTATATACAAATTAGATACGTTGCAGTTTAATGTAGAGATGCGATCGCATCACTCCAAATGGAGGCAGGCTCTATTGCATCTCTATAATTGATTATTTGTGTACTAGAAAAAGCTGATCAAGCTGTGCGAAAACGTGCTAATTCTTCACCTGTTTTTGCATCATGTGCATGAACTGTACAAACTAAACAGGAATCAAAAGAACGTGCCACATGCCCGACTTCTATGGGATCGGTGGGGTCTTGAATTGGCGTACCAATTAACGCTTGTTCAATAGGTCCATGTATTCCCTTGGCATCACGAGGTCCAACATTCCAAGTTGTGGGAGCAATAACTTGATAATTTTTAATTTTCCCACCTTCCAACTCTACCCAGTGACATAAAGAACCCCGTGCTGCTTCCGTTGCCCCCCAACCACGTCCATCTTTTTCCTTGGGCTTAATATACCAAGGATCATTTAGTTTAAATTCGCGCAAGCACCGTTCGGTTTCGCGATATAGTTTCACGATTTCATGGACTCGTGCTAGTTGTCGTAGATGGATGCTAGCACCACCCATTGCTTTAAACGCACTCAAAATAAACCCATCGTAATGTTGCCAAGATTCACCATGTCTACCACCAGCAACTAACTGTCGTGCTAAAGCTCCTGCTTCTAAACGTCCATAATCAACATGACTTACCGCAGTTGCCCATGAATAAGCATTATTAAAGTCCTTATCATTGTTGTCTATGGGTTGAGTTAAACGGTCAAATGGATGAATATCTTCATTCCCTTCGTTATACCAAGAGTGACTAGTATTTTCACGGGCAAAGGTATGATTCATTAAAGTATGAGTATCACTGAAGCTATCATATACTCCACTTTTCATGATTACGGCGGCATTTCGCCCTTCAATTGTTGGTTTCTGATATCTATCTTCGTGAGGTAAATAGCCCCAGGTTACATACTTTCCTGTACCGACACCATATTTATCTAAACCGATATCTAAACCCATACGCCAATAAAAACCTAAATCGGAATTGGCGTGATTGGGATTTTCATCTAGCCACGCCATAAAGTCATCATAGGTTTGAATTTGCTCGTAGCGTTCCAATGAACAACCCAGCCATGCTGGTTCTAACCAGTTAGTGCGAAAATATTCCAGGATTGACCAAGCACGAGTGATATCTGTTAAGGTTGGGGCACACATGACACCTCCAGGGGTCATGTAACTCGAATGTGGCCACTGTCCACCAAAAAGTGCGTAAATTTCTACAGGTCTACCGGAAATTGTCACACCTAGTTCATAGGATTTACCAGTGAAAGCCGTAAACCGTCTACAGGCTTCTTCATAAAAAGGGCTATTCTGATATTTTTTATGGGTCAAATCAATTGCAAATAGACCATAAAAATAACGAGGTATACTTTGAATTGTTTCGACTAGTTGACCAATATTTCTTGCTAATATCGCATTGCGAGGGACTTCGGTTCCCCAAGCTGTATCTAATGCCCAAGAAGCACAAGATAAGTGAGAAGCACCACAAATTCCGCAGATTCGGGGTGTCATAATCAACCCAGCTTGTGGGTCTTTCCCACGCAAAATAACTTCAAAACCACGAAATAGTTCTGCGTGTGTCCAGGCATTAACTACTTGTCCATTTTCAATCTCCACACGCACATCTAAATCACCTTCAACTCTACCAACAGGTGAAATATCTAATGTTCTAACTGCCATTCTCCTCTCCTTATAAAAACTCAGTAGTCAGTAGTCAGAATATACATGTCAAAATTGCAATCAAGCCCCTAAGTTTATTTCTAGGGGTGATTACGAGTTATTTATTTAGAGTCCTGAATTATTTTTAAACAGGACTTAGTCACTAAACAATAAACATATCTTCATCAGCCCAAGCTGGTGTCATATTTTTGGCAACCATAGTCAGTAAAGCGTAGTCTTTGCGCGTTACTCCTGGTGGCAAATCTTTGGGAACTCCCATTAAGGTTTTGGTTTTAAACACAGTTCCTGGTTCTAAATCAAAGAAAGGAAATTCTGGTTCAGTACAACCCAGACAAGGCATCCCAGCACGGGTTTTTGAAGATACACGGTTCCAGAGAATGCGATTACAGGAAGAATGGGTCATTGGTCCGCGACAACCCAAGTCGTAAAATAGACAACCTGTGCGTTGACCAAACTCAGCTGTGGATGCTTTGTAAGCAAAGTGTATGTTGCGAGTACAACCTGTTTGAGTAAAACTCTTGAAAAAGGTTTCTGGACGATGGAATTCATCAAGAGTAATGTCATCGATACGTCCAGTCGCGATCGCAACTAATATCTGCGTTATCCAGTCTGGGTGTGCGGGACATCCAGGAATATTTATTACGGGTAATCCGGATTGTGCCCGATAATCTGTTCCTAGAAACCCGCCTGCTTCCCGTTTTAAGAATTGCAAACCTTGGGATTGACTGGGGTTTGGTGCAACTGCGGGAATTCCCCCCCAAGTCGCGCAATCTCCCACTGCGACTACAAATTTAGCTACTTTGGAAAGGTCGCTTAACCAATCTTTCATTGGTCTGTCTGCAAAGCGATTCCAATGTCCAGTACCGTTGGGAGCATTAACTACTGTGCCTTCAAATACGAGGATATCTAAAGGTGTTTTACCGGAAATGCAATCCCGCAAAAGAGCTTGCAAATTTTCACCTAATTCTAATCCTAGTGAAGGATGCCAAAGTATATTAATTCCAAAATCAGCGATTAAATCGCAGACTGTTGGCTCCTCAGCATTTAAAAATGAGATGGTGTTACCACTACAGGCTCCACCTTGCAACCATAGTACGTTTGCCATCTGTTATGTATGGGTAATTTTTGATCAATATTTGGCTGAGGTAGATGCTTTATTGCCTCTGCTGTTAAGACTGAATTCTTTTTTCATTATTCAATGTTTGCAAATTTAATTATCTTGAGCTTAATAAAAATTATTTTTTATTTAATAAAGTTTGATGTTTTTGTTTAATTATAGTGTATTCAAAAAACACCTTTTCTAGAAACAAAATCTCATTGTATATAGTTAGACATTATTTGAATTTATCTATTTCATTGTGGTGATATTAGTAATTTTTCTGATTCTCAGTATTCTGAATATACATAATTAGGTCATCAATTCTGGAAATTAACTAAGTCTTGATGTCGGAATTTGCAAAAAATGAACATGATAGTTTCAGTAGATGAGTAAACTTGCTCAATGAAGTGAGACTGAAAAAATAAAAAAAATAAAAAAAAATGTGAATAAATGACAAATTAATCTAAATTTGCGCTATTCTGAACACAGAATAATTGTGAGCAATGCAGATAGTATTATCTGATGCTTTCAGATATTGACTGGTTGAATAAAATCAAGCAAAAGCTAGTAGACATCAAATGGCTGGGTAATAATTGATAAAACTTACCAAGTTAGTTTCATGTTATAAATATGCTGGTGTGCGATCGCGGTTCACGATGAAGGGTTAAGAATGCGTAATCCTGGTGATATCTCTCTGGAATCCGCTAACATAATCGCAACAAAATAATCATGAATAACATACTTACAAACTTAGCGATCGGTGACATTGATCTGATAACAGAATTTGTGTTGCTACTAATAGCAATTCCATTATCGATGCTTGGTGGTGCTATTGGGGGAATATTATTAGCTGGAAAAGATTTTGGATATAATTTCTCCGCTATGATGGGAAGTTTACTTGCTCCTGCTGGTGTAATTCCAGGAGTCATAATTGGATTAGTTCTGATTTACATTTTGGCAAATTGATAGGAGAAGTTATGTTAAAAATTGGTTGGTTTTCTGCAAAATTATTTTTTAAAGGCAAACTCATTCGTGACCCTTTATATTTTACCAAACAAATATTAATTGCTACTGCAATTAGTTCATTGTTATTAATCTTGTTAGCATTCACGCAGCTACCATTATTATTACCAGTGGCAATTTCTAGCATATTAACTGGTGTGGCAGTACCATTTTTATTGAAAGATTTTAAAACACAATAAAATTTTCGGTATTTGTAAATAATAGTCTGGATAGTGTCCGCCGAAACTCTGATATTGTGGGCACTATCTGTCCTACATATATTTTTATAAATTTTCTAGAAACCCGATATATAGCAATCCGGGTTAAATGTTGTTGGCATGGCTAACCTTGCGCTGACAATATTATGTATTATTATGTTGCATAATTAGGATGTCGAAGAACAGAGTTCATAACGCACTAAAACCTTTAGCATTGTGCGTTAATATCGCTAACATAATGGTAGTTTGTGGGAGGATAATCTACACCTCATGCTCTCCCATGTATATGTTCAAAAATTAAAGAGTAATCCTATAAAGTAATCAGAATCAATAAAGAGCTATATGGATGATTTAGAAGAATTAGTTAAGGAAATCAGTCGCTTTGAAGCAATTATAGCTGATTGGGATGAAACCCAAAGAGGTGTGGCTGTTGGCTTAAAAAGAGCCATTGAAACTCTACATAAAGAAGCATTAACACGTTTAATTAAAAGTGTTAAGCAAGAATCAATGCCAGCATTAAGGAATGCAGTTGCAGACAAAGTTGTATATGGCGTATTACTTTACCACGAACTTGTCAAACCACCTCAACCATCTTTAGAGCAAAGACTAAAAGCTGCGATTGAAGAAGTACGTCCTAATTTAAAAAATCATCATGGAGATGTTGAATTAGTATCAATTAAGCTGCCGGATACTGTAGAGATTAGATTAATGGGAACATGTCGAAATTGTCCAACTTCGCATTTAACTTTATCTCAAGGAATTGAACAGGCAATTCAAACATATTGCCCAGAAATCAAAAATGTTGTGGTAGTTAAATAATTAGGTAGGTTGGTAGGTTTAATTACAGGCAAAACCTAAAGTAGCTTTCTTCCAGGGAGATGACACTACACTATTGTTATTGGTTTTGATTGTAGCTACATAATTAATCAGTAGATAGTAATTAAAAGTAAGTTAAATATTCATAAACATTCATAAACTGATGTATTTCAAAACGAAGATTACTTCCACATCAAAAATAAGTCCAGAAGCAGACCTCAGTTTGTTACAGTTCCCACTTTCAAAATCAGGTGCAGAAGTAATTTTAGGTAAACCAATTACATCGGAACAATTAGCAGTACCTTTGGCTCCAAATGCGATGGAAATGTTTGCCCCAAGAGGAGCTTGTTTAGTATCAGAAAAAGGTTCTTTATGGGTGTCAGATACAGGACATCATCGGTTATTAGGGTGGAAAAATTTACCTACTCACGATAGTCAACCCGCAGATTGGGTAATTGGACAGCCTGATTTTTTTCATGAAGGACAAAATGCGAAAACTGTACCAGGAAGAGCAACATTTAATGTCCCAACAGGTATTTGTGCATGTGGTGAAGGTTTAGCAGTCGCAGATGCTTGGAACCATCGCGTTTTAATCTGGAAAAAAGTACCGCAAGATAGTCATGTTCCTGCCGATTTGGTATTAGGGCAAGTAGATTTTACGGAAAATAAACCGAATCGAGGTAAATATATAGCTGCGGCGAATACTTTGAACTGGTGTTACGGAGTTTTCTATCATCAAGGAAAACTATTTGTTGCTGATACTGGAAATCGTCGCGTCTTAATTTGGCATCAATTACCTACAGAAAATGGTCAACCTGCGGACTTAGTTTTAGGGCAGCCAGATATGCTTTCTCGTAATGAAAATGGTGGTGCGACTGCATCAGCATCAAGTATGCGCTGGTGTCATGATATTACTATTTGGAGAGAAAATCTTGTTGTTACAGATGCCGGAAATAATCGAGTCATGATTTGGGACAGAATCCCTAGTGAAAATAATATGCCTTGTGCAGTAGTTGTTGGTCAAAAAAGTTTTGATTGTGTGGAGTTAAATCAAGGTGTTTATTTTCCTAATCCTAGTAGTTTAAGTATGCCATATGGAGTCGATGCTGTAGATGATTGGCTAATAGTGGCTGATACTGCAAATTCACGGTTGCTGGGATGGAAAAAGCCTGATGATATCCGCTCTTTAATGGGTAAAGATGCAGATGGTTTATTAGGACAAAATAATTTTCACAGTAAGAGTGAAAATAGTAACTTTGGACTACCTAAACGTAATACTGTTAATTGGTGTTATGGGATGCAGATATGTGGCGATATTGCAGTGATTGCGGATTCTGGGAATAATCGAATTTTACTATGGAAGATTACAGAAATTTCCTAAAATAATGACAAGATGAAAAGATTGATGTGTCGCAATATATTGGGAGAAAAGTATTAACTTTTCTTCAGTACATTCTTTTCTCCAGCACATTATTGTAGAGAATTATTATTCAAACAATTTTTATTATTAAATAATCTGTATTAGCACTAGACATGATAGCTGAAGAAATTCGAGTTGATGGAATTGTTCAAGGTGTCGGATTTAGACCGAATGTTTATCGGATTGCTAAAGCATTAGGCTTGAAGGGTGAGGTTTATAATGATGGTGAAGGAGTATTAATTAAAATCTTGGGAACTGAGGATAAGATAACTGAATTTGTTCGTCAAGTACAACAAGAATGTCCGCCATTAGCAAAAATAAACAACATAACTCGAACTCAATATATAGGCGAACTTAATTTCGATGACTTTGTAATTTCTCACAGTATTCATAATGCAATAAATACTCAAATTGCTGCTGATGCTGCCACTTGTCCACAATGTCAAGCCGAAATTTTTGACCCCTACAGTCGTTGGTTTCGCTATCCTTTTACTAATTGTACTCACTGTGGTCCGCGCCTAAGCATTATTCGTTCCATACCCTACGATCGCACCAATACTAGCATGGCAGAATTTGCGATGTGCCCAACATGCGATCGCGATTATAAAGATGTCACAAACCGCCGTTTCCATGCCCAGCCAACAGCTTGTCATGTTTGTGGTCCTAAGGCATGGCTAGAACGGGCTGATGGCAAGCCTTTTACAGTTCCCATGTTTTCGATGCTGGATGAAATAGATGCTGTTTGTACTCTATTACAAAAGGGAGAAATTGTTGCTATCAAAAGTATCGGTGGAATTAATCTGGCGTATGATGCTTTTTATCCGATATGTGGCAAACATATAATAATACTATGTCCGGTTGAATACTTATTATTAAGAGTGACACGGAGACTTAGAGACGCGGGGACGCGAAGAAATTTTAATTGTAAGTAGGTCGGTGGGAAAAAACACAACTATCTTAAGAAAGATAAACAAGGCTAAAACCCTCTTCCCTCCTCCTGCCTCTTGCCTAATCCCAATGATAAATATTCACGCCTACTTACTTAAGTGATTAGGCGAACATGATATAAAATGCTCAAACGCTGAATTTGAGCATTTGATAAATTCTCTATAATTTCCCCTGGCTGGAACCTGAATAAGTAATATTTTTACTTTGGATGCGGTTATTATCTCCTGTTTGCCATTGCCATTTACCGGAAGCAAGTTTTTTCACACATTTCCACTCAATCGATGTATTGGTTGACAAACCTGAAATTAAGCCCGTCCATTTTGGTGTTTTTGTTCCGGGTCCGTTATGATTTGGTGGTGGATTGTGGATATATGCGTAGTTAATATTTGCAGATAGAGTTTGGGCTTTGTTGATATCCCAGTTTCCTAATTGGGGTTGATTTCCAACTACATGTATGCTTTCTCCAGCATTTGTCCAAGCATTATCGCAGACAAAATTTATAGATGTCGTCACAGGAATGCTAGCTAAATTAAATTCAAATTTTTTCTCTTGCTGGGTATTTTGAACCCCTGATTTTGCCAGAATCAAATTTTCCCCGGCATTATACCAACCACTTGCAGCAGCTTCAAATTCAGCTTGACTATTGAATTGAGTTAATTTTGTTCCATTCATGGTTACAGTTGTCGCTTTGGCATTCTCAACAATTAGCTGGATGAAATTATTTCGTTGTTGAATGGCATTTTTGTATGTACCTATCGATTTCTCAATTTTTACTGTGGCAATATTTTCTAGTTTTTGATTCTTAATTTTGGTAATTCTAGTTTGATAGCGAGCCTCTTTATTTTTACTATAGCTAATAGTCTCACCATCATCTTCGTAAAGTGTAAATTGATTCTGCTTTTCATCGGGATAAACTTTCAAAATTAACTCATTTCTCTGAGTTTTATTTAGCCTATCCCCGAAGACATTTTTGGTGTCTGCATCGACGTACATTAAAGGAATAATTGCCCCAGAACGGACAAAAGTTGGCAAACGGAGAATACCATTGATATAGGTTGGAAAAGATTTGAGCCAATCGCCAGAGCTATTTAACCATTGATTTGTATGGTAATTTATCCATTTACCTTGAGGTAAATAAATATCGCGATCGCTTTCGCCATGTTTGGCAACAACTCCCACCAAAATATCTTTACCAATTAGTTTTTGATGTCCAATATTTCTCACTTGGGGGTCATTCTGGAAGTAGAAAACGAGAGGAGCAATTACAGGTTCTGCTTGTAAAAAGGCACGGTAAGCAAGAGAGTAATAGTAAGGAGTTAATTCGTAACGTTGGCGGAGATTTGCTAAATTTATTTGTTTGTCACCTACCAAATTTGGTGATGTTTCATAACGCTTGTCTGTTTGGAAGCTATTATCTGTATGGGGACGAATCGGTACATCAAACCAAGCACCATTCGCAAACCATTGGGTATACATTTCCGCTTCATACTGTAAATTTCCAGAATGGTTTTCGTTATAAGGAACACCTTCGCGTCGAAAACCACCAATGTCTGACCCGTAATAATCGATTCCAGAGAAAGACATGTGCATTTGCGAATTTAAATGAGTCACCAGCAATTCCAGATTGGAACCAATATCCCCAGACCACATCGCAGCACCATACCTTTGAATCCCCGGTGCGCCGGAACGTGTGACAATAAAAGGTCTGCGGTTGATTTTCTGGCGATCGCGAAAATAACCTTCATATATGGACTGGTTCCAAAACAGGTTGTAGAGGTTGTGGATATCTCCATGCTGGTTTTTGCGTTTACCTGCGGTAACTTCTATTCCTTCATAACAAGCATTGCCATCGTATTTTTCCGGCTCTCCCAAATCTGTCCAATGCCCCAGAATTCCCTTCTGAACTAGATTGGGAAATCTGCGATTATTATGCACCCATTCACCAGCTGCGCGATCGGACCAATCTACCATCCCACCTTCACCAAACCAGTTTTTGAGAATCACTGGGTTGGATTGCTTGGTTGCATCGCACTGGTTGTTAGTTTTACTGTATGCCAGCATATTTGCGGCTTTCATCGCTGCATAGGTGCTAGTATTCTTGTTGATATAAGATTCCTCGATCGCAACTAAACCGATACCGTCTGCTAAAAAATCGGAAATTTCTTTGCCGGGGTTGGGAAATTCAAAGTCGTTACCATCGTTACTCTTTTCGTCCCAATCTAATGCTCCCATCCGACTATCTGGACTATTGGGAATAATTCCTCCAAACCACTGCAAGTCTAAAACAAAGCCATCGACAGGAAACTTATCTTTACGTAAACCATCTCGTATGGTTTTTACCTGGTTCCAATTTTTATAACCAAATTCGGAAACCCACAAACCAAAGGCTTTTTTTGGTGGCACTGGTGGTTTACCCACTAATTCCAGATAATCTTGGCGGAGATTGGGTAAATCTTTACCTGTCATTACATAAAAGCGAATTTGATCCCCCCACATTTGCACTTTCCAGGGTGTGCTGCTAAAGTCCCAGCGTTGTTTGTAAGGGTTATCAAGGAATAGAGCATAGTTGAGATTATTCTTGCCGACAGCATACATAATCGGAAATTGGACATTTCCCACCATCCCGGCAGAACCAAATGGCATAAAACCATTTCCATGTGCTTGTTCTTGTCCTTGGGGTTGTTCTGCTCGTACTCCATGACTCAACCAGTCACCATCTGCTGAACCTAATTGCTTGAATTGCTGTCCTAAACCATAGATATTTTCGATTTTTTCTGGTGTCAGAGTTAAACTTTTCCAATCTTGCTGCAAATCTTGCGGGCAAATTGTAGTTAGTGCAGCTTTTTTGACTTTATCGGTGAGGGAAATACATAAATTAGTTGGATTTACTTGAATATATATTTCTTTCGTTGCAATTACATTTTGATTCCGGGAATAAGTAGATGCACCGGAATAATTTTTCCGAGCAATCATTGGTGAAGTCTGTAATGGAAAGTCAATTGGGGAACTCTTTTCCTGTGCCGATAGTTCAAAATGAATTAGGTCATCATCCAATACTTCAATGATTAAATCTTGATTATTCTGACTAAATTTAACTCGTTTGATTTCTGCGGATACAGAATTAATCAAACTCAAAAATGATAGAGGTAAAATTAGAAAATAAGAAATATTTTTCATTATAATTCTCATTACTTTCATAAAAAATGTTATCAATATACTTACTTATTTCCAGGCAAAAAAATCGATAAATGCAATATTTGCATCCTCATAATTTGGCTTTTTTTCGATTAAAACTAAACTTCCCTCAAAAGAGCGTATCAGTATCAAGCGCTGAGGAAATACAACTATTTACACACCATTCCAGCGATGAAGTGCTTGAGTCTCTTTATAATCTGATAGAGTTACAAAATTCTTCTTTTTCTCTTCTAAATAAGTAAGATACGCTTTAAAAGCTGACTGGAAGAGTCATTTTCAACTTAGTCAACTTAATGCTGCAAGCCGTATCTATGATTGGGGATAATTTAGGCATAATTTAGTCATAATATTTATGTTGATGCACCACTAGTCTGATTAAATACGATGTAAGTTGGGATATTACATTAGTTTCTGAACATAAATCAAAAAATTTAAAATTTTCTTAATAATTCCAGAAATAATTAAAGAAAATCAACATTGATAGTCTTTGAACACATGACTATCTATAATTGAGGGGTGAAGTTCAGTTGACATTTGCAAATTTATCTGCATATTAGTAGAGAACTTCATTCGGTATTGGCATCTAAATTTTATCAGGTTGATAAAATTTAATGAACTTAAATGAACTTAAATGAACATAATTAACATCACCCAGCTTCTCACAGAAAATGGGTTTTGCTAGTTGGAAATTGACGCTAGATAATTTACAAATAATTTGCATATCAATCTAGCAAAATTCAACCAAATCAATCCAACAAATTACGATAATCAGGGAAAGTAGGACATAGCAAATGGTATTTAAAAGTCCGATCGCAACTAAAGAACAAAATACAACCTATGTAATTTTAATTGCAGTAGCCGCAGCATTAGGTGGTTTTTTATTTGGTTTTGATACTGCTGTCATTAATGGTGCAGTAGGAGCCTTGAGCAAAACATTTAATATTGATAGCCTCATGACAGGTTTTGCTGTCTCCTCAGCATTGTTAGCTTCAGCCTTGGGAGCTTGGATTGCGGGACCAATTGCCGATAGGCAAGGTCGAATTAAAACCATGGTTGTGGCGGCAATTATGTTTACTATGAGCGCCATTGGTTCAGGAATGCCCTTTGGCATTTGGGATTTTATGTTTTGGCGTTCTTTAGGTGGAGTTGCTGTGGGGATGGCAAGTGTGATTGCTCCAGCCTATATTGCAGAGGTTGCACCAGCCCATTTACGGGGAAGACTCGGTTCCTTGCAACAATTAGCAATAGTTGTGGGGATATTTTTAGCATTACTTTGTAATTACTTTATTGCATCGGGAGCCGGTTCAGCAGAAGCACCATTTTTGTTTGGGGTGACGGCATGGAGATGGATGTTTTGGACAGAAGTTCCTCCAGCGGTACTGTATGGGGTAGCGGCGTTGATGATTCCAGAGTCGCCACGGTATTTAATTGCTCAGAAGCGCTACGAAGAAGCAGGGATAGTTCTCAAAAAGGTGATTGGTGGTGATGTTGAAGCTAAAATCGATGAAATTCGCCAAACTGTGTTGACGGAACGCAAACCCAAATTTTCTGACTTGCTCAGTCGTAGTGGCGGATTATTGCCGATTGTTTGGGTGGGGATTGGCTTATCGATTCTGCAACAATTTGTGGGGATTAACGTTATTTTCTACTACAGCAGCGTCTTGTGGCAGGCAGTGGGATTCTCCGAACAAAATTCTTTATTAATTACCGTGATTACTGGGGTTGTAAATATTTTAACCACCTTGATTGCGATCGCATATGTAGATAAATTTGGTCGCAAACCGTTGCTGGCTCTGGGTTCTATTGGCATGACGGTGACTTTGGGTACTTTGACTGTGATTTTTGGTAATGCTGCTGTCGATGCTGTTACGGGAAATCCCACTCTGCCTGGTGCATCGGGAATCATTGCTTTAATTGCCGCTAATTTATACGTTGTCTTCTTTGGTTTCTCCTGGGGACCAATTGTTTGGGTAATGTTGGGAGAAATATTTAATAATAAAATTCGGGCAGCTGCTTTATCTTTAGCGGCTGCGGTACAGTGGCTTGCCAATTTTCTGATTTCTACTACCTTCCCCCCTTTATTGAAAAACTTTGGCTTAGGTTCAGCTTACGGTTTGTATACTATTGCTTCAGCGATTTCTATTTTCTTTGTCATTCTCTTAATTAAGGAAACTAAGGGTAAGGAATTAGAAGAAATGTAATTAATATCCTGTCCAAAGCTAAAATTTACACTGATGATGTCAACTTCTCCGTATTAGCCTATTTTCCATTTTCCGCATTGATTTTAGTATCAGATATAATTTCAGAATTCCAATTTTGGTATAGGATATGGGCGAAGTTATCGGATATGCCAGGGAATCATCGGAAAAGCAGGAATTAGATGGGAATGCGTTGACAAAACAAATTCGTAGATTACGAGATGCTGGGGCGACAAAAATATTTTATGACATTGCCCAGCGCACAAATAATCGGCGGGATGGCTTATTACGGTTAATTGATTATGTCAAGTCTTGCCCAGTAGGTACAATTCAAAAATTGATATTTACGCGAATTGATCGCTTGACTAGTTCAATTGTTTTATTTAGTCAACTCGTGAATGTTTTGCAGCAGCATCATGTAAAAATGGAGGCTTTGGACGATAGTTTTGATTTGGAGACAGTGGGAGGAAAGTTAGCAACCAACATCCGGGTGATTGCGGCTGAGTTTGAAACAGAAATGTTATCGCTGCGGGTGACTAAGGATTTGGAAGTGCGACGCAGAAATAAAAAGCCCCATTATATTGTACCTTTTGGGTTTGTTAGGGAAGGCGATCGCTATGAGTTAGACCATACTCCCATTGTTTGCACCCTGGAAGATAGAAAAGAATACACATGTTCGCAGGTGGCGAGGTTGGTTGTTGACACCTATTTCCGGGCTAAGTCATTTCGACAGACTGCGGTGCAGTTAAATGCTTACTTTGGTGTAACTCGTAATATTACTGCTTTTAAGGACAAAGAAAGTAGTAATTTAATTGATATTGGTGATGATATTAGTAAAGCGTTGACGAAGCCAAAAAGCAAAAATACTGGTTTGGGATGGACTGCAAAAGGATTGCAACTATGGTTCAAAAATCCCGTTTTAGCTGGTGGTACTGCCTATGATCAAAGAAAGCGTAACAAATGGAGTTCGGTTTATCAAGAAGAAAATATAGTTTGGCATACCCATCCCGAACAAACATTAATCACAATGGATGAAAGGGAAGAAATTTTCACAATTACCCATAAAAATAGAAATAATGCTTGGTGTAGTCAACCAAACCAAATAAATAATATTTTTACTGGTTTAATCTATTGTGGTTGTTGTGGGAGTTCGATGTTTATTCAAACTTCTCAATACCGTAAAAAAGCAGATAGAAAAATTAGTTACTATCAGTGTAATAACTATAATAAAAATCGTCTCTGTGACAACAAAAAGATGATTAATGATGTGCAAATTGAGCAACAATTAATCCCTTTACTATGTCAAAAAGCCGATTCAGTAGCTGTGATCGCAGATTTATCATTTGAGAGTAATATTATTAATGAACCAGAAGAAGTAGTTGCCCTCAAACAACAACTCAGACAATTAAGTTTAATTCCCGGTAATAACCCAGCAATTCACCAAGCGATCGATTTAATTAATCAACAGATAGCTAATATTATTTCCGATACAAAAAATAAGCAGCTAAGTTATTTAGTTCACAAAAATCGAATTGTTGCAGCTTTTGCTAACCCCCTATACTGGGAA
This sequence comes from Calothrix sp. UHCC 0171, assembly GCF_034931845.1. Classification (NCBI taxonomy): domain Bacteria; kingdom Bacillati; phylum Cyanobacteriota; class Cyanophyceae; order Nostocales; family Calotrichaceae; genus Calothrix; species Calothrix sp. UHCC 0171. The sequence goes on from NZ_JAYGHN010000014.1 coordinate 35,133, forward strand.
AGGCTGGATATTGAAGATAAGCGAGAATTATTACAGGGTTGTTTAAAATATGTCCAGGTTGCCAAAGGACAGATTCTCGATGTTAAGTTTCGCTATTCTTAATACTGTTTCTCGCAAATCTGGCAATACAAAAATCTCCCTGTCTTCCGTCTCCGCATCATCATCTATTATTTTCTTTTGGAGAATTAGTATAATTAGCTTTGTGCCGACGGCGTTTGGGTTTTGTCTGTGGCTGTGATGACTCGATTGATGCTTGGATTTGTTGTTCAGCTTGCCATTGTTCAAATTCCAACACCGTGCGGCGAATAAGTTGGGCGAGGGTTTCTCGTTTCTGCATGGTTTTTTTTGAAGCGCTGATTTTAGGTTAATGGAAAAGGAAAATTTTTCTGTTAGTGGCAAACGGTGTACATACTAGAAAATTAAAGAAAATGTGAAGAGTTTTTTTCAGGAATGAGCTAAGTATCTGGTGTATTTGTTAATTCAATGATGAATTTGGGAACAATGAGTATAATCATTCCTCCAATAATTACAATCACAAATACATTTGCAAAAACCCGTATATGAAAAAATTTTTAAACGGTATATATGCCGCTATTTTTTGGGGTTGGAATCTTATTTTCTTGTCAGTCGTGTATTTGGGAATTTTGCCATTTATCGGGATATTCCTCATCCTGGCAACTTTTGAGGGATTGCTTCCCGTCGATTTTTTAATTTCCCTGACAACATTAATCGCAGTACCTGTAGTTTGTACTATTCTGGGAACAAGAAAATTTATTAACCAACCAGTAGAACTGTTGCGATTATTTTATGGTGTGGAAGCACCTTTAGTTTTACTTTGTGGATTACGACTATTTATATTTCGAGAACTTACCCCTGCTAGCATTCAAATTTTGCTGAGTGTGGGGATTTGTATTGCTGCTTTTGCCCTAGAAATGCTATATGGTTATGCAAATAGAAAACGTAGCCTAGCATGGCTGCAAATGCTAGCACATAGTTTAATGTTATTTTTTGGTGTCTATGCTGGTAGTATTCTGCTATTTTATGCTTTACCTGTAGCTGCTTGGTTAATAAAAGAAATATTTAAATTTGAATGGGCTATTTTCCTTTGGCAGACGTTTATAAATGACCCAGCAATTACAATTTTCTTTGGCATACCTTTGTATTTTCTGTTTTGGGGAATGTCCTGTTCCTTATTTGTAGCAATGCCATCATTACTAGCATATCTATATACTAGATCGGGAATCAAGATATTAAATAACTTTGCTGCCCAGTATGGACAAAAAAAAGCAATATCGGGAATCTTAGGAGTTGCGATCGCAACTATAACTCTTTTTGTTTCCTTTCAACAACAGCCGCAAGTTCAAGCTTTTTCTCTCCTCCAAAATCCTCCACAAACTGATAATGTACGTCAAGCATTATTAGCGAAGTCGGAAATCATTCGTACCGGATTAGTCAATGCTTATTTATCAAATTACCGCTATCTCAGTAGCGTGAAAGATAATAATCATATTGAACACATGTATGGAAAGATATTTGGTTTATCGAGTGATGTTAGTCAAGGAATTCAACATATCTACAATCAATTAATGTCACCATTTTTATATAATGGGGCAGAATCTGATATTGAAAAAGCCGAAAAACTTTACTCCCAATTCTTTGATACACCCATTCAAAAAGAGGAACAAAATGCGATCAATCATGCTTTACAATCGACATCTAATTTAGATGAAGCTAAAGCAGGTTTGCTCAATATCAACCAGAAAAAAGTATGGCTGCGACAACAAGAAGTTACAGTCAAGGAACATGGAGATTGGGCAGATGTGCAACTGTATGAGGTTTACGAAAACAAAACCAGAGATGTACAGGAAGTATTTTATTCCTTCTCACTCCCAGAAAGCGCAGTCATTACAGGTATTTGGTTAGGTGATACCGCAGATTTATCAAAACGCTTTGAATATGTGCTTTCTCCCCGTGGTGCGGCACAAAAAGTATACAACAGACAAGTACAACGAGAAAGACCAATTGATCCAGCATTGTTGGAACAAGTAGGTTCCAGACATTATCGTTTGCGGGCATTTCCCATACCAGTTAAACGCACACCAGTAGAAACGCGATTTCAAGCCAATAGTCCAACAGAAATGCATCTATGGTTAACTTACAAAGTTATGCGCCAAGAGCAAGGTTGGGCACTACCACAATTAGGTGAAAAGCGAAATATCTTTTGGACAAATGGTTTGATTAATCCCACAAAACGTATTCGTAATGGGGAAGTGAAGAATGGAATTTTTGCTGAAAAATTAGATAGTTGGTTAGAGGCATATTTACCTGCATCTCAAACACCTCAAGCACAAATTAAACAGGTAAATTTCAGTCTCTCGACAGATGAATATAAAATTACTGCCCAGCCTCTCAATCAACAAGATTATCAATTACCTAAAAATCAACGCTTTGCGATTGTGCTGGATACTTCTCGCAGTATGAATGCCCATATTCAGGAATTAGAAAAAACATTTAATTGGTTGAAAAAAGAGGGTTTTGCTAACAATAATTTGGTTGACAATGATGCCGATTTGTACATTACATCGATTCCTGGTACAGAACCCAAACGAATTGATGATATTAATCAATTTCAACCAGAAAAAATGACTTTTTACGGCACTGCACAACTTAAAGAAATGTTGCAGCAGTTTGACAAATTGCGGGGAGAAACGGTTTATGATGGTGTGTTGTTAGTTACAGATGAAGGTAGTTACGAACTATCAAATAATCAGAAAAATCTCCCCAAAATTAATTCACCTTTGTGGTTAGTGCATTTAGGCTCACTTCCCAAAGCTTATGATGATACCATCATTAAAACAATTGAAAATAGTGGTGGTGGAGTATCTACAGATATTTCTGAAGTTTTCAAAAGACAAGCAACGAAATCAGCATTGGGTAAGTCTGCCGTCAGTGTTGTTGATGGTTACGCTTGGCTGATGGAAAAGCGAACTCAGAACCTAAATCAAAACCTAACTATCCCCTCTCCCACAGATTCTCACTCCTTCGCTCCCCTAGCAGCCCGACAATTAATTTTAGGTTTAAGTCGGGAGAAAAATTTAGACCAATTAGCCGAACTTGATGCAATTCACGCATTAGCAAAAAGGTTTAAAGTGGTTACTCCCTATTCATCAATGATTGTCTTAGTCAATGATGAACAACGTAGACAATTAAAAGAAGCTGAAGCTGATAAAGACCGTTTCGATCGCACAGTAGAATCAGGTAAGGAAAATCTCACAAAACCCTCCAATCCTTTAAAAACAACGACAATTCCCGAACCTTCAGGTGGTATTGCGCTGGTAATTACCGGAATGATATTTTTTATCTTCACAAAAAGGCGACGAACCCATGTAAATTAAAGATTTTAATTGCAGATTGATTTTCATAAAGGTGTAGAGTTGCTGTAGTGCGGGCTAGCAAGCCCGCAACTCTAACTACAAATTAAATGATTAAATATAGAATAGCCTATCAGGTTCGTTATATTTTGGTTAGAATAGTCAATAATATTTAGATAAAAATTGAGACAAACAATAAATGCTTAAACCTAAAAATAATGTATATCGCGGACACCCAATAGAAAGAGTTGGTCACGGAAAAAGAGCCGTATTTAAAACAACTATTAATGAAAAAGAATGGTCTGCTACAACTGAATTAGAGGTAAAAACAGCAATTGATGTTTGGATTGATGAGGGAATAGAGCCGTAGTTGGCATTGACTACAACAAAAAACAAAAGAGCCGTAGTTGAATTTACAACTAGGCTCACACATCACTATGCCACACTAAAAACAATCAATTACCAGCCTTGTAAACCTTAATTTTGCTCCAAGTTTACTTTAACTACCTTGTTCTTTTCTGCTTCTGCTTTTGGTAGTGTTAGATTCAAAATACCGTTTTTATATTCAGCAGTAACTTTGGTATTTTCTACTTTAGAGTTGAGGGGAATTACACGCTGGAATTTACCGTAGTAAAACTCAGAACGAGTACCTTCTTTATGTTGGGTTTTACGTTCTGCTACTACTTTCACTGCATTAGCAGTAACTTCAATATCTACATCTTTTGCTTCCATTCCCGGTAGTTCGAGTTTGAGGTGCAGTGCGTCTTCGGTTTCAGTTAATTCGGCTGCGGGAGTTTTAAATGTGGGTGTTTGCAAATCTTCAAATAGGTGGTCGATTTGACGTTGAATGGTGTTAAATTCAGCCCAAGGATTGTAACGTACAACTGCCATATATTTAACTCCTAGTTTTTGTTTAGTTAATTGATGATTTAATCTGTTGCTTAATTCCTATATTAATGATGATTACAAGGAGTATAAATTCGGTTTTTATCACTTAATTAGTGATGAATGCCGACTAAGAAAATACGGTTAATTAAAGGTGCGGTAAACAGTAATATTATTAGTACGGTTTCCCCTAATCAATATTTTTGAAAGTGCCCAATCAAAATCTTAAGCAAATCATATTTGTAGAGTGTGCCTTCTAAACTACCTACAAATACTTAATTAAGTGTGAAGCAGAGTCGGAATATTTAGATTTAGCTGTTATTATGTCGTAGTAAAATTTACTCTCGTACTGAAATAGGGTGATAAGAATGAAGATTAGTGCCCGTAACACTATTAAAGCAACTGTCAAAAAAATTATACCTGGAGTTGTGAATACAGAAGTTGTACTCGAACTCACACCAGGAGTTGAAATAACGGCAATTATTACCAAAGATTCCGCGCAATCATTGGGATTATCGTTAGGAAAACAAGCCTACGCAGTGATTAAATCAAGTGATGTCATGGTTGGAGTTGATTAATCTGTTTTTTATCAACACTTTTCCGTGAAAATACTGTTTTACACAAACTAAACTGCTATACAAAGCCTCAGTATATTTGCTTATACCAATGAATCTGCTGAGGTACTTTTTTTAAATAGGGCTTGCTGAACACTATTCTTTGTCTTTCTGCACCCCAATTATGTACGCCGTTTTATTTAAAAGGTAAATGTTGTACGAACCGTGCCAATATAAATTTTGTCATTACTATTATTATGTTCTGGATTCGTAATCACAAATACCCCCGGAGTTATTGCCAGATTATCCGTGATTTGAAGGTGGTAAAAAGCTTCTAGATGTAAAGACGTATCCTTATCTTCAAAGGCATCACCAAAACTATTATGAGTCACTTTAGGCGGTTGACCTACCACAAATCCGGCAAAACTACCTTCTTTGCCAATATTTCGGAGAGCTAGCATTATTGCCCATGTAGAGATTACAGCATTTGGGGTTGCTGGTAAATCTGCAGCTTTGGCATTAATAATACCAACTCGCCCTCCAAGGGTGATACTTGGGTTAAGTTGCCAAGCCGCTTCTGCACCAAAGGAATTAGCAGCGATCGCATCTGCTTGATCATTAAACGGATTACTGCTTAATTCGCTGCCGGTTCCCGTATTAAAATTATTCTGAGAGTATATGTATGTAAAGCTGAGTGCTGTTGTTTTAGTCGGTTCGAGGGTAAGTTGAGCGATCGCACCATTAGGACTAGCAAAAAGCCCTTTTTTAGGATTACTGGCATTGCTGGCGACATATCCCAATGACAAATTCACACCCTCATTAAAATTATGAGAAATACCAATACCCACTCCACCACCTTGTCGTCGAATCGGATTTTCTTTGCCAAATGTAGAAATTGAACCGTCTTCACTACCGCTAAACAGAGGATTGACACTAGGAACCATGTCGCCTAACCCGCCTCCGACTCCTTGGAAAGTGATACGGGTTTGCTTACCTAGACGAATTCTATACCCTACCTCATCTATTTCCACCTCATTATCATCGTCACCATCAAATCCCAAATTTGCCATTCGAGTTCCGGTAACGTCTTCCAATTCTGGTGTGTTATTTCCTTGCAAACGCACTTGCAATTTATCTTTTCCTGTGAAGCTGCTCTCGAAGCTGAGGCGGACGCGATTACTTAATACTAAATTTTCCTTTCTTAACTTATTCCGAGTGCCAATTTTATTTCCTCCAGCCAATCCTGTCATCGCAAAAATAACTTTTCCCTTCAATTGCACGTGCGGTGAAAACTGTTGTGTTTCTAATGTAGCAACCTTCATTTCTAATAAATCAGCACGTTTTTTAAAATTGAATAATTCTGACGAAAATTCTGTTTGTAATTTCTGAAGCGCAGTTAATATTTCTGGCTCAATCTGGTTATTACTATTATCAATTATCTTATTAATGTGTATAAGGCAAGCATTGAGTTTGGCGGCAAAATCATATCGATTTAGCGTTTGATTACCGAGTTCAATATCCTCACTCACACAGTTATATTTCTCATTCAATGCTTGTAGTGTTTGCAATGCCCAACTATCAGCATCCACATCTGACAATTGAGAAACAGACGGAATTTGATTTAATTTGTGATCATCTATTACTACTGGATTAGTTGTTGCATCGGCTTTATGGATGCTGCTTAGTATTAATGAACTAATGAAAATCATCAAGCGAATTTTTCGCCAACAAACTGTAGGCATTCTTATCTCCTGAAAGTGAGAAATTAGAAATTATGATTGCAAGCGATATTCACATAAATTTAATAATACTTAGGTAAAAGAATGGCGTTCTGGAAATTGAATGCTGATATGAATATGTCGTACTAATGTTAGGGTCATACAAGCTGTAATTGCAGCGCGGAATTTATCGTTTATAAAAAATTATCGTTATGGTAAGGCAGGAGGTAGAGGGTAGAAGGAAAGAGAGTTTTGAACAACTTTACTTTCTGTTACATACTACTGCATCTACGGTTCTTTGCACCGTTCTACTTAAATCTAACCAAAAGTTTTATGAAAAAACATGAGGAAAACATGAGAAATTTTTCATATAAGCTGGGGAACTTGAGGTGATATCAGGTTAGCCTAAAAAGTTGCGATAAAATTGACGCGGAGAAATATTATTAGACATCTCCGAAAATGGATGTAGAGAGGTAGCAGTGCTACCTCTCTACAAGGGTTTCAGACAAAGAATAATTAATTTCTGGAGATGTCTATTGTGGTAACATTGCACACTTAGTCATAATTTTAGCGATCGCATTGAACAGCAACTTCGCTAACATGCCTGTAGCATCTCCCATTCTATCTTCCTTTCATATCTGCGATCGCACCTCTAGTCATGGCGGCGATCGCTTGGTCGGTGGCTTTGGGTAGGTGATAATATTTACCTGCTGATGTTTTCGCGAGTTCTTTTGCAAAACCCGTGGAAACAAACTTACTTTCGGTATCAATCACCAAAAGCTGCATTCCCATTGCCCTAATTCTCCCGGCAATCTCCAATAATTCGGCTTTGATATCTGGTTTTTGCTCAGGGTCTTGGGGTTCACCTAGGGAACGTGAGAGGGGAATATTACCACGACCATCAGTAATTGCCACAATTACCACCTGCCCGACATCGCCACTCATTTGGGCATTGACACCAACCCGCACGGCTTGGGTTAAACCATGTGCCAGGGGGGAACCACCACCGCAAGGTAATCTTTCTAAGCGATTTTTGGCTAAGGCGATGGAACGAGTCGGAGGTAACAACACCTCAGCCTGTTCGCCACGGAAGGGAATTAATGCGACTTGGTCGCGACTTTGATATGCTTCCGTCAGTAATTGCATGACTGCACCTTTTGCCGATTGCATTCGGTTGAGTGCCATGGAACCGGAGGCATCAACGACGAAAATCACTAATGCTCCGGCTTTGCGAACTAAGCGCTTGGAACGCATATCACCCTGTTCGACAATCACTTTCTTATTTGGTTGTCTGGCTCGGCGTGATTTTTGATATGGTGCAGCAGCCCGTAAGGTGGCATCCACGGCAATACGTTTCACCTTACCCTTGGGTATCATCGGCTTGATGTAGCGTCCCCGATCTTCCGATAAAATCAAACTGCGACTTCCCGATTTTCCTTGACGCTGTGCCATTTGGGCAAAATACAAGACGCTGGGGTCGAGAATTACACCTTCGGGGTCAAAAATAAATTCTTCGGGAATACCAGGTGGTTCTTGTTCCGGCTGTTCCTGGTCTTCGTTTTCCTGCTCTTCCTCTTCTTCCTGCTCCTGTTCACTATTATCTTCTGGTTCTTCTTGATTTTGTGGTGGTGGCGGTGGCGGAGGTGGAGGCGGTGTTTCTTCTGGTGGTGTTTGAATTACAGTTGCTCTCGGTACAATTACTAATTCCACTGCCCGCTTCAAGTCTTCAGCCGTAACTTGATTGCGTCCCTCCAAAGCGGCGGCGGCTTTTGCGACTCGGACGGCAAATAATTCGGCACGGTGTCCCTGAACCTGTCCACGGATAGCTTCATTGACAAGATAAGCTATTTGTTCGGGGGTAATAGTAACTTCCTTGAGCCATTCCCGTGCGAGGATAATTTGGGTTTTGAGGGAGTCAATATCTTCGCTATATTGTTGGAGAAATTCTTGGGGCGATCGCGAGTATGATATTGCTTGTTCTACGGCTTCAACGCGCTGGTCTAATCCCAGTGTGCCATCAGCCGAGAGGGCGATCGCAATCCGATCTAATAAATGTTCCCTTAATCCCCCTTCTTCGGGGTTGTATGTGGCAATAAATAGGGCTTTACAGGGATGTTGGAAGCTAATTCCCTCCCGCTCAATTTGGTTGCGTCCTTCCGAGAGTACAGTTAATAGCTGGTTACTAATTTGGTCGTCGAGAAGGTTGATTTCATCGACATACAACACACCTCGATTAGCAGCAGCTAGTAATCCGGGTTGAAAGATAGTATCGCCTTGTTTGACCGATTCTTCCACATCAACGGAACCTAAAAGTCTGTCTTCAGTGACACCAAGGGGAATTTGGATAAACGGCGCAGGAATAATTTCTGTCTTTCCCTCCTCCTCGCTAGGGGAAAGACTGAGGGTGGAGTCCGCCAGGAGAATATCATCCCAATCTTCCGGGTGGTTGGGATCACAATTACTAACACCACCTTTAACAACTTCGATAGGTGGCAACAGAGCATGGATAGCACGAGCCATGACAGATTTTGCCGTACCCCGACGACCTGCGATCGCAACTCCACCTAAACCGGGGTCAACTGCTGCTAATAATAAAGCTAATTTAATCGCTTCCTGACCGACAACGGCTGTCAGGGGGAAGGCTGTAATTGTAGGGTTAGTAGGGGATGCGGGCATTTTGTAGGGAAATTTTAATCAAACAAAATTAAACGGTTATTTTATTGATTGTCAGCAGGGCGATACTGTACCCAGGGGTTTAGTAAACGCGATCGGGCTTTAATCTTGAGAACTTCATCTTTAGAATAGCAGTTAAGGCAACCTCTGCCGCAGCAACTTTTTAGGCACTAATTGAGAAAATTATGGCTACCGTACAAACTAAACGTTTTACACTTGCTGAGTACCACAAATTAACTGACATGGGATTTTTCCACGAAGATGACCATATTGAATTAATTCGCGGGGAAATTATCCAGATGGCTGCGAAAGGAAAAGCACACGAAACATGTTTAAGAAGATTATGGAAAGAATTACCCAAATTAGTAGGAGATAAAGCGACTTTACAATCACAAGCGCCAATTACTCTATTGTCAAATAGCGAACCAGAACCAGACTTTGCGATTGTTAATAATCGAGATGATGATTATCTGGCGACACATCCTTTAGCGACGGATATTTTATTAGTCATAGAGGTGTCAGATTCTGCTTTCGACTATGACAAAAATGTCAAATTAGCGCTTTATGCTGAAGCTGGAATTTCTAATTATTGGATATTTAATTTAGTTGAGAGTCATCTTGAGGAATATAGTGAACCTTATCAACATAATCAAGATAGATATGGTTACTTGAAAAAACAAATTATTTTATATAATCAAACTGTAAATTTACCTTGCTTCCCTGATTTATCCCTGGATTTAAGCACAATATTTCCACCCCAAACAAATATATATGATGCTTGATGTCGGCAAATTCAATGATTTTCGCCGAAACTATGGCGACTAAAATATTATTATCAGATAATAAGTGATATGTATATTACTACACAACTAAGATACTAATATGTCGATTAGTAATCATGAAAGAGTCAGGATGGCTCTGCTTATTCTATTACAAGCGTTGTATCCTTATGTAGAAAAGGAAATGAAAAAGGTTTATGGAGGAAATTGGTTAAAATGTACGATGTCAAATCTATTAGATGATCAGACCTTAAAACGGCACTCACAAGAAATTTTACAAGAAGATATCTCTGCTTTATTAAAGCTAATCATAAAGCAATGGGAGCCTGTATTTAAAAAGAGATTCACTCTTGGTGTACGTGCATTAGCTAGTGAACTGCTCGAAGTGCGTAATAAATGGGCACATCAAACTCGTTTTTCAACAGATGATACTTATCGTTCTTTAGATAGTGTTTCTAGACTACTCAAAGCTATTGCTGCATCTGAAGTTGAGATTATTGAAAAGCATAAACAAGAAGTTTTACAAATGTTAGCACCACTGCAATCTGAAGAACTTACATCTAAGACTGATTATAATAAAATGCATCAGCTTTTACATTTCAAAAATGAACAATATTTACGCCAAGCCTGCACCCATCGTTCCTACGTCCATGAAAATCCAAGTGCAGGTGAACATAACGAACGTTTAGAATTTCTTGGTGATGCACTATTAAATTACTTGAGTGGACATTATTTGTTTCACCGCTATCCAGAAAAAAGTGAAGATGAATTAACCCGCAGACGTTCGGCATTAGTTGATGAGAAACAACTTGCCAAATTCGCTATAGAAGTTGGCTTAGATTTTAGAATGCGCCTTGGTAAAGGTGCAATTCGTGAAGGTGGTTTTCAAAATGAAAACCTTCTTAGTAGTACATTTGAAGCAGTAGTCGCTGCTTACTACCTGGATCATAATTCAGATATAGAAGCAGTCAGAAAAATTATTGAGCCATTGTTTGATTCAGTCCCCGAAAGTGTAGTTGTATCACGTTCTACCGTCGATTCCAAAAATCGCTTTCAAGAATGGGTGCAACGTAACATCACTCCAAATCCCCCTAAATATGTAACAGTTCAAACTGGAGGTTCTTTACACGCACCAGAATTTTTAGCGACAGTATATGTTGGTGAAAAATCATACGGAACTGGGAAAGGAAAGAATAAGAAAGAGGCTGAGAAAGCAGCCGCAGAAGATGCACTTAAAAGAGTAAATTGTGATGAGTAAATGTAATTCCTGCAACCTTTAATTTTCAGCAAAAATACATTTCATCTATCTAAAGTAATAGATTTTCAAAAAAATTATTAATTACTAAAAAGAATAATTATAGGAAATACTTATAGACGATTAGATGAAATTAATCATCAAGTAATGGTAGAGTGATGGTTCAGGTCAGAGTAAGTCAGCCTAATTCAGTAGCTTTTCATCCTTTAATCAGCGTGAAATAAGTTTTAAGTTACTGGAACGGAGGAACCAATTTTTGGGGCGTATCTCTTGAACAGTTAGGAGTTGTGAATATTGTTGGACTGATGCACTCAGCACTCAATTACCAGGACTCATAACTTTCTAGAGAGGGGCATCTCTCAGCCCTAGCCCGTCAGCTAACTTCGTCGGCATTGAGAGGAAACTGAAAAGATAGCATTTTTGATGTTGCAATCTTGTCGGTATCCTTGGCTGGTACTGCTCCAATTTTTTTACCTGCAATTAAACACTGCTGAGGTTGCATAATGATATTTCAATGGAATTTGGCGGCTGTATGTAATAACAGTCGCTGGTGAAGATATTTAGCGCTAGGGCTAATTGCGATCGCAAATCACAGGTAGGAAATTCAGTTTTAAACAGCAAATTATGCTGCAAAAATTATTATTTTTAGCAAGTATTTCGCAATGGCGAGTTTAATTATTGCTGATGAATTTTGCAATGAAATATTAGGTTGAATGATGCAAAGTGTAAGAGTTACTTGTACTTTAATAATTTGCCGAAAATTTATTTGGATGCATTGAATTGTAGAGCTTTTACATAACTGGCAGTCCTGTAGATGTAATTATATAGCAGTCATCTTCATGCTTACTTAATTCAAGAATTATCTGAGTTTTTGCGGTTATCGTAATTACCCTGATAATTGCTATATATTCTGTATTCTGGTCTTTCTATATTCTGTTCTAAATTTATCATTTCATTAAGTACAAATTTCAGATTTTTTATTAGGGGTTTTCAGTGGAAAATTGGCAAGCACTAGTTAGCATTATTACGTTTACTTGCGTCATATTTCTAATCATGACTGAATGGATACACCTAACAATTACCGCTTTATTAGGTGCATTGTTGCTTGTATTTACTAATGTCATGACTTTGCAGGATGCTGTGGGTTATATTGGCAAAAGCCATGGTACTTTGGCATTATTTTTTGGAGTCATGGTTCTGGTAAGAGCATTTGAACCGACTAAAATTTTTGATTATTTAGCCACACAATTAGTAATTATCGCTAAAGGTGAAGGCAAGCGTTTGTTATTAGGGATTGTGGCAATTACAACTCCGATTTGTGCTGTTTTACCAAATGCTACAACAGTAATGTTAATCGCTCCTCTTATCCCTCCAATGGCGGAAGAATTAGGGGTAAATTTTGTCCCGTTATTAATCTTGTTAGTCTTTGTTGCCAATAGTTCAGGGTTATTGACAATTGTTGGCGATCCTGCAACTTTTATTGTTGGAGATGCCATTAATTTAAGTTTTACCGATTATCTAGTCCGCTTGAGTTTAGGTGGTGTAATTTCAGTAATTGTAGTTGTTGCTATCTTACCGATTTTATTTCGGAAAATTTGGCAGACAAAACTTGCAAACCTGGAAGAATTACCCCATCCCCAAATTAATCATCCGCGAGTTTTAACATTAGGTGCTGTCATTGTTGGTTTAGTTTTGTTATTTTTTGTGATTGGTGAACAATTACCAGTAAAGGTTTCACCTGCTGCTGTTGCTCTTTTAGGTGCGGGTTTAGCAATGCTGCTTGCACATCACAGCCGTATCGATTCCGTGAATAATATTCTTCGCGATGTTGACTGGAGTACCCTCATCTTTTTCATGAGTATCTTTGTCTTAATTGGAGGATTAGAAAAAACGGGCGTTATTAATAGTTTATCTGGGATTCTATCGGTATTTTTAGGCAAAAATATTGTCTTCGGTTCGATATTTTTAGTATTTTTTATTGGAATATTATCAAGTGTCATTCCCAATATTCCTTTGGTAGTCGCAATGGTACCCCTGCTCAAACAGTATCTTGTTAATGTTGGATTTGTCTCAGCAGATATTCTTCAACCGAATTTTGATGGGCAGTTACCTATTCAGGTTTTACCTTTATTTTATGCAATGATGTTTGGTGCAACATTAGGAGGTAATGGCACATTAGTGGGGGCATCCTCAAATATTGTTGCTGCCGGTGTCTCGGAACAGCATGGACGACGGATATCATTCAAAACCTTCTTACATTACGGCATCCCCCTAATGTTGCTACAACTCACTACATCTGCTTTGTACATATTGTTCCGATTTCTGCTTTAATTATTACTTTAGTAAGATGATTATTATTAATATTAATGATAAGTCAGTGGCAGATAAATAGCAGGAGATAAATAAAGTAATTACTTCTTTTGACGAAAATCCTGGAATTTTCATTGGGATTCTAAACAACTGTATTCTTCTACTAAGAAGTCATGTAAGAATAAGTAGTGCCAGCTTCTCGCTTGCTATTTTCCAAAGGTAGGCTTTCCGTCCCCGGAGTTTTTCGTGAAGAACGTCTCCCCGGAAACTCCTCTCCACACTACTTGTTCAATTTATTTTTATGCAAATACTAAAACTGAATAATTGTCTGACTTACGTACTCATCATGTAAATTTATAGCCCTGGTAGAAGTCCTGATTTGTATTGATGTGTAAAAATTTTGTGTAGAAAAATACTCCGCTTTTGTCAAGTGCTAAAATTTGCTTGGGAAATAAAGCCTATCTCGCAAATATTAGGATTAGATTATGCAGTCGCCTGAAATGGAACAGAACAACGATCGCAATGTTATGGATTCTACACAGATAAGTTCAGTTCACAGTGGTAAATTAGCAAACAACGGTTATGAAGTAGGTGGAATCAATAATTTAGACAAGGTTAGAGACATTCTCTTTGGCAATCAATTACGGGATGTGGAAAAGAAGTTTGCCCGTTTAGAAGAACGCTTGTCAAAGGAATTAGTTAACCTACGTGAAGATAATAAAAAACGTTTGGATAATATCGAAAGCTATATTAAGCAAGAATTAGAATTGCTATCCGAACGCATGAAACAAGAACAAAGTAATCGCGATGAGAGTTTGCAAAATCTAGCAGAAGAAAATAAAAAAATTACTACAGCTTTAGAAAAGAGACTGACTCAATTTGATGAACAGGTAAGTAATAGCCAGCGTGAAATTCGCGAGCAAATTCTCAATCAATCGAAGAGTTTACAGGATGATGTATTACAGAAATATGAGGAAATATTAGAAATATTACGCCGTGAAGCCACAGAACTACGGACTACAAAAACAGACCGTTCGACTCTCGCAAACTTATTAAGCGAGTTAGCAATTCGTTTAAATTCCCAGTAATTTTTATAATAACTAGCAAGAAGTAGTGTTCTATACAGATTCCTTGTGCGACAATGCTGTGAGTAACTAGTCGTTGTTTCACACTTTGTATCAAATCAAATGGGCTTTAATTCTCACTCGCAGACTGGGGGATTTCGTAAATGACTAAATTTTCCACAAATGGATTTTCCACAGAATCCCCAAAAGCAGATTATCGAGAATCAAAAGAACAAATCAAAGACGAACTTGACGAACTTCGCGCTTTGTTATTGGGGGTAGAACCAAATAAGCTCCATCAAATATACGAATATCTTGAAAATCAGCAAATTAAACCAGAAGATATTAGTCGCGTCCTTCCAGAAGCAGTAATATTGCGATCGCTCCAAGATCAGCAGTTAGTTGAAGCAATGGTGCCCACTATTGAGCAAGCCGTAGAAGCATCCGTCAAAAAAGACTTAAACGTGCTTTCCGACGCGATTTTCCCCATAATGGGACCATCCACAAGAAGAGCGATCGCTACTGCATTAGAAGAAATGATTCAATCATTGAATCAAACTCTAGAGCATAGTTTATCAATTCAAAGCTTTAAATGGCGACTCGAAGCCCGACAAACAGGAAAAAGCTTCGCAGAAGTTGTCATGCTTCGCACCCTTGTTTACCGAGTCGAACAAGTATTTCTCATCCACAAAAATACAGGACTATTACTTCAGCATATTGTCGCACCTCAAGTAGCTGCACAAGACCCCGATTTAGTCTCAGCAATGCTAACA
Source organism: Calothrix sp. UHCC 0171 (assembly GCF_034931845.1). NCBI lineage: Bacteria > Bacillati > Cyanobacteriota > Cyanophyceae > Nostocales > Calotrichaceae > Calothrix > Calothrix sp. UHCC 0171. The sequence goes on from NZ_JAYGHN010000014.1 coordinate 50,515, forward strand.
GCTATTCAAGACTTTGTGCGCGACTCGTTTAATGTCAAAAATGGCGATCGATTACAAACCCTAAATTTTGGCGAACTCACAATTTGGATAGAAGAAGGACCAGCAGCAGTAATTGCGGGCATTATTCGCGGTAATGCGCCTCAAGAACTAAGATTAGTATTTCAAGATGCTATAGAAAAAATTCATCTCCGATTCGACAACGAACTTTACAATTTTCAAGGCGAAACAGAACCATTTAACCTCAGCCAATCCTACTTGGAAAATTGCCTGGAAGTTCGCTATAAAATTCCCCCAAAAAGAAACTATACATATGCATATACATTAATTGGATTAATTACCTTTGGCTTCTGTGTTTGGACTGCTTTAACAATTCGCGAACAGCAGCAGTGGAATACTTTTGTGAAACAACTCAATTCCGAATCAGGAATAACAATTACTAAAGTTCATAAAGAAAGTGGCAAATACATCATTACTGGAATGCGTGACCCTTTGGCTGTAGATGTCAGCAAAATCCTCAAACAACATAATATAAATCCAGAAATAGTTAATCCTCAATTGGAACCTTATCTCTCATTACAACCTGAATTTATTACTAAACGTGCCGAAGCATTACTGCAACCACCTCCAACAGTCTCCCTCAAAGTAGAAAATACTGGTATTCTCTATGCTACTGGTTCAGCGCCTCAAAAATGGATATTAGAAGCGCGCAATATGTGGCGTTTTATTCCCGGAATCAATCAATTTCAAGAGAGTCAACTGACTAATCTAGATATTAGTCAATTGGAAAAGTATCAAACAGAAATAGAACGCGAGAAACTTTTATTTCAGGAAGGTAAAACAGAGTTAATTGCCAGCGAGAAACCTAAATTGGAAACAATTGCTGCTAACTTACAGAAAAGTATCTTAATAGCAAAATATTTGCAGAAAAACATCAATATTCATATTATCGGACATACAAGTATTACGGGAAGTGAACAATACAACTTGCAGTTAAGTCAAGCGCGTGCAGAGCAAATAAAATATTACTTAATAGCGCGAGGATTGGAGCAAAACAAAATTACCACAGAGGGATTAGGCGCAAATCAATCGCTGAGTTCATCCACAACAAGAGAAAATCAAGATATAGATATCAATCGTCGAGTTAGTTTTAAGCTTAGTATCACAAACATAAATAAATAATTTATTACTAATATATTATATGCTTCAGAAAAAAGTTTGTATGGTGGGTGCTTTTGCAACTGGGAAAACCAGTTTAGTGGCGAGATATGTTCATAGTATATTTTCGGAGAATTATCAAACAACGGTAGGTGTCAAAATAGATAAAAAAACTATTAATTATCATGGCAAAGAACTCAATCTCATTCTTTGGGATTTATATGGTGAAGATGAATTTCAAAAAGTACGTATGTCCTATCTACGAGGTTCATCTGCTTATTTACTAGTAGTGGATGTTACTCGTTACAATACCCTGGAAAAAGCCTTCAGCTTACAAGCGCGAGTCGAAGAGACTATTGGTAAGGTTCCCTTTATTCTCGTTATTAACAAATCTGATTTAATGGATGAATGGGAAATTGATAAAGCAGAAATAGAGAAATTAGCACAAAAAGGCTGGATTATTATTCAAACTAGCGCAAAAACAGGTAAAGGAGTGGAAGAAGTTTTTGAAACTATTGCTCAAAAAATCTTGGAGGGGTAAATGTTAGATGTCCCCATATCTGTAATTACTTATCTTATGAATCTCATGCTCGAAAGTCGTTCGCTAGCTTATCTTCTCGTCACAAAAGATGGATGCCTATCATCTTGGGGAGGTAAATTGGCAGATTACGGAGTTAGGAACTTACACAAAGGAGAGAGGATTGAACAGCAAATTTTCTTTTTAGAAGGACTCCTACCCTTAGATGATTTTCCTTTATTTCTACCCTGCTTGAAAACAGAAGAAGGTATTTGTGCAGATATTCATATTTTCCCCTCCGAAGAAGGTGATTGGGTATTACTGCTGGATGCCACAATTGATGAAATACAATTATCATTAATTCAACAATATGCAAATGAATCTGTTCTCAGAGATGAAAAAATAACTCGAATACTCAATCAATCTTAATCAATTTTAATCAATCTTCTAATTTCAGTAAAATTATTAGCGGCATGTTGACATTATGAACAACTATATTACCGCAGACCTATTTGCAGCTTTAAATGTTTTGGTTTTAGAATATATTAATATAGGTCGTTTCCGTGTAAGTGCTAGTATCCCTGCTTGGGTAAAAGATATTTGTAAGAGTAAAATCACATTAGGGATGGAAGTCTTAATTCCCCAGGAGCAATTTCCGTTCTTAGAAAATTTCTTGGTTGATGCAGAGGAATTTTGGCAGCGAAATGAGAATTTTCCGATGAAGTCGGGAATATGGGTAGAACAGAACTTAGGGGGTAAAGAATGTTATTTTGAAGCATCAGCCATTTGTGTTAATAATCAGAAAATATTAGTTATTAAATTATTAGATGAAGATTATATCGAAAAGTTTTCAATAATTCAACAAGCTCGTGTCAACAATTTAAATTATTATCAAATATTGAAAGAAAATCAAAAAAAAGAAATTCTCATTCATTGTATTATTCATGATATTGCCGGTCAACTCAGTGGCATAAATTGCTGTTTAGCCCTATTAGAATTAGAAAATTTAACCCCCAAAGGCAAGGAGAGATTAGAAATAGGTCGTAAACAATCAATTAAGCAAGAAATGCTAATTAGAGAAGTATTGGATGCATTTTCTGCGGAAGTGCGATCGTTTGAATCTTTTGATGTCGATATTAAAAATGCACCGAATATTTTGAACGTTATTCAAGAGGTAATCGCAATATTAACACCAACTTTTGCGCTGAATCACATGCAACTGCAACTAGCTGATAATGTTGATGTCAATGCAGATTGGAGAGTAATTGCTGATAAATCACGTTTAGAAAGAGTGATTTCCAATTTAGCTGAAAATGCTTTTCGCTATAGTCCCAGCGAGTCTGCTGTGGTGATTGACTTGCATCAGGATGATGATTTTATTCTTGTGCATATTAATGATCAAGGTAGTGGAGTACCACCAGAAATGATCGCAAGTTTATTTCAAAAGTTCTCTCAAGGAAAAGAAAAAACAGGTCGTATTGGTCTTGGACTATATTTTTGTCGGATTACTATTGAACGTTGGGGAGGTGAAATTGGTTACTCTCCTTTACCTGATGGCGGTTCTCGCTTCTGGTTCCGTTTGCCAAAGGTGAAAATTGGTTAATTTTTAATAAATCTTTACATGTAAATATCTATCGATAGAGCGATCGCACTCTTCAGATACCTCAAATTAAAAAAACTTCTACCTGTCGTTGGAGAGAGGCTTAAACCCAAGGAGGGATGCCGAAGATAGGCAATTTACAAGATTCTTAAGACTTAGGAGTTTTGTATTCCTATAGATAAAAAATTATAGCTTCGTGTAATTTTATCCCACCAAGTTTAAGGAATAGAGGAAAAAAATACGATGTTTCAAAGTATCACAATCACATGGGGATTAGTAAAGCCACCAATAATGTGGTTTTTGCAAACTTCGGTAGACACTACACAAATTTCACCAGCACAAACTTCAATATTTACTTCGGGACCTCGTTTTTTTGTGGCTTTAATCGCTGGTGTTATTCTCGCTTTTGCAATTCAGTTCGTTTTAACTAATCTCTCAGTTGCGGCGGGGATTTCCTATTTAGGACATACTGCCGATGCTGATTCGGGTCATGGGGAAACTGGCAGTTTTGGCGGTACAATCCGTAAAATCGGTACTGCTGTGGGCTTGTGGACTGTAATCACCGTCACTATTGCCCTGGCGATCGCTTCTTTTTTGGCTGTCAAACTCAGCTTGCTCATACTTAGCCCTAGTTTGGGGGCAATTCTGGGTTTAGTCATCTGGGGTGCTTATTTCTTGTTGTTAGTGTGGGTAAGTTCGACTACAGTCGGTTCCTTAATTGGAAATGTGATCAATACTGCGACTTCTGGTTTCCAGGCAATTATGGGAACAGCTACTGCCGCAATGGGTGCAAAGGCTGTAAATAATCAAGTTGTTGCAACTGCGGAGGCGGCGGCGGCGGCATTACGTAAAGAATTTGGTAGCGCCCTTGACCCGATGAGTATCCGGGAGAATATTGAGGATTACTTGGAAAAGGTTCGCCCACAAGAATTAGATGTCAACAAAATTAGGAGTGAGTTTGAGAATATACTCAGTGACCCGGAACTGAAAGCTGTCACCAGCACTGCTGATCTCAGTAGCCACGTCAGTCGCGATCGCCTGGTGAGTTTGGTGAGCGATCGCACCGATTTATCGAAACGGGATGTGAACCGGATTGCTGATACTTTATATACTGTGTGGCAGCAGGTTGTCAGTCAACAATCTCGCAATCAAGGGGGACAAGACCGGATGGGTGAGTTGGTTGATTATCTCAAAAATCTCAAACCGGGACAGAGTAAAACTGACGAACTCAATGCCAAATTGGATAGTTTGATTGCGGAAATGCGATCGCAACAAAAAACTGACCACAAAGCAGCAGAAAAAAGTCCAATTCAAAGCACGTTGCAACAGGGAATCTCGGCACTGACGGGGATTGTGTTGGGAAGAACGGATTTATCAGACTTTGATGTCGAAAAAATTCTGGAAACTTTAAATCAGGCGAAAAATAAAGTTACAGAACAAGCCGATAAGTTAGGTATTCCTACTCCAAAACAACCCTATAGCTTAATTCGGGCTGATGTCGAAAATTATCTGCTCAATACTTACGCTTGGCAGTTAAGTCGCGAAAAAATTGATCGGGAATTTCGTGATATTATTTATGACCCCGCAGCTGACCCCGCCCAGGTGCGCCAAGAGCTACAACTTCTGTCTCGCAACGATTTTGCCAATATTTTACACCAACGAGGATTGTTGACTCAGAGCGAAATTCAGCGTGTTAGCGACCACCTCGAAGCCATTCGCCAGGAAGTTTTACTTAGTGCGATCGCTGCTGAAGAACGGGAAATTAGCTATGCTTTACAGCGTCGAGTCGAAAGCTATTTGTTAGTCACTCCCCCATCAAGTTTGACTCCCGAAGAAATCGAGCAAAACTTTAAGCCGTTGTTGACAGACGCAGATGCCGATTACGAAACCCTCTCACGCAGGTTAAGTTTAGTTGAACGTCAACAAATGCGCGAGATTTTACTCCAACGCAACGACATTCAGTTCCCGGAAGTAGAACCAATTCTCGACCAGTTAGAAAAACAACGCGATCGCGTTTTAATTGAGTCGAAAGGGCTGGCGGAACAAGCTCAATATGAAGCAGAGACGCTGTGGCTGAATTTAGAGTCTTACCTGCGGAATACGGGGAAAGCCGAACTCAACCCCGATGGGATTCGTGCTGATATCAGACGCTTAGTTGATGACCCACAGGCGGGAATGGCTGCAATTCGTGCCAGACTCTCTCGTTTTGACCGCGATACTTTAGTGAAGTTACTTAGCCAACGCCAAGATTTAAGTGAAGCTGAAGCAAATCAAATTATTGATAATGTGGAGCATACCTGGCACGACGTTCAACATGCACCTAAAGCTGTAATTGATCGAGCTAAGGAACAATATGATACAGTTAGCACCACAATTGCTGATTATTTACGCAATACTGGCAAGGATGAATTGAATCCCGAAGGCATTCAAAGAGATTTAAATCGACTGCTGCAAAATCCTCAGCAAGGTTTAATTTCTCTGCGCTATCGTTTATCACAATTTGATAGAGATACATTAGTACAATTACTGAGTCAGCGTCAGGATTTAAGTGAGGAACAAGTTAACCAAATTATTAATTCGATACAAACCTCGATTCAAGATATTATCCGCGCCCCTCGGAGATTAGCCGCTCGAACACAGGAACGAGCGCAAACATTCCAAGCATATTTGGAAGAATATTTACGGGGAACTGGGAAGGAAGAGTTAAATCCAGAAAGTATTAAACGCGACATTAATTTGTTGTTGCATGATCCTAGAGTGGGAATCGAAAGTTTTTCCGAACGACTTTCCCATTTCGATCGCGGTACAATTATTGCCTTACTCAAGATTCGCGAAGATATTACTGATACTGAAGCTGAGCAAATCGCTGATAATATTATCTCGGTACGGGAGCAGTTTGTTGAGCAAGTTCGCAACATTCAGCGACGGATGCAAGATGTGATTGATGGTATTTTTGCCCGCATCCGCAATTACTTAAATTCTTTAGATCGTCCTGAATTGAACTACGATAGCATTCGCCGGGATGTGCGGCAGTTATTAGATGATCCCCAAGCAGGTTTTGACGCTTTACGGGACAGATTGCACTCTTTTAATCGCGATACCCTGGTGGCGATTATGAGTTCTCGTGAGGATATTTCTCCCGATGATGCCAACCAAATTATTGATCAGATTGAACGGGCACGTAACAATGTGTTGCAAAGAGCCGAACGGATTCAAAATGAAGCGCAGCGACGTTTAGAAGAAGTAAAACATCAGGCACAGCGTCAAGCTGAAGAAACGCGCAAAGCTGTAGCTAGTGCTGCTTGGTGGTTATTTGTGACGGCTGTGGTTTCGGCGATATTTTCGGCGATCGGTGGTGCTGTTGCGGTTATGTTTGTATAGCTAGCGGTTTCTCGTAAAGTGTTCATGAATTGATTTGTCGAGAACCAAGACTTGGGGGATTCTCCCCCAAACCCCCGATTGGGGGACGGTTGCGTCCCCCAAGCCCCCTCCAAAAAAGTTGATCTGTTTTGTTTTGGGTAATTGATTTGTCTAGGGATTATTTTTGATTGCGATATCAGAAGATATAATATCAGATTATACAAAAGGCGTTTCAATCCCTGATAGGGATTATTTTTGATTGCGATGCACCAGCAGCACTCATTATAGTTTGTCTAGCGGGTTTCAATCCCTGATAGGGATTATTTTTGATTGCGATTATTTTGAGCCAATAGATCATAGTTATAAACTTGTTTCAATCCCTGATAGGGATTATTTTTGATTGCGATAATTGTTACAAACTATTGACAAAAAAATAGAGGTTTCAATCCCTGATAGGGATTATTTTTGATTGCGATAACAACTAAACTCGGCAACCGTTTGCTTATATTGTTTCAATCCCTGATAGGGATTATTTTTGATTGCGATGTAAAAAGTATTATGCGGTTGGTTACTTTTTTGGGGTTTCAATCCCTGATAGGGATTATTTTTGATTGCGATGCTATATCAATGTCTTCAGGGATTTTTCGGGGTTTGTTTCAATCCCTGATAGGGATTATTTTTGATTGCGATCCTAGTCCCGACTTGATTGCAATGATGTCTTTTTGTTTCAATCCCTGATAGGGATTATTTTTGATTGCGATAGAAATACGGGGGCGACCATGTTGCCTACATTGCGTTTCAATCCCTGATAGGGATTATTTTTGATTGCGATTCAAATGCCGCGATCGCATCTTTAATTTCTTGCCTGTTTCAATCCCTGATAGGGATTATTTTTGATTGCGATGAAACCAAAACTCCAACTTCTCTTAAAGAGGAAGGTTTCAATCCCTGATAGGGATTATTTTTGATTGCGATTTGTGAAAAAGCAGAGCATCTACGCAGTAATTGGGTTTCAATCCCTGATAGGGATTATTTTTGATTGCGATCAGAGTTAGATGCACAGTTAGCTAAGTTATCAGCACGTTTCAATCCCTGATAGGGATTATTTTTGATTGCGATCCTAGCATCAGCTTTAATTTCAGCCGCAAGCTTTTCCGTTTCAATCCCTGATAGGGATTATTTTTGATTGCGATTTGATGCTGCTTGTTTGCTCTGAATCCATCTTTGTTTCAATCCCTGATAGGGATTATTTTTGATTGCGATTGTGGCTTCTCATGCGCTGGCGAACCTTGTTTCGTTTCAATCCCTGATAGGGATTATTTTTGATTGCGATCATCCCGCGTGGCGTTGGGTGTATGGGATGATCGCGTTTCAATCCCTGATAGGGATTATTTTTGATTGCGATAGAAAAAGCCCGCAGTATCGGGGCAAACCTACCGCGTTTCAATCCCTGATAGGGATTATTTTTGATTGCGATTCAAACATCTATTTGGTATTAATGAGTACCCTGTTTCAATCCCTGATAGGGATTATTTTTGATTGCGATAACCTGGTGACAATTTGCATACTATGACTTCTATGGAATGGGTTTCAATCCCTGATAGGGATTATTTTTGATTGCGATTACTCTTTACCTTTGGATGAAAGTGAAGAAATTTTAGGTTTCAATCCCTGATAGGGATTATTTTTGATTGCGATGCGAGTCAAGTCCTCACTAAGTATAAATACTCAGTTTCAATCCCTGATAGGGATTATTTTTGATTGCGATTTATAAATGGGGAGTTGAAAAATTACAAGAAGTATTCGTTTCAATCCCTGATAGGGATTATTTTTGATTGCGATAGAATGGGCTGCTAATTACATAGAAAAAGACTGGGGTTTCAATCCCTGATAGGGATTATTTTTGATTGCGATGCAACTAAAGATACACCATTAAAAGGATTTGGAGCGGGTTTCAATCCCTGATAGGGATTATTTTTGATTGCGATTCAAAACCATAGCTAGCAACGGCACTTTCCCCGCAGGTTTCAATCCCTGATAGGGATTATTTTTGATTGCGATGCATTAATTTTTTCTGATCTAAAATTCAAATTTGTTTCAATCCCTGATAGGGATTATTTTTGATTGCGATGCAGTCCGTCAATTATCACAATTTGATGTAGAAGGTGTTGTTTCAATCCCTGATAGGGATTATTTTTGATTGCGATTTACTGGTAAGAGTACATTGTTAGACCATATTATGTTTCAATCCCTGATAGGGATTATTTTTGATTGCGATATACAATTCCATCTTTACTGGGCATGTCAGTTGTGGTGTTTCAATCCCTGATAGGGATTATTTTTGATTGCGATACTTCTGTAGATATAGACACCTGTCCAAAAATTGGTTTCAATCCCTGATAGGGATTATTTTTGATTGCGATGGCTCGCCACAGAACATTTACTGTATTTAGTTTTCAAGGTGCAGTTGCGCTAACTCTATTCAAAATACTGTTTCAAGCGATCGCTTGTCAAGAGCAACCCCAAGAACAAAAAACTGAAACCCATATTATAGAAAAGCTTTCAAGAATTGCGCCAACCTCAAAATAGGGAGAAATAGCTCAAACCAAGACAGAATCAACAATTCAGGTACTAAATTTGGCAGACAATTTCCAACACCCACAGGTTAGCGCAAACAGCTAGCAAATATCAAGCAAAAAATATTGTATTATCCCGTGGCATTTCACCGCCAATACGCTCAACCTTTGGTTGGCAGCAAGCACAGAGGGAATAAAAACGAATGCTATCTTCCTTGGGTTTTATCACTTTAGAAAGGCGCGATCGTAGTTTAGCATACTGAGTATCGGTCAAATCACACTCAAAAACAGAATACTGCATCCACTGCCCATAGGACTTAAGAATCTTATGAATTTTAGTACGACGTTTATCTTCAGGAATATCGTAGGAAACAACAACAAACATCATAAATGAAGGATATGAGGGATAAAGGGTAGTAAAGCTTATGAGAAATAGTCGCGCAGGGAGAAACCCGGTTTCTCATCAAAAAGTTAGATGATGTTCGATACTTAAATCCAAGAAACCGGGTTTCTTTAGTCTTAAGGTTTACTTTATACATAACCTCTAAGGATATTTCCAGGAAATAATGTACCGAAAATTCTTGTAGTGCGGGCATCTTGCCCGCTACAAACGCAAAGAATTGGATTAATTTTCCAGCTTTAAGATAAAATTCTTGTAGTGCGGGCATCTTGCCCGCTACAAACGCAAAGAATTGGATTAATTTTCCAGCTTTAAGATAAAATTCTTGTAGTGCGGGCATCTTGCCCGCTACAAACGGTTGAATTTACAGAAAAAGCGGCGATTTCCCGAAAATTCTTGTAGTGCAGGCATCTTGCCCGCTACACCAACAACAAGATGGGTAATTTTCTCAAATCACCTAAAGGTTAGTAAAGCTTATGAAAAAAACTGACGTGGATTTAATGGCGGCGGCTTTGCACAGTCCCAAACCTAAAGGTTAGTAAAGCTTATGAAAAAAACTGACTATTACTTCATAACCAAAGGTGGATATTTATCAGTTTCTCCCATGAGATATTTACCTAGCAAACGTGCTTGTATCTCAAAAGTCTCTTGGTAATTTTTTTGAATTCCCAAGACAGGATGCTTAAACTTTGATAACTTTTTTTCTTGATACAACTTCAGAAATTCATGTAATTTTTCCTTCGTCAAAGAAACAGCATTGCTAACAGGTTCTGTAACAAAATCAGATGGCTTAAAAACTTTCCGATTAATTGCCCCAAGCACTAAAGAATCAACAATCAAAGGACGAAATTCTTCCATCAAATCTAAAGCTAAAGATGGTCTACCGTAACGTTCGGTATGTAAATATCCCAAATATGGGTCGAAACCAACAATATTTAATGCACCTTGAATATCGTGACGCAGCAATGAATATCCTAAACTCAAAAGAGAATTTACGGGGTCTATTGGTGGACGGCGATTGCGATTATTGAAACTAAAATAATCAACGCGAATGAAATCATTAAAATAGCCGAAATATGCTGCACTACCAGCGCCTTCACAGCCCCGGATTGAATCAATTGTAGTTGATTTTTCTAAAGAAACTAAAGAACTTTCAATTTGATTAATCCCTTTACTAGTATCAATATCGGGATAATTACGTTGAGTTTTTAACAGTGAATTACGATAATTTTTCAACTTACCCCTAACAAAACCTTTCGCTACATGAATAGCTTGAATTGACTCACCAGCAGCTTTCCACTGAGCCGAACGAAGGAAGATATTCTTACTCATTTCTGGTTCCAAACGGGCTATATATTTACCATTAACAGTGAGAAAAGTTAGAGAAATTTTGTTTTGAATAAGTTCTGCGATCGCGGCTGGTGAAATACTTGCACGTCCCATCACAACCACACCATCAATTTTCAACAAAGGGATATCTAAAATCGTCTTTTTATCAAATTTTACATTCAATCTTTCATCAACCTTGGCAATAAAAGCATCTTCTTGAGTAATGTAAACAGTACCCATAAATCATCTCCAAATTTTATGAAAAAGTAAGTAAAACGTAGTAAAAATCAAGTTAAAAATTAGCAAAAAATTGCGTTAAAAATTATCTCAACCAACCTCACAATATTTGCTAACCTTTTCTGCCAACTTGGGCAAGCATTGCTCATACAAACTACAACCACGACACCTTGGACTATAAACCGCTTTTGGCATTGCTCCAGTCTCAATTAATCTTGTCACATCCGCAATCGTGTTAATAGTTTCCCGTCGCAACTCATCAGAAATTTCTACCAATTTTCGTTGATGAGTCTGAGCATAATAAACATACCCATTTTTGATGACTTTTCCCGTCATTTCCTCCAAGCACAAAGCTTGAGCGCAAACTTGTAATTCATCATTATCCCATTCACCTTTATTTCCTCGCTTATATTCAACTGGTATCCATTCGCCATTTTCTAACTCAATCAAATCCGATTTTCCAATTAATTGATATTTCTCCGACTTCAACCAAATCGCTGTCACTTGCCAAGTTTCCTCTCTGTTTCCTTCACCTGTTGTATGTACCCTGTCATGTAAACTTGTTCCTTCAATCGTATATTGATTATCAGTAAACTCACCGATACAAAACATCCGCCAACAGCGATGGGAACAATAGGCATATTGATTTAATGCCGCAATGGAAATATATTCTGTCATGGGTTAATTATTGCTAGTTGTGATTATTTATTAGTGAATTATTTATTGGTTATTGCTGATTGACTATTAGTTAAATCTTCCGCATTTGACTGAATATTTCTTCTAAATCCTCCTCAACATTCCCATCCCCATCGGTGTTTTTCGCCCCACTCCTGCATACAAAGCGAAATCAGCAAGAGCATTAACTTGTTTAATTAATTCAACTTCCACATCACCCATAATCCGATAACTAATCTCACCAACACAGCCAATAAATTTACTGCGAGAATCGCTAGCAATTTCAGTATTGATGTTAAAAAAACTCGGAAAAATTGACTCAATCCAATCAGACTTAAACTCCATCCCACTATATTTATTCCAGCGTTGCAACAAACTCTTAAACACCGAATCCCTACTAGGTAAAGCAGTATCGTAACTCCCTTGACGAAAAGCAGTAGGTGTCGCCAAAGTAAAATTAATCGTTTTTTCGCTTTCACTGGCGCGATCGTATAATTGAGCATAGGAACAAGCATTTGCCCAAGGTTGCGTAGACTGTGGAGTACCAAGAATGCTAGTAATAAATAAATCCGCAGAACCAAGATGCCAAGGTTGTTCGGGGTTCATATTCAACCATAGTTGCGTTAGTTTGCTAAATAAGGTGTCATCGAGTAATGATATTCTCCACCAACAAGGAGTACCAGGGGGAATAGGTTTTTGCTGCTGATATTGTAAAACATGACTTTTTCCAGCTTCTCTGCGTTGTCGCATTCCCTCATCCATCTTGACTTGCAAAGGAGACAGAGTAAAAGGCTTATCTGCTGTAGAATCATGTAACTTATCACCGAGAGTGCGATCGACTGAACTGATAAGATTGAGGAATAAGGCGTGGTAATGTCTCCCTGTAAGATAGTTGGGGTAGATGGGTGATTGGGGAATGAGGTTGAGGATGAGACTGTGGGGCATAAATTTTAAAAAATTAGATAAAAACCTGGAAAAAGCTAAAAATTAGGAGAAAAACTGATGAAAATTGATGATCGTAGTGTTGCGATCGCACTAACCGAGAAATTAAAAGCCAGCTTACCAATGAAAGTACGTCCCGGAAAGCAATTTTTGCGAATGTTAAAAGAAAAAGGAGAAATTGCCAATCCTGACAAAGAATATGAAGTTAACTCTGTTCTTTATAGTGGTGATGATGGTGGAATTTCCTGTGCTTTAAAATCCGATGCAACAGATACTACAGCTTATGTTGTTTCCATAACTCACTTAGAAATCGATTCTAATCATCCCCTGGCAGCAGAATTAAAAGAATATCAAAAGCAGCGTACTCGCAAGTTATTTTTACAAGATAAAGGTGGTTTCGCAAAGGAATTTCTAGCAAATCAATCTGTGAAATCTAAAAAACGTAGTTCTGGTTTTGGAAAGTAGTTAATTACGAAAATGGTATTGTTTGCTGAGTACATAGATGAAACAGATTAATCAGTCTCATTTTTCACCGATTTAGTATAAGTGATAATTGCTGATTTTTTATCACTTTGCTTACATAGTAATTTCTCATCAAAATCATGGGATTTTAACTTGATAAATATACCAGGAAGCTTAACAAAACCCAATTCTTCATCATAATCGTACTCCTGTTTTCCATCATATATACAAGCACCATCAATATTTTTGTGAATTTCCACTACGATATCTTTAGAGTATGCACAACCCCAGCCTAAATCTCGCTGTAAATCCCAACGTGTAGTTTCTGGGTTGTAGCAGATTTCATAGATGTAAGTATTTGAAAAGTCATTTTCCTCATGTTTGATTAATCGGTCTAATGGTACTGTAATTGTATGAGATTCTTTACTACCTTCTTTGTAAATTAGGGAAGCTGAAGGTGTCCAACTTCGAGTAATTATTAAACCTTTTTCGTGTGCATGTTTACAGGTTAAGTCGGCATTATAAACATAATCATGTAGCATTGAGAAAAGCTCAACTACGCGATAATCATCAACTTGTTGTGAAACAGAAATACATTCAGCAATTTTCTGAGTATCAAACTCTTTCAAGGATTGAAGAGTTTCTTGATAATTCTGCCATCCAAGTTCATCTAAACTGTTAGCAAATTCAGGAATAGAGTTTCCTATAACAATTACCTCCGCATTATCAATATTACCTTTGCGATTACAACGTCCTGCACGTTGGATTAAGTTTTCTGGAGGGCAAATTTCCGTAATTAGAATTTCACTATTCAAATCACAACCAACTTCTATGGCTCTAGTTGTGATGAGAATATAAGGTAAGTTATCGGTATCGCGTTTTTGTAGTTCTTGATATATTCTTGGTCTAATTTGGTCAGCAATACGACCATGATAAAGGAATAAAAAACGCCCTAATTCATCAGTATTCGCACCTAAATAACTTTTAACTTGTCGATAAATTTCTACTGCATCACCGACTCTTTCGACTACTACAATTAATTTACAATTTGGCTTTTTTTTCCATTTTGCTAAAACTAGTTGAGAAAAATAATTTTGAAATGATTCTGGATTTTCTGAATCGCGTTCAATATTATTTATCCATTCAAAACTCTTTTGATTAGGATATTCTTGCTTTAAGGTAGCTTGCTGGAATTGATTAAGAGATTGATATTTTTCAGGATTATCTATATAATCTATTATTTCTAGATAATCTAATCTCTGTAAATATTCTTCAGGCATTGTCGCAGTCATTAAAACGATGGAACGTCCTGCTTCGTAAAGTGACTTTACCAGACTGTGAAAATTAGTAAATGAGATTTCATCATAACTATGAGCTTCATCGAAGCAAATAAGTGTTTTTTCTTGATTAATTCTCAATGGGAAGGTAAATGATTTTTGTTTATCACCAAATGCAAAGTATCGGTAGAGAAATTTATCAATTGTTGTGAGTATAATATCTCCTTTATACAAGTGTCGTCTTACATTTTTTGTCCGGGGTTTAATTTCTTCCCCCTTTTTATAAACCCAACGATACATTTTTGAACCCGTATCTTCCACAAGAGAGACTTCTCTATCTCTATAAAGCCTGGAGAATTCCTTTAAATACTTTTCTATCCTTTGCTTTTGGTCTTCTAATAAACTACGTGCTGGTAAAGGTAAAATAAGACGATAATTTGATGCTAATGCTGGAAATACTACAGACTCAAATTTCCCCGAACCAGTAGAAGATTTAAGTAAAATAGCTGGATGTTTATCTAAATCTTGGCTGTAAATAGCATCAAACATTTCAACCTGCATTGGATTGGGAGTAAAACCTCCTAGTTCACAATAGAAATCTTGAGCATTCCAATTTTTATTTTCCATTCTGGAAGGATATGGTTTGAGTTCGATAGTTTTAATAATAGATTCTTCCGGTTTACCTTCCTTATCTTGCCACCATGTTTTGACAATGCGATCGCATGTTTTCCCCAGTGCTTCTTCTCGATTATCTTTAATGCATTTATCTAGTTGAGATTTATCATCTTCACTGGGTTGCATTACCCAAGATTTAAAAGTCAGTTCAATTGGTTCTATACTCTCAAATACCCAAGGGTCAATAAAGTATGTTGTTTCGCTAGACTTCTCTATTGTAAAATCCATGAAAGTACGAGACTCTGCTTGCTTTTCATCTTCAAAAATTCGACAAGCCAACTCAGCTTCTATTTGGTCGCACATTTCTAAGATATATAATTCACGAGCATAAGCTAGTGGTTCATTAGTGAGAATATCTTTATATTTCTCATCTTTCTTCAGTTCATAAGTAGCAGTACAAATATCATGAACTGAAAAATCATGATGTCCAATAGCTAATTTTTCTGCCCATTTATCATTACTTTGAGCTAGAAAACGATGTCCTCTAAAAGAGTAAATATATTTTTGAAATTTTCCTGCTTTCGTTTCTCCTCTAATTTCAAACTTTTGAGGTTTACCCATATCATGAATTTTCGCTGCTTCTACAACTCTTTTCTCAGACTTATCTGAAAAACCTTCTTTTTTCCACTTTTTGGCTAATCTTACAGTATTACCAACATGATTGCCTAGAGGTTGAAATAATATCTTTTCTGGAATTTGATTTTTTTCATCATTAGGAAAGAAAACTCTACCAAAATTAAAAGAATATTGACGTTGATTTTTAAGCATAAACTTCTCCTTTGAGCAAATTAATCAGAGACACAGGAATGTTTATTTCATTGCCATCTGTATAGAAATCAAGAATCGGAATATAATTACTTTCTGATGCAAAATATGCTGTAACAAATGGAATAAAATCATCGACTTTTGTAGGTTGATTATCTAGAAATCCTTCTGGTTCTGATTGAGTATTTACATCACCTGACCATTTGTGACGATAAAGGTTGTAGATATCACATCCACCAACAAATTGGTTACTTTGTAAGAAGTTTTCCATTGGCACAATTGTTGAAGGAAACTTTGGAGATGTTTCTTGGTGTAATTCAATTATTTCCGACACCTCTGTGACGATTGCAAAACCTTCTTTACCTAGTTTGCAACCATAACCTTGTAGTCGCTGAAAATGCTCTAATCCATTGGATGAATCAGCAACTACATAACCAACTAATTCTTCGGCAATGAAATATTCCCAGGTATGTAATTGAAAATTAGCTTTCTCTTCATCTATATACAACCGTGAAAATATGTCATGGTTGAATTCTCGCATCCCTTTACGAAAAGTACGATGAACTCCACTAAGTTTTCCT
Organism: Calothrix sp. UHCC 0171; assembly: GCF_034931845.1. Lineage (NCBI taxonomy): Bacteria > Bacillati > Cyanobacteriota > Cyanophyceae > Nostocales > Calotrichaceae > Calothrix > Calothrix sp. UHCC 0171. The sequence continues at coordinate 67,066 of NZ_JAYGHN010000014.1, forward strand.
TTAACTGGATATGCACCTAATGCTAAATAATTAGGTGGTAAAGCATAAGTTGGTGGATTTTCGTTATTAACACGAGTTTCAGGAATATCTAAACCAACACTCATCATTACAAGTCGTCGTAAAAACCCTGATAGAGTTGTTGGAGGCACAAAGGGATAGGTTGAAATGTTAAGAATTGACCCCGGCAGGATACGAAATGTCATCGCTGCCGTAGGTTGAATAGTAAATTGGAGGCAGTACATAAGTTATTCGTGCTGCAAAATTTCATCAACAAACTGACTGGAATATTCCTGCAATTTTTCTAAAGCAGTATCACCAATCCAGCGCTCAAAGTGGGATTCTTGAATATAAGTGTTTGTGTCTTCAGGTTTTTTTGCAAGTCGCATAAATTCTTCAACTGCTAATTCTGGATTTGTAATTGTAGGGGATATTACAGGACGTTTGCGTTTGGGTACAAGATATCTATCTACAATTAATAATGGTTGATGGTTGGTAGATTCAGCGATCGCAATTCCTTTGGGATTCCCAGAACCAATCCGGGGTAAAGCATCTAGAAAAGCATAAGCAACAGCAGCAAACTCTTTATCGGTTATGCTCAAAGCATGATTTGACACGGGGTAAAGAATTCCTGGTTGGTTATATTCTCGCTTAAAAGGAATTGGTTTCTCTTCCTTTTTAGATAAGTCATTAGAAATAATTGCAGGATGCATTGCACGTTGTTTTTCTACTGGATATATTTCCTGTACTGCAACACCACCACCATGTGTTACACGACCAATTAATGTTTTCTTTCCTGCTATTAAACCACCATATACAGCACAGATAGGACAATCAGGTTTAGCACAGGTATTAGGAATACCACAGTCCTGTTTATCACCTAATAATTGACCTGTTGTCACTGGTGCCCAAATCAAACAGCGTCGCTCAACTCCTCGTCTTTTAGTAGGGGAAAGATAGCATTTTTCAATTGAACGAGGTTCTGTTGATATTTCATCTTTGATTTTGAGTTTTACTGTCTCGACTAAGTTGACATTTACCTGTACTTCATGACCAAAATAAAGTTCTTGAGAACCTTCAAGAATTGCGTAAATATCAAAGTGTAAGCGAGGGTTTTTAGCGTCAGTTTTAGGTAATCCAGTTGCCATGATTATTGTTCCTTGGTAGATTTTTGCTCGCGAACTAGTTCGGGAAAGCGTGTGTAAAGAGAAAGTTTAAGATTATAGGTCAAATCCTTCCAGCCTTTTTCTTGAGAATATTCACTGGTAGATGCAAAATGCTGATAAATCATTAAAATATCATCAGCATATATATTTAGATAATATTGACCTTTGTCACTTTGTTTTTCTCTATCCAATATTTCTAAATCTTGTAGTAATTTCTTAGCTTTTTCGTAAATGAAATATTTATCTCCATCTTTATATAAAATTCCTTGAACAGTTTTTTTATTTTCATCTCCTAACGTAGCGTAATAACAAAAAGCAATAGCATCATCAACCTTTTCGATTAGTTTACTTACCTCCCTTTTTACATAATCATTCCCCTTATTAGCTTTTTCTGCCGTTTTTTCTAATGAATAAGCAAATGCATACGTAATACCAGTTAATGCAGCAACATCATTATATAATTTGGCTTTTTTGGCTAATTGATTATCTGAATCCATATTTACTCCTTTTACTTTTAAATCATTTTGTATTGTCTGCCAATACATTTCACGAATTGCTTCTAGCTGGTATTTATTAGAGATGCTAGCAACTTTAGTAAGTGTATAGTCTGCTAAATAAGGTAAATCTTTCTGTATATAGCGAATTGCATCACCTAAAGTCAGATTAACTTCTTTGCCAGCATTAATAATTTGTTGACCATAACTTTCCATCAAACCTTTAATAAATATTAGATGCCTACTTTCAATAACAATATTTTGAGAACCTTGAGTAATTAGTGAAAATTTGAAATCAGTCAATACCTCCACAGGAAAAATTGAAGCAGCTTTTACTAGTGCATACTGAATTTGACCCATTTTTTGGGATGCTAAATCTCCTGTATTTGTTTTATCAGAAGCCAGAATTAAATAACGACCAGCGCTTAAATGCATTTCTTTATTTGTTAGCATTCGCAGATAGTCTTTAATTTTTAGTTCAGAAGTGTTACTATTATCCGCAGATTGAAGCTGCAAAATAATACTTTCATCTGTAACCTTTAATGGTGATGCAAAAGCTAATGCAGAACAAGAAGCACAAATATGTGGTCTACCTTCACTTGATGATGATTGACGACGTTGAGAAGGACGCTCAAACATAAATCTGAGAACTTGCCAACGTGCAGTTTTAGGGTCGAGTTTAACACCACAAGAATAACAAAATTCCTTACTCTCATCTCCAGGCGATCGCGCTTCTCCAAAAACTACCTGTTCGGTCAATAATGGTGGTGGTAATGGGTCGTTAGGTTTATTTTCGACTAGGCGATACATTTCTGAGATACATTGGGTAAAAATATCGCCACGAGTCGAATTTATTTGGTCTGTTGCCGTTTTGGTAAAGTTTTTGGAAATTTTGCGGATATCTTGAAAGTTCTCTGGATGATTTTGCTCATCTATCTGAATAAAATCGAATGGGCTGTCTCCAGATTGTTGAAATAATTGTAACTTATCTCGAATGAATTCTTGAGAAAAAATCAGTTTTTCTTTGAGCTTTTCTTGCTGTTTTTCTAATTTACGCTGTTCAGCTTTAGATAAATTCCCCTGTGCAAATTGAGTTTCTAATTGAATCAACTCTTGCCAAGCAGTATTTTGTTCTTCTAGGCTTTTAATAAATGACTTTCGGAAATATTCATTATATTTTTGAGCTTCTTTATTCTGCATTGCTTGCTTATCTTGCAGTTCTTTGGTTTTAGATTTTTGTGTTTTTTCATCTAAGTCATTTTTTCCCAACTCCTCTTGTAACTTGTCTATCTGTACTTGTCTAACTTCCTGACGCTTTCCAACATCTCTTATCACTGCAAAGTAGCAAGCTGCTAATACATTTGATTGTTCTTGAGTTAAAACTGGTACATCCAAGGTGCTAAAACCTCGTCCAGAAAGAGTTACAGAGTTTAACATTTGAATAAATGTCTGGACTAAACCCGATAGCTGATATTTAGGGTAGCCATAAGCAGAAAAAGCAACTTTTTTGAGAAACTCTTCCCAAAGTTCTGTAAAGCTTGCTATTGGCTTATTTGGGATGAAAATTCTCACATGGCGATCGCTTTCATCAAGTACGGTAATTTTGTACTCTTTTTGTAGATATTCTAAAAATCGGTCAATTGTACTTTCAGTAGACAACCTTGCTTGTAACTCACCTGGCAAGGGAGATTTATAGAGAATCTGGATTTTACCGATTTCTTTACCCTGGTAGATGACTTTATTTCCCTGATATTCAAGTAATAAGGTAGTTTCTGAATCGCGATCGCACTTTGTTAGTCTGAACTCCCGCTTTAATTTCGGAGAATCAAATTGTTCGATAACTGCGATCGCTTCCGGTTGAATTGCTAAGATTGCGATTAGTTGCAATCTGTTTGCAGATATGACATCAGCGACTAAAGCACTGGTCAATATCTGAATACGTTGTTTATTAGTAGTCATTTGATTAGATATCTGGCTCAATTGGTTGATATTCCTGAATACTGCCACTTTGAATTACCCACAATTTGCCTATAACTTCCGCTTCCTCTACTCCCATAATTAAAGTGTCTATCGCTACTCGTAAATCATCAAAATTATGGTGAGATGGTAAACGAATCACGATAATTCCAGCATAGTTAGCAGGATTATATTTAAGACGATTGCCAAAACCTCTATCGTTAGTTACTAAACACCTACGCTCAGAAGTACAAATATTGATTAATTCCTCGTCAGGAGTTTAAGTTAAACCCTGTTCTTTAACTGTTGCTACATCATGTCCTGCAAAACGTAACCACGTAACAACCCGCACACTACCAAGATGCTCATCCAGTTTGATTTTCACTTTTTTGTTGTTTCCTTATTTGTCCCTATGGGAATCTCAACAAAATAGCCTTTACTCATCTCTGCACCATAGGCAATACAAGCTAAAATATCTTCTCGCTCAATACCTGGGTATTCTTCCAAAAGCTCCTCAATACTTACCCCCCCCGCTAAATAATCCAAAATCATCGATACCCAAATTCGATGTCCCTTAATGCAAGGTTTACCAAAGCAAATGTTGGGATTGATGGAAATTCGAGCAAGTAAATTATCGCTAGTCATAACCTTTTGCCTGTCATGGTTTTCTCTAATCTATCTTGATTTTTGAGTTTCTATTTTTGAGTTTCTACTTCCCACAGCGAAAAGCTGCGAGGAGGGTTTTCCTCTGGGTAAATTTTTCCAGAAAGGTTATTAATCTTGTATACAGTTACAATAACTCTATAGAACAAAATATGTCAATAGTGTAATTACAAAAAATCGATGCCAAGGAAAAAAACTACAATTACACTGTCAATCCCAGATGGTACTAAGGAGCAACTGGAAGAAATTGCCCGTAGTTTGGGTATTTTCTGGGGTAAAACAACTCCTAGTATCTCTGGATTGTTAGTGGCGATCGCACAACAAAAGCCAGAGGTTAACAAGCTGTTTACCTTAACTTCCGAGCAGGTAGCAGCACTACAACAAGCATCGCGAATTCTCGTCGATACTGGCTATGTGATTGAAGCACAAACCCTTTTAAGCTTGTTATTGGCACAGGGAAACCTGGAAACACCACTATATCAAGCATTAACCCAGCTAATTAGCCATCAAGGAGTGAATTGGCGATCGCAAATCGATGACTTTCAACAACGTAAGCAACCCTTTAAAATCGGCTATCGTAATGCTCAAGGAGAGATTTTAGAATTTACAGCCCGCTATGCAGAGGTGTCTTTCCAAGAAAAGCGATTTTACCTTACTATTTGGTGTAATGAGACAGAAGATATCAAAAATCCCGATTTTCCCGAACTCATCCACAATCGCTGTTTGCGAATGGATCGAATTACTCATATGGAGGAAGTGCAAGGTCAATGGCGCGGTGAAGGATTAGATTTTATTAAAGTGTACTTGCACTTTTCAAAGGGACTAGCAAAAGCTTATGAACCCCGCAGCGAAGATATTGACAATCGAGTCATTGGAGATGTGCGTCAAGTTGAAAGGAAAGTATCCAATCCCTTTTGGTTGATTCGGGAAGTGTTGCGGTATGGTGAGGATTGTGTAGTAGTATCACCAGAGAATGTGCGATCGCTCATTAAGCAAAAAATCCTGACTTTGTGCGATTTGTACGATATTGAAACCAGGGATTAGCAAGTAACTGAATCAAGATGCTGGAGATTTGCAACAATCAATAATATTGATGTCCGCAAAATACCTACTATCTCCATGAATCTTGACTTTCTAAGTACATCTATCCCTGATACTGCCGTTTCCGTTGCTGGTTTAACTGAATATATTCAGTTGCTTCTGGAAGAAAATGAAATTCTCCGCCACATCTGGGTAATTGGTGAAGTTTCTAGTGCAAATAATCACCGTGTGGGGTTATTTTTTACACTCCAAGACCCAGGTGGTGGTGCATCAATTAAATGTGTTACTTGGAAAAGCCAAGTTCCCAAATTGATGCAAATGCCTAATCAGGGGGAACAGGTAATTATTTTGGGCAGCATTAGGTTGTATCCTTCTCGTGGAGAATACCAACTTCAGGTGTGGCAAGTTTTACCTGCGGGGGAAGGTTTGCAAGCTCTGCAATATAAGCAACTCAAAAGTCGCTTGGAGTCAGAAGGGTTATTTGCTGAAGAGAGAAAGCGCAATATTCCCCTACATCCCCACACAATTGCTGTGGTTACTTCTCCGACGGCGGCGGCTTGGGGCGACATTCAAAGGACTTTACGGGGAAGGTATCCAGGGTTATATGTGTTGTTTTCCCCGGCAGTGGTTCAGGGGGAGGAAGCACCCAATTCTATTGTCAAAGCAATTCAAAGGGTGGAAAAAGATGGACGTGCGGAGGTGTTAATTTTATCGCGTGGTGGAGGTGCAGTTGAGGAATTGGCTTGTTTTAACGATGAACGGGTGGTGCGGGCTGTTGCGAGTTGTAAAATTCCGGTGATTACGGGTATTGGACATCAACGGGATGAGTCTTTGGCTGATTTAGCGGCTGATATATGTGTGCATACACCAACTGCGGCTGCGGAGCGGGTAATTCCAGCACTGACGGATTTGTATAATCAGCATTTAAATCGGATTGATGGTTTGTTTGATACGGTACGTTTTTTGTTGGGGGATGCCGAGGATAGATTACAGGATTTAAGAAATCGTTTGCAGAGGGTGGGGTTAAATAAACAGCTTTCCCAGGAGGTACAGAAGTTAGCTTGGAAGCGTCAGAGGTTATTGCAAGCGACAGCAGGGAAGTTGCAGCAGTCTCGACAACATGTGGAAATGTTGCGACAGAAGTTAGTAACTCTCGACCCTAAGGCGGTTTTGTTGCGGGGGTATGCGGTGGTAAGAAAGGAAAATGGAGAAATTGTGCGATCGCAGTCACAATTATCTATAGGGGAGGAGTTGTCTGTGCTATTGGGGGAAGGTAATGTGAAGGTAAAGGTAATTGAGTAAATGTTGGGGAAAGGGAAGAGATGGTTAAGGGTAAGGCTGGGAAGAAAGAAGAAACTTGGAGTTATGAGGGCAAGGTGAGGGAAATTGAGGAGATTATCGCCAAGATTGAGGGTGGTGATTTGGATTTGGCGGACGTATTTGAGCAATTTGCCACTGCGGTGGAGGGTTTGAAAGAATGCGATCGTTTTTTGCAGGAACGTCAACAGCAAGTGGATTTATTGATTGAAACTCTCCAAGATGAATGATATCAAGTCTGTCTCAATAATTAGGATAAAACTGACGCGGAGATGGGGAGATAGGGTGACTTGGAGAACAATCAATTACAGTTGAATTATTATTTAATTAATTTTGCTCTTTATTAATGATTGCTGACTAACAACATCTAAATTTTGAGAGAATCAGGAATTATTATTTATGACTTTATCTATTGAACCAACATCAACACTAAGTTTAGATGAGTTTTTAAAGTTGCCGGAAACAAAACCTGCTAGCGAATATTTTGATGGGGGAATCTACCAGAAACCTATGCCACAAGGACAACATAGTACTTTACAAGTTGAATTCGCTTCTACTGTAAATCAAGTAGGAAAAGCAAAAAAGTTAGTTTATGCATTTACAGAATTACGCTGTACTTTTGCTGGTAAATCGATAGTGCCAGATATTGCTGTATTTGAATGGCAAAAAATTCCTCTTGATGAGAAAGGCAGAATTGCGAATAAATTTGAAATTGCTCCAGATTGGGTTATTGAAATTCTGTCACCTGAACAATCTGCTAACAAAGTGATTCGTAAAATTCTATTTTGCCTGCAAAATGGGACAAAGTTAGGTTATTTTCTTGACCCTGATGATGAATCAATTACTGTTTTTCAACCGAATCAATTACCAGAAGTAAAGGATAAGCAAGATATTTTACCTGTTTTGGATGTTTTACAAAATTGGCAATTAACAGTGGAAGATGTGTTTAATTGGTTGAGTTTTGTTTAGCATCTAAAGATTATGAATTTGTGAAAATACATAAATTTATACAGATGGTTTCATGTAAATGCAGTCACGCCTCTCTCTGTATTCAATGAAAACGTACACTGCTATATATAAAAATTAAGCAGCTTTCGATTCTCGGCTTTTTTAATAAGTTGGGAATGTTAATTTTTCAGCCCGGTTAACAAATAGTCACAAAACAACCTAAACTTTGTGATGGTGAAAACTATCATGCGAGGTTCCTATGTCTCAGTTTATGTTCGTAACCGATTTGGACAATACTCTTGTTAATCACGATACTGAAGACGACAAAGCATTACAAGAACTCAACTATAGATTAAGTCAACATCGCCAAGAGCATGGCTCGAAAATCGTTTATGCGACTGGGCGCTCATCTGTGCTGTATCGTCAATTAGCAGTAGAGAAAAAACTGATTGAACCAGATGCATTAGTTGTTGCAGTTGGTACAGAAATTTACATAAATAGTAGTGAGTCAATTACCGGGGAAGATATCCTTTCTGGTAAACTGACAAACCCGAAGGGTGATAATTTCGATCGCGATTGGTCAGCACAAATTGCGACCGGATGGAACCGCAATACTGTGGTATCAATTACTGATAAGTTTGATGAACTAAAATCACAACCCGATACTGAACAGCGACCTTATAAGGTCAGTTTTTTCCTTGAAGAATCAGCTTCCGAAAGAATTTTGCAAAAACTTGAGACAGAATTGCAAAAATGTGGTTTAAATATAAAGTTAATCTACAGTAGCGGAATTGACCTTGACATTGTGCCCAAGAACAGTGATAAAGGTCAGGCAATGCGGTTTCTGCGTCAAAAGTGGGGATTTGTAGCCGAACAAACTGTTGCTTGTGGCGATTCCGGCAATGATATTGCTTTATTTGCCGCAGGGGAAGAAAGAGGAATTATAGTAGGGAATGCTCGTCCAGAGTTAATTCAATGGCATAGCGAAAATCCTGCTGATAATCGCTACCTGGCAAAGAATATTTGTGCAGGTGGAATTTTAGAAGGTTTGAAACATTTTGGTTTCTTAGAATGATTAGTTATCTCAAAGGAATTGTTGCTGGTGTTCAAAGTAGTGGTAGTCGTCATACGCTTACCCTAGAGGTAAATGGTATGGGCTATGATTTGTTGATTCCGGGGAGGTTGGCAAAACAATTACCGAGTATGGGTGATACTGTGCAAATTTTCACCCATTACCAAATCCGCGAAGAAGTACCGTTGCTATATGGCTTTGGCTCACCATCAGAACGGGACTTATTTAAACATTTGTTAAGTGTTAGTGGAATTGGTGCGGCATTAGCGATCGCATTACTGGATACACTGGAAGTACCTGAGTTAGTGCAGGCGATTGTCACCACCAATGTCCAGTTAATTATCCAGGCTCCGGGTGTGGGTAAGAAAACCGCAGAACGCATCTGTTTGGAACTCAAGAGTAAATTAATCGAATGGCGGAAAACAGCAGGTTTCTTCGTTGCTACTCAAGGACCTGCACCGAGTATCTTGGAAGAGGTACAAAGCACTCTGTTAGCACTTGGTTACACAGCTAGCGAAGTGAGTCATGCTTTGCACTACGTCAGCGAAGATATTGGGCTGCCTAAAGATGCCTTTGTTGAGGATTGGATACGTCAAGCGATCGCTCATTTGAGCAGTACGGAAGTCTAGGATTGTGGATTTGGGATTATTTTTAACCCAGAGTGCATTTATTTATGAATGTTTTAATTATTGGTTGTGGTTATGTCGGTTCTGCGGTTGCTAAATATTGGCAACAAAAAATGACTTTGGTAATTACAGTAACTACTACAACACCGGAACGAGTTTTAGAATTAGAAAATATTGCGGAAAAAGTAGTTGTTTTACAAGGAAGCGATCGCGCCGCTTTAGAAGCAGTTTTGCATGGTCAAGATTGCGTTTTATTGAGTATTTCACCTAACCGTGGTATTTCCTATACAGATACTTATTTAAAAACTGCTGAAACTGTCGCCGAAATCTTAAAAAAATCATCGGTGAAGCAAATTATCTATACGAGTAGCTGCTCTGTATATGGTGATAAAAATGGTGCATTGGTTGACGAAGCAACAGCAACAGAACCACGCAATGAAAATCAAAAAATTCTCCAGAAAACTGAACAAGTTTTACTCACAGAATTAACAGATAAATTGCGTGTTTGTATTTTGCGATTGGGGGGAATTTATGGTGAAAATCGTGAACTCGCCAAAATTTACAGTCGAGTTGCCGGACAGACTCGTCCTGGGGATGGTAGTGAACCTTCAAATTGGATACATTTAGATGATATTGTTGGCGCGATCGAATTTGCGCGACACTATCATTTGCAAGGGATTTATAATTTGGTAGATGATGCAAATTTATTAAATCGTGAGGTGATTGCTCGTGTTTGCGAAACTCATAATTTACCTCAAGTAACTTGGGATAATTCGCAACCAAGTAATCGAAATTATAATGCTAAGATATCCAATCAAAAAATTAAAGATGCAGGTTATAAGTTGATTCATCCAGAGATGATTTTTTAATCAAAAGATTGTAGAAGTGAGGAGTGAGAATAATTTTGCTTTTAGGTTTTTGTAAAAAAATGCGATCGCACTAAACTGAACATTTTTCCAGTGGTTAAAAATAAATTAGGGGAACGGTAAGCACAGTTGTTTTGGTGGGAATTTATTTTTATCTGGGTTACTTGTGGTTTGATTTTTATAAGTATTTTTATCGTTAATATAACTCAACAAACATTTTCCCACATACTCTGCCAGCTTTACAGGTACTGCATTCCCAATCATTTGTTCTAAGTCGGTTTTAGAATGATTCAATTCATCAAATATAAAATCATCAGGGAAAGTTTGTATATAACTTCTCTCAATGGTAGTTAATGGACGAATTTCTTGGGTTATGGGTGCTGCATCTTTATGATGCTGTTGATAAGTTTTGGGAATTGGTCTATTTACTCCTCTAATTGTTGGACTTGGCTCATCTATGCTAAAAATTGCTCTTCTTTTATAGCTTCTTGGATGTCTATAATAAAATTGTATTCCTAAACTATTTCCTAAATATTCCCTAACAGTAATTGGCTTTTTTGTAAAGTTTTCCTTCAAATATGTAGTTAAACTATTATCCTCTCCATATAATTCACCAATACAGAAGTACCTTTTTCTATTTTGAGGTACACCGCATAAACTTGCATTAATTACAGTTTCAGTTAATCCATAATTACTCATTTTTAAGATATTATGAACTTGAGTATATTTTTTAGATTTAGTATATAGTTCAACATTTTCCATGACAAAGTAATTTGGCTTAGTTGCGGCAATAATTTCAGCAAAAGATATACTTAAATCACCTCTGCCTAAATCTTCATTGCGTTTACCAGCACTTGAAAAATCTTGACATGGTGCGCCACCAATAATAATCTCTGGATTGAGTTGTTGTAAAATTGAGTAATTGTCTAAATTCCCCAGGTCACAATTATAAATTGGATGATGAAAATTTTTCCTATAAACTTTGATTGCCGGCTCCCAATTATCAAAGGCGGCAATTATATTAAAACCTGCATTTTTGAAGCCTAGAGAAAACCCTCCACATCCAGCGAATAAGTCAATAGTTATTAAATTATTACTGATATTTGTCACTATCATTGCTGTAATCAAATTTGCTTTAGATTTTCGTCAAAAATCTCTGGATTACTCAAGATAATAGCATCAAAGCGCCTTTCGGGACTTAAAAAGTTTTGCCCTCCACCTAGAATAATACTTCTGACTTCATCTTTTGTAACTCTTGGCGATATTAGTTCTTGACATTTCATATAATGAAAGGTGTTTAAACCATTTAAAGCAAAAGCTTTATCGTTTTTTGTATTGTATGTCAGAGTATCAATAATTAGCTTATGGTGAATTTTTCCAGTTTGTGCAAAATCATATAGCATCCTTCCCAGCCAAATTACGGAGCGCATAGGTCTTTGTATTGTTTCTTCTTTTTGAATACACCTCTTGGTCACATCAAAAAACAATCGTGTAAACGCAAAATTACTCCAGATAAATATATCCAAACATTGTTTATATAGCTTTGATGTTTTTCCTACTGTTTTCCATACAGGCTGCATCACAAAAGGTGTCTGAATATTAATATAATTGATCAGTAAATTATCTAGACAATCAGCAATATCTACTATATGAGGTAATATACTTCGTATACTTGCCCAATCTTGAACTTTGCTCAATACTGGATCAAGATAGTTAAGTAATATATCTCTATGATTTTGAAATTTATCAACTATAGTTAATGCTAGGTAGACTATCGTGTCCGGTCTAGTAACTATCTCGCAACCATATTTATCATCGCTCAACTTGTAAGTAGAATTATCAGGTAATGCTGTTAACTTAATTTCTATTCCTCGCAAGCAAGATGCATCAGATGTAGTATCGAGTGTAACTAAATCAAGTCTCGGTAACTTTCCTGTAACTATCTTAAGATATGGTACATAATCACTCTCAAATGCGAAGAATAAATTAGGAGAGAGAGGTTTAATGCCAAAAATTTCGCTTACTTCTATTTTTTCCTGTGTAACTTTAAGTCCTTGATCTAAGGTTAAATAAACTGGTTGTAATCCAATTGAATCCATATAACATGCTAGTGATGCAGGAAAAGAATTATTAAATTGATTTTTACCCCAACTTTCTTGTTGTGAAAAATCTCTGTTAGAATTTTTGATTCCGAATAATTCTGGTTTAGAAGTTTCTTGCGACATTTACTTGTTTTTTGTATTTTCTTGTGTTTTTTATAACTCAACTATTACTGTTGCCCGATGCTGTGTAAGCTAATCGCCATTCATTATTTTCAGACTGATTCGCTGGTAGTATGGACTACTCTACGGGAATGCTCCGCGAACAATCCTGGTTTTATGCAACTGAAATGCTCATTAGCTTATCAGCAGATGATACGTAATCCTTGACATTGCTTTCAGCAAAATAATCTGAAAAATAAATAAACCTTAAAGCCACTTCCAAGGAACCCTCGCTACACGCTATGATCGGGTATTGTCAGGTTGACTTCTTCACTCTTGATACCCATGACTGCATCTTACTCCGCATCCCAATCGACTGCTAACAAAGCAAATGCTTACATTACAGACCATCGCCAGGTAGATGTCAGCAAGCTGAGTCAGATGTACCAGCACTATGTCGAAGTCAAGGAAAAGTACCCCCATGCGGTACTCTTTTATCGTGTAGGTGATTTTTTTGAGTGTTATTTTGCTGATGCAGTAACGCTAGCGCAGGAGTTGGAACTCGTTCTGACTAGCAAGCAAGCAGGAGAACAAGGGCGGGTGGCAATGTCGGGTGTCCCCCATCATGCTTGGGAACGTCATGCGACAGATTTGGTGGCGAAGGGCTATGCTGTTGTTATTTGCGATCAAGTTGAAGATGCGGCAGCAGCAACAGGTAGATTGGTACGTCGAGAAGTCACGCGAATTATTACCCCTGGTACACTCCTAGAAGATGGGATGCTCAAGGCGAGCAAAAATAATTATCTCGCAGCTGTGGTCATTGTTGGCGATAATTGGGGATTGGCTTATGCAGATATCTCTACGGGGGAATTTGTCACCACCCAAAGTACAAATTTGGAGCATCTTACCCAGGAAATGATGCGGCTACAACCTGCGGAGGTGTTAATTCCCACCAATGCACCAGATTTAGGAGCATTATTGCGTCCCGGTGAAAAATCTGCAAGTTTACCGGAATGCTTACCACCGAGTTTTTGTTATTGTATGCGATCGCAAATTCCTTTTTCTCAAGGTGAAGCTCGCAGTCGCCTACTACAAAAGTTTAAGTTACGATCTTTGGAGGGTATTGGTTGTGAACACCTTCCCCTGGCGGTACGTGCGGCGGGTGGTTTGCTGGAATATTTGGAGGAAACGCAGAAGGAAAGTAAAATATATCTGCAACCGCTTCGCAGTTATACGCTGACGGATTTTTTAGTTGTCGATAGTCAAACTCGGCGCAACCTGGAAATTACCCAGACGGTACGCGATGGGATTTATCATGGTTCTTTGCTCTGGGCGCTGGATAGGACTTCCACAGCAATGGGAGGCAGGGCATTAAGGAGATGGTTGTTACAACCACTACTTGATCTTAAGGGGATTGGGGCGCGGCAGGATACCATTCAAGAATTAGTGGAAAATACTGCTTTGCGTCACGATATTCGGCAGTTATTGAAACAAATATATGACTTGGAAAGGTTGACGGGAAGGGCGGGTTCGGGAACGGCAAATGCTCGCGATTTGAAGGCTTTGGCGGATTCTTTATCGAAGTTGCCAGAATTAGCTTACTTGGTAGCGACAGCAAATTCACCTTTCCTGAAAGCATTACAGAAGGTTCCTCCAGAACTCGAAGTTTTGGGACGGAAAATTAGTGCCCATGTTGTTGAGTCTCCCCCAATTCAAATTAAGGAAGGTGGTTTAATTCGTAGTGGTGTCAATCCCCACTTGGATGAACGCAAAGCTTTGGTTGAGGAAGATCAAAAATGGATTGCGAATTTGGAGGTTGAGGAACGGGCAAGAACGGGTGTTCCAACTTTGAAAGTAGGTTTTAATAAGACCTTTGGCTATTACATTAGCATTTCCCGTGCCAAAGCCGACCAAGTGCCCACGAATTACATCCGTAAACAAACCCTAACAAATGAGGAACGGTATATTACCGCAGAGTTGAAGGAGCGGGAAACACGGATTCTCAATGCTCAAGATGATTTATTTAAGTTGGAATATGAGATATTTGTGGCATTGCGGGAAGAAGTTGCCCTTCATGCAGAGACGATTCGCAACCTTTCGCGGGCGATTGCTGCTGCTGATGTGTTGTGTGGTTTAGCTGAGTTGTCGGTAATTCAGGGTTACTGTCGTCCGCAGATGGTTGAGGGTAGGGAAATATATATAGTTGATGGCAGACATCCGGTGGTAGAGCAGTCGCTGCCTGCGGGTTTCTTTGTCCCCAATTCCACTAATTTGGGTAACGAGCAAAAACAAGATTCTTCCCCCGACTTAGTTATTTTGACAGGTCCAAATGCAAGTGGTAAAAGTTGTTATTTAAGGCAGGTGGGTTTAATTCAGTTAATGGCGCAAATTGGTAGCTTTGTGCCTGCCAAGTATGCAAAATTGGGTATATGCGATCGCATTTTTACCCGTGTTGGTGCTGTCGATGATTTGGCTACAGGACAATCTACCTTTATGGTGGAAATGAACGAAACCGCAAATATTCTCAACCATGCCACCAAGCGATCGCTGGTATTATTAGATGAGATTGGACGGGGTACGGCAACTTTTGACGGGCTTTCCATTGCTTGGGCTGTGGCGGAATATTTAGCAACGGATATTACCGCGAGAACTATTTTTGCGACTCACTATCATGAATTGAATGAATTGTCAAGCATTTTGGAAAATGTGGCGAATTACCAGGTGACAGTCAAGGAAATGTCCGACCAAATTATCTTTTTGCACCAAGTTCAACCCGGTGGAGCGCAGAAATCCTATGGGATTGAAGCAGGAAGATTAGCAGGTTTACCTCCTGTAGTCATTAAACGGGCAAAGCAAGTGATGGGACAAATTGAACAGCACAGTAAAATTTCCATGGGCTTGCAAAATTTGGAATAGGTAGTAGCAGAGGGTTGTCATACACCAGCCGCATACAATTGATTAGCAAGTTCAGTAATCTCATCTTTGAATGTCAGTTTTCTCAGCCAATGATTCGGTATGCCTAATTCACCATAATATGCTCCAGCAATCTGACCACAAATCGCGGCTGTTGTGTCTGCATCATCACCCAGGTTGGTAGCCGTAAGAATTGCTTGCTCATAATTTTCCGTCGTCCAGAAACACCAAAGTGCTGCTTCTAAACTCTCCACTACATATCCCGTACCACGAATGTCGTTGATCGTTTTATTTCGATACTCTCCACTCGCAATCGATTGAATTGATGGTGATGCGACTATCTCTGGATTATTCTCAAAGAGAATTTCGTCTTTGCTGGCTCCCGATAGGGCGCGAAAGAGAAGTTTTCCAAAAAGACAACTTGCATCTATACATTCTGCCGCACCATGTGTTGTTCGAGAACTCTCGCCAGAAAAGTGTAAAATGCGATCGAGGTCTGGAAAATAAAACATGGGAACAGGTGCCAGCCTCATCAAGCAACCATTTCCGGCAGTCCTGGGATTAGTAGAGCCACTGAATGGGTTGCCAGAGATTTTGTATTCAGACAAGGCTTGACTGACTGTATTCCCAATATCAAAACATTCCCCTGTACTGCTTAGATAACCGTGTTCATACCAATTGTAGTAGCGATCCATTTGATCAACGGCATCAAACCCACCAACTTTCACCAAGCTAGTAGCTAAACACAATGCCATTGATGTATCATCTGTCCATTGCCCTGGCTTCAAGTTAAATGGACCTCCACCCAGCATATCTACTACAGGTGGGAATGAACCACGACCCTGAAATTCGACTGTTGTACCTACAGCATCCCCTGTCGCCAGACCTAACAAACACCCTCGAAATCGCTCTAATGAATTCATAGAATTATCGTTTTATTTAGTCTAATTCTAGACTTAACCTCTGAAATTTGTATGCGGAGAACATGTAGTTATGGATGGTATAATTAAGTTCAATTAATCGGGTCAGAAAACTAACTTAAAAATATGCATAAATATTCTAGAAAATGTGATAATTTCAAAATATGACCATAGTCATGACTAGTACCAGTTTCAGTAAAAAATGAAAAGTATTTCAAAAAGTAAACTTAAAAGCAAACTACTGGAATTCTTGCGGCTTGTAGAGTCAGAAGGAGAAGAAATTGTAGTTACAGATCGAGGAAAGCCAGTGGTGAAAATTTCTAAATATGGCGATTCACCCCTAACAGCAGAGTTATTTGGGCAAATGCGCGGTAAAGTCAGGTATTTTGAGGATTTAACAACTCCCACAACGGAAGAATGGACAGAAGTGTGAAAATTGTCCTCGATACTTGCGCTCTGATTTGGTGGAGTCTAGACCCAGATCAACTTTCTCAATCTGCGACAGAAGTTTGCAAGCAAATGGAAAAGGAAAAAAATGGTCTTGTTCCATCCACTGCTATCTGGGAAATTGCCATTAAAATCAAAAATAAAAAACTAGATTTAGGAGTTGACATTAACCAGTATATCGCTTCTTTGAAAAAGTCCAATGTTGTCCGCATTGTCCCGATTGATGAAGATGTGTGGTTAGGAAGTGTCAGGCTAGAATGGAGTCATCGAGACCCAGTTGATCGAGTCGTTGTTGCCTTAGCTATTAGTAATCAAGCTTCAATCATCACAGCAGACAGGGAAATAAGAAGTTTTTACTCAAATGTGATTTGGTAATATTCGGTGTGAGATGGGAAGGTAAAACGAAAATTAGGGCACAATAAAACGACAAGTAGCAAAAAATACTGCAATGCGACAACACGTACTCAACTAGAAGCCGTAGCCGTTACCGCCAAACGAACCAGTTGCAAACATGTAAAAACTCTACAGATGTACAATCGCAACTAAACTAATACCTTCCCAGGTTGATACTTTTGGTTCACAATTGGGAACTCTAATGTCAGCAATAATCCTGACTCAGTAGACAGTATCCCATGAAGAAAAAGCCTGACTTTTACCAATTTACAGCTAGATTTGGCTGTGGTTTCATATTTGGACTTTTCGCTGCCACTAGTTGTTACTTTATACTTGGTGCCCAAACGATGCTGGGGTTATTTTGGGGTTGGGTTCTATTTTCGCTGCTGTTTGGAGTATTATCAGCAATTTTTGGCGATCACTTTTGGACAAAAATATATCATTGGTTTCTGTAACATCAACCACATTGACTTTAACAAATGTACTATTTGTCGATGAAGTTCAACTCTCAGTCCTTCCCCTTGTAAAATATCAGGTACAAAGT
This sequence comes from Calothrix sp. UHCC 0171, assembly GCF_034931845.1. Lineage (NCBI taxonomy): Bacteria > Bacillati > Cyanobacteriota > Cyanophyceae > Nostocales > Calotrichaceae > Calothrix > Calothrix sp. UHCC 0171. Next base: position 84,630 of record NZ_JAYGHN010000014.1, read on the forward strand.
GGTGTCACCTCAGCACCATAGTAGACTCAAACACTGTGGAAAAATCACCTTCAGATGCCGAACAAATTTGCCCAACTCATCCGGCTCATGTTAACTTCAGCATTGTTGCGATCGCAGCTTCTGCGGGAGGGCTAAAAGCACTGAGTCAGTTACTATCGGCGTTACCTGCAAATTTTGCGGTGCCCATTGCGATCGTACAGCACCTTGACCCGAAACATCGTTCGCTGATGGCAGATATTTTGAGCCGACGCACCAAGTTACAGGTGAAGCAGGCACAACAGGGAGAGTTGATGGAGGCGGGAATTGTTTATATTGCCCCACCCAATTATCACTTACTGGTAACGAGTCAGGGTTATGTGGAATTGACACAATCGGAGGTGATACATTTTGTCCGTCCCTCTGCTGATGTGCTGTTTCAGTCGGTTGCAGAAAATTATAAATCACAAGCGATCGCAGTTGTACTTACAGGGACAGGTGTGGATGGTGCAATTGGTGTGCGGGAAATTAAGCAACATGGGGGAACTGTGATTGTGGAAGATAACAATACCTGTGAGTTTGATGGGATGCCAAATGCGGCAATTAGAACGGGGGTAGTTGATCAAATTTTACCGCTCTCGGAAATTGCTAGAGCCTTAATTGCTTTGGTAATGGCAGGTAATGCTGATGAGCAATGAAAATGAAGAGGATAAGGTATTTGCAACTCTGCTGGATTATTTGAAACGCACAAGGGGTTTTGACTTTACTGGTTATAAACACTCCAGTTTGCAGCGACGTATCCGCAAACACATGCAATCGCGGGAAATAGAGTCTTTTGGTGACTATTTGGACTATTTGGAAGTTCACCCCGATGAGTTTGTGGAACTGCTGAATACGATTTTAATTAATGTTACTGCCTTTTTTCGCGATGCTGCCGCTTGGGATTATTTACAGCAGCAAGTTTTGCCACAAATCCTCAGTCATAAAACAGCAGAGGAGCCAATTCGGGTGTGGAGTGCTGGTTGTGCTTCGGGAGAAGAAGCTTATACCCTCGCCATGATTTTGGCGGAAACTTTGGGAGCGACGGAATTTCGTCAACGAGTCAAAATATATGCGACTGATGTGGATGAAGAGGCTCTCACCCACGCTCGTCAGGCTAGTTATACCCAGCAAGCAATTCACTCGGTTCCTCTGGAACTACGAGAGAAGTATTTTGAAGCAGTGGGAAATAGCCAAGTCTTTCGGGCAGATTTGCGGCGAACTGTGATTTTTGGTCGTCATGACTTGCTACAGGATGCTCCCATTTCCCGCTTGGATATATTAGTCTGTCGGAATACACTCATGTATTTTAATGCTGATGCCCAAGCGAGAATTTTGGCACGGTTACATTTTGCCCTCAATCCCACAGGTGTGTTATTTCTGGGGAAAGCCGAGATGTTGCTCACCCACACCAACCTATTTACCCCCTTAAGTTTACAACATCGCATATTTACGAAAGTCGCTAAGGTAAATATACGCGATCGCCTCTTAGTTTTGTCACAAACTGGTGATGAGGAAAGTAGCAAACGTCTAGCAGTCCATGTGCAGTTGCGGGAAGCAGCTTTGAATGCCATACCTCTAGCGCAATTGGTAGTAGACTGTGGGGGGAATTTGGTGATGGCAAATCAGTCTGCCAGGGCGATGTTTGGCATTAGTTTGCAAAATATTGGCTGTCCCCTCCGAGATTTAGAAATTTCCTACCGTCCCGTCGAATTGCGATCGCCAATTGAGCAAGTATACAACGATCGTCATCCCCTGGTAATTTCCGACGTAGTTCGTAATCTCCCTGATGGCAACATCCAATATTTGGACGTGCAACTCACGCCCCTCCAAGAAAATGGCAGTGACTTACTGGGAATTGCGATTACTTTCACAGATGTAAGTAGTCACCACAATCTGCAAACAGAACTGCAACGGGCAAATCAAGAACTAGAAACCGCCAACGAAGAACTGCAATCGAGTAACGAAGAACTGGAAACCACCAACGAGGAATTACAATCCACCAATGAAGAATTGGAAACCACCAACGAGGAATTACAATCCACTAACGAAGAATTGGAGACGATGAACGAGGAATTGCAATCCACCAACGAAGAATTGCAAACAATTAATGATGAGTTGCGCCAACGTACCCACGAACTCAACCAACTCAATGCTTTCCTCCAATCTATCCTCACAAGCATTCAGGCTGGGGTGGTAGTAATTGACTTGCAATTTCATATTCTCAGTTGGAATAAAGAAACTGAAAACCTCTGGGGATTGCGAACCGAAGAAGTCAAAGGGCAGTCGTTTTTTAATTTGGATATTGGTTTACCTGTAAGCGAGCTACGGGAAGCCATCCGCGCTTGTATTGCCGGGGAAAATCAGATAGAATTAGTTATAGATGCAACAAACCGTCGGGGTAGAAGTTTTCGCTGTCGAGTCACCTGTAACCCCCTAATTGGCATCGCAGGCAAGCGAGATGGGGTTATCCTCGTAATGGAGGAGGTGGAAGTATGACTATGAGTCTCGTGGAAAAAAGGCTCCAAAACGCCCAGTTGAAAGTAAGTATTTTATCGCAGCATAGCAATGAACTGCTCCTAGAGCCGGAATTACTCTCATCTGCCTTAGAAGAATTGACAGTAATATTAGAAGAACTTAACGTCCAATATGAAGAACTAGTACAAACCCGGCAGGAATTAGAATTAGAACGCCAACGCTATTGGGAATTGTTTGAATTTGCTCCCGATGCCTACATAGTTACTGATACGGCAGGTGTAATTCAACAAGCTAACCAATTTACTGCCGGTTTTTTCGGAATACGAAAAGAATTTTTGGTGGGTAAACCATTGGTTGTCTTTATTAGCAAAGCCGAACGCAAAGCCTTTCATGACAAACTTAACCATACAGCAGAATTACTCCAACATCGGCATTGGCAAGTTGAAATTACACCCCGTCGTGGAGAAGCATTTCCAGCTGCGATCGCGGTTACTGCCGTTTATGATATTCAAAGACAAATTATCGGTTGGCGCTGGCTATTGCGTGACCTCACTTTAGTTCCCCAATCAAGAACATTTGTCAATACTTTAGAATCACCGCAGGAACTCCAAGAATTGCGATCGCGCTACATTCAGACAATTTCCCACGAATTCCGCACACCAATGACTGTCGTCCAAACCTCAGTCGAACTGCTCCAACGTTACAACGAGGCAATTAGCCAAGAGACAAAGAGTAGGTGTTTCCAAATTATCAATACAGCAATTCAATCAATGTTGCGTTTGTTGGAACAAGTATCACTGTACAAAGCCGAATTAAGTGAACTCAAAGCCAATCTCAGCCGAATTAATGTAGAGCAAATTTGTGAGACTGTGATGGCAAAAGCCAGTCTCAAAGAGAGTATCACCCTCCATCAATCCCAGACAGCCTATTTACACAGCTTCCAATGTAATTGTCATCTTCGCGAACCTTGGGTTTATTTAGATGCAACAATGCTGCAAATAATTTTAGATAATTTGCTTAATAATGCCATCAAATACTCACCCCAAGGTGGTGAAATCGAATTGAATCTACGTCAAGAAGATCAGTATCTGATTCTGGAAATCAAAGACCAAGGTATTGGTATTCCCACCGAAGACTTACCCAAACTCTACGAACCATTCCACCGAGCCAAGAATGTGGTTAATTTCTTGCCGGGAATTGGTTTCGGTTTAGCAATTGTCAAAAAAATAGTAGATTTATTAGAAGGTGCGATCGTGATTAATAGTCAACTTGGTATTGGTACTACTGTAACTATTACTCTGCCTTTGGTAGCAACTTTACCTACTGCAAATCCAGATTGAAGAAAATACAGTATCGTCAAATCAAAAAATCAAAACTAAGGGAAAATTAGACTCAAATCCAAACAAATATCATCAAAACCAGCAATTGTAATTGACTGATTAGTCAACAGCCTACCAGGAAGCGGGCTAGAAGCCCGCACTACAAAAAAACAATTTACACACCCTAGAATGCTCCCCAAGCTCTGCTCAAAACATAAGACGATCGCTAACATAAAAAACATCAACTTATCAACTTAACTGGGCAACTAATTGATTTTCTAACAGAGTTTCATTTGTCAATAAATCCTCAACAGTAATTCTTAAAAATCTTTGCCCATCAACCAAAAACATAATTTTCACGCGATCGCTTCCGGGAAAACCTGGTGGGGTTAAATTTGCAATACTCCTCGCCCCATCTTTATCATTAAGGGGTTTCACACTAGTAACACCACCATCAAGACGACGGGTAATCAACCTATCCCCATCAAAGTAAACCTCAGTTCCCCCGCTTTCTGCCCCCAATTCACCCATAATTAGCTCAATACTGGGTTGATTTTCCATCGATGCACCCAAAACCAACTCCACAGGTTGACTCATGGGGTAGGGTTGTCCAGATTTGACAATGGGATGCCAACTGTGACGATTATTACGTCGATCCCAATAACGAATGCCGTAGCTGTGATAAAGAAAATCCTTAATTTCCAAGCCCTGAGTTAATTGTAATGCACCTTGAGCGATCGCTTCAAATGGGCGATCGCACTTAATGATACCTGCGTCAAAGTAATTTTTCACCCATTCTTGAACTGCGGGAAGTTGGGAAGTTCCCCCCACCAACAAAACTGCATTAATATCTGCAACTTCGATCCCTTGTCGTCTGGCTTGCTGCAACAAACTCGTCATCGCATCGTCAAGACGTTGAAAAAACCCATTATTTTTGAGGATTTCTGTAAATGTATCGCGGTTCAGGTCGATTTCATAGCTTTCAAAAGTCTCTTCGTTGAAATAAACCTCACCAGCTTGAGTTTGGGTGGAAAGTTGAATTTTGACTTTTTCGGCTAAACGTGTTGTCAGGGGAGTTGTCACCAAACCTTGAGTTTTGGCAAAATGATCAACAATCCAATTATCGATGTCAGTTCCACCCAAATTTTGACCCGCTTTTGCCAACACCCGCGCTGTTTTCACTTTCTGCTTCGAGTCTTCTGCTAGCGACTTGTTGCCAAATTTCAACAAAAACCCCAAAGGTTTACTACTTGCTGCTTGCTGAACAGTTTGATCCAACCTTACCAAAGACAAATCCAGGGTACCGCCACCAAAATCGATCACCAAGAGAATTTCGCGATCGCTCATTCCATAGCCTAAAGCAGCGGCAGTAGGTTCGTCTAGCATTCGTACTTCTTGCACAGCTAAATCTTCACAAACCCCACCTAACCAGTAGCGATAGGTTTCAAAGCTATCGACGGGAACTGTCAACACCAACGAATCGACAACCTCCGGGGTAGAGAGACTAAGTTGAGAAATCACTTGCGTTAAAAACCACTTTCCCGCATCCTCAAACGTCACGTTCTTCCCGTCAATTTCCGGCAAAAACCCTTGAATATCAGCACCAATTCCCCGCTTGAAACTCCGAAAAAATCGCGGTTCATTAACTAAATCTAAACCTCGATCCCGCACCTGTTGTCCGGCTAAAATCTTTCCCTGGCGGGCATCTTCCACATATACCAAGCTGGGAATGAGCGGTGGATTCAAACTTTGTTGAATCGATAAACCCGACAGACTCAATGTCTCAGGCTGCTGGGTGACAGGATTCCAGCGAGCAATTACAGTGTTACTAGTACCGAAATCAATTGCAATTGCCATTAGTTATCAATAAATTTCTTGTAAAGTAGCGAACTACAATAGTAATGTTACACAACTGTGTGAAAGTTAAAGTTAAAAAGCAGGCGATCGCGCAAAAATTTGGATAGAATCGCGCTTGTTATATTCTAAACAGGTTAATAGCATCTCGCTGGTGATTTTTTATGACTTCTCACATTAGAATCTTGATGTGTGCCCCCGACCATTACGATGTAGACTATGTAATTAACCCTTGGATGGAGGGTAATATCCACAAATCGTCACGCGATCGGGCGGTGGAACAGTGGCAAGGGCTGTATCAAATTTTAAAGCAACATGCAACGGTTGATTTAGTTACACCCCAAAAAGGTGTGCCAGATATGGTTTTCACCGCCAATGCTGGGTTGGTACTGGGCGAAAATGTAGTCTTAAGTCGTTTTTTACACAAAGAACGCCAGGGAGAAGAACCGTTTTTCAAAGAATGGTTTGAACAGAATGGTTATAAAGTTTATGAACTGCCCAAGGATTTACCATTTGAAGGTGCAGGAGATGCACTTTTAGATCGGGAAGGGCGTTGGCTGTGGGCTGGTTATGGTTTCCGTTCCGAGTTGGATTCCCACCCATACCTGGCAAAATGGCTGGATATTGAAGTGCTATCGCTACGACTGATCGATGAGCGATTTTACCATCTTGATACCTGTTTTTGTCCTCTGGCTAACGGTTATTTACTTTATTACCCAGGTGCATTTGATTCCTATTCCAATCGCTTGATTGAAATGCGGGTTGCTCCCGAAAAACGCATTGCCATTGAAGAAACTGATGCAGTCAACTTTGCCTGCAATACCGTCAATTTAGAGCAGATTGTCGTCATGAATAAAGCCTCCGATGGCTTGAAAGCGCGACTCAACGCAGTTGGTTTCCAGGTAATTGAAACCCCCCTGACGGAATTTCTCAAAGCTGGTGGTGCAGCTAAGTGTTTGACATTGCGTGTTACTGAACCTGTACTTGCGGATGTTCACGCCAATGTTCACGTCGAAAGTCGCATTATTAGCATTCAAGGACACTTACTAGATTCTGGTTTAATTAACCAAGCGTTAGATTTAATTGTTGATAATGGCGGTAGTTTCCAAGTTCTCAATTTCAACTTGGGAGAACAACGTCAAAGTACCTCCGCCGCAGAAGTGAAGGTATCTGCACCATCCCACGAGGTGATGGAAAGCATTATCTCCTACCTCATCGATTTGGGGGCAGTGGACTTACCCGAAGATGAACGTGATGCCAAACTGGAAGCTGTGCCCAAAAATGGTGTCGCTCCCGATGATTTTTATGTCAGCACTATTTACCCCACCGAAGTCAGAATCAACGGTGAATGGATAAAAGTGCAGAATCAACGCATGGATGGCGCGATCGCAATTTCCCATACTCCTGAAGGTGTGGTAGCTAAATGTAAGTTATTGCGTGACTTGGAAACTAGCGAAAGTGTTGTTGTTGATGTATTGGGTATTCGCACCATCCGCAAAACTGAATCACGGGAAAAACGGAATTCTGAAGAATTTAGCTTTATGTCTGCTGGTGTTTCCAGCGAACGCCGAGTTGAATTAGTTGTGGAACAGGTTGCCTGGGAATTACGTAAAATCAGGGATGCTGGTGGTAAAGTTGTTGTTAGTGCTGGTCCTGTGGTTATACATACAGGTGGCGGCGAACATTTATCACGCTTAGTTCGTGAAGGCTATGTACAATCACTACTAGGAGGAAATGCGATCGCAGTTCATGATATGGAACAGTCGATCCTGGGTACATCCTTGGGTGTGGATATGAAGCGAGGTGTGGCAGTACGGGGAGGACACAGACATCACCTCAAGGTAATTAACACTATTCGTCACCATGGTAGTATTAAACAAGCCGTAGAAGCCGGTGTCATTAAAAGCGGTATCATGTACGAATGCGTCAAAAATAATGTACCTTTTGTGCTGGCTGGTTCGATTCGTGACGATGGACCTTTGCCTGATACCGAGATGGATTTGATTAAAGCACAAGTCAAATATGCTGAACAAATTAAGGGTGCAGAAATGATTTTGATGCTGTCATCAATGTTGCACTCAATTGGCGTGGGCAATATGACACCTGCGGGTGTGAGAATGGTTTGCGTTGATATCAACCCCGCCGTTGTGACAAAATTGAGCGATCGCGGTTCGATAGAATCGGTTGGTGTAGTTACAGATGTGGGTTTATTCCTCAGCCTCTTAGTGCAGCAACTTGATAAGTTAACAAGTCCCTATGTTGAGAAAGTTGGTTAGGTTAATATCTAGTTAATATCTAGTCAATAACCAGCAAATAACTCAAGAAATCCAATGGAGTAAAGATTCTGGGGTGGGCATCTTGCCTGCCCTTCACATTTTCAGCTACGTTTAAGAAATGTAAAAACTCCCATCAAATATCTCAGATAAGGAAGCAAAGGAAAATGCAAGGGGTAATTTTTAAAATACCATCTCAAATTCGCTGGTTGAGTCTAATTACAGATTTTCTCCTTTCTGGTATGGTAATTGGTCCCCTAATTGCTCCTTTTCTAGCTGCATCGGGTTTACCAATACTACCAATTATTGCCAATATCATTTATTTTATGGGGCATCATGTATGTCCACAGCCAAGTATGGGTTTGGAGTTAGCACCACCTTTTATTATGGCTGTATGTATGCGTTGCTACGGCACAGTTACAGGATTGCTCATAACACGTATATTGTACGCTGTCAATAGTGGCAAAGAGTTTTACTGGCTGAGTCAGTATGGATGGAGTGGAGTTGCCATTGCCGCAGTATTGATGATGGCTTATCCGTTGGAATTAGCGGCGCAGGTGTTGGGATGGTGGGATTTTAATAATTATTTGGTTACGCCATTTGGTTTAGTGACTGGTTTCGCATGGGGTTTATTGACAATGCCAATATTCCACAATAAACATTGATAATTATTGCTGAGGAGGTATGAGAGAGGATTTATCAAGGAATATTCAGCCATAGTCACGCAACCAGAAACCAGGTTTCTCATCCACAAGCAAGTTGCACATGAAAATGGTATCAGATTAGTAACTTTTTCCCTTTTTCGCAGTTTTTCTAATTACTTATATTCCATACATATATAAACATTGTATGTCCTGTTTGTTGTTGCGAACATACTCCAATATTGAAGACATAAATTATCTGCTAAATGTCCTCAAAAATAATCATCACTTCTCTACTAAAATTCCATTATTCAGCAACACGAAATAATCCAATTCAGGAATTGAAGCAGAAAAAAATCGATAGAATTTATACTTTGGGAATCACTAATAACATGAATTGAGGAACAATAATAACTAACTTAGGGAATGTAGGCTGTATATTAGGCAAGTCGAGACTTCCAATTTACACTTGAATGACTATGGAGTGCCATATTTTCAACGAGCCAGGATTAAGCGAGGAAGAAGTACAAAGACGGCGTGCAGAAGGTTTAGGCAATGATGTCTGTCTACAAACAAGTCGTTCCTATCGCCAAATTATCAACGAAAATATCTTCAATTTTATTAATATAGTTTTCTTCACGATTAGCGCTGTCATGATTCTGCTACGTCGTTATGGCGATGCATTCCTAGTCATAGTGATTATTCTTAGCGGTGTCATCATTGCTGTTCTCCAAGAAATTTCCGCCAAACGCAAGCTCGACGAAATCGCTTTACTCAATCGTCCCCACGCTACTGTAATTCGTGAAGGTAAAAAGATTGACATTGACCCCAGTGAAATTGTCCAAGGAGATATTCTTGTCGCGACTGCTGGTGATCAAATTTTAGTTGATGGTGTTGTCGTTGGTGATGGGCAAATTGATGTTGATGAGTCTTTGCTAACTGGGGAATCTGATTTAATCCACAAGGTAGCAGAAGATACTGTCTATTCGGGGACTGTTTGCGTGACGGGAAGTGCCTGTTTTCAGGCGACTAAGGTGGGCACAGAAACCATTGCTTATAAGTTAACCTCTGATGCTAGGGCTTTTCGCCATGTATATACACCCTTGCAAAAAGAAATTAACTTGGTAATTCGGATTTTACTGTTGCTGGCTTGTTTTTTGTGGATTTTAGTGGGCATTAGCTTTACTAGTCGTTCCTATACCTTGGCAGATGTGGTGCAACATGCCGCAGTAGTGGCGGGTTTAGTTCCCAGTGGATTATTGATTGCGATTACTTTGGCATATGGAACCGCAGCAGTGAGAATGCTGGGAAAAGATGTACTAATACAGCAGGCAAATGCAGTAGAATCACTGAGCCATGTGAATATTCTTTGTTTGGATAAAACAGGGACATTAACTAGTAATCACATGATTCTAGAGAGACTTTATCCAATTGGGATGACGGAAATTGAACTCAGGCAAAAATTGGGTGATTATGTTGCTAATACTACTGCACCTAATCGTACCAGTGATGCGATCGCATCTGCATGTAGTGGTAAAACTCGTACTGTCAAAGCTGAAATTCCCTTTTCCTCTGCCCGTAAATGGAGTGCTATCAGTTTTTCTGATTTTCCCAATCCGGGTGTTTTTGTATTGGGGGCACCGGAAATATTAGCAAAGTCTGTATTGCTTGCGCCAGAAGTACAAGTATTGATTGACGAAGGTTTTAAACAAGGATTGCGGGTTTTATTATTTGCTTATACAGAAAATATTGATGCAATTAGTTATCAATCGGAAAATGAGGTTTTACCAGATTTTCTCATTCCCTTAGGAATCATCTATTTCAGCGACGAATTACGCCCAAATGTAACTGATACATTACGCACATTTGCCAAAGCTGGAATTAACCTGAAAATTATTTCTGGAGACAATCCAGATACGGTAGCAGCATTAGCTAAACAAGCAGGTTTAAGCGATGATATTCAATTAATTTCTGGTTTAGAATTAGCAATTATGGATGATGTGCAGTTTGCCCAAGCTGCGGATGCTTGTAATATTTTTGGACGCATTACACCCGAACAAAAAGCAAGATTAGTCAAAATATTACGCCAACAAGGTAATTATGTTGCCATGATTGGTGATGGGGTAAATGATATTCTTTCTCTCAAACAAGCCTGTCTGGGAATTGCCATGGAAAGTGGTAGTAAAGCAACTAGAGGTGTTGCCGATATTATCTTATTAAAAGATTCTTTTGGCGCACTCCCATTTGCATTTTTAGAAGGGCAAAGAATTCGGAATGGAATTAGAGATTCCCTGGCATTATTTATTGTGAGAGTATTTTGTGTCGCCTTATTAATTTTTTCTACCGGAATGGTTGCTGATAGCTTTCCCTTAATTAATAAACATAGTGCATTACTAGCAATGTTCGGTGTTGGATTACCCACCGCAATCTTTCCAATTTGGGCAAAAGCTGGAGAAGTCCAAAAGCATAAAAACATGGTACGTTCTTTGTTACATTTTACAGTGCCAGCAACATTAACCATGACATTAGTGGCGCTGTTGGTGTATTTACTTTATTTAGTCAGAGCAATTTTAGATTTGCCACCAGGTAGAGAATTTACCGAACTTGATTACACCCTTCCGCGCACAGCTTTAGTGACAATTTTAGTTTTATGTCATCTATTTTTACTCCCTTTTCTCAAACCACCAACAAGATTTTGGGTTGGAGCAGAACCCCTAAGTAAAGATTGGCGATATACAATAGCAATGTTAGTATTATTCGTTATATTTATGCTGACTCTGGCGATTCCCCCATTACGTCAATTCTTTGAATTAGCACCATTAACTTGGCAGGATTGTTTATTTTTAGTTTTAGTTGCATTAGAGTGGTGTTTAATTTTGCGAGTTGTTTGGCGAACTCGGTTTTTTAATCGCTTCTTAGGAGTCGATTTAAATTAATGATTATTGAGTATGAAAAAAAATACTATTCCAGAAGATAATTTGACTAATTCCATCCCAGAATATCCTGTAAGATTTTGGGAAATTATATTAATTATCATGGGAGCATTCGGATTATTAGGTAGTGCAGTAATTGGCTTAGGTAGTAAAGTTATCAAAAATATGTTTACCCCAGCCAGAGCAGAAGCAATTGCTCAAAGCCTGTTTGATTATCAAATACCTGGTAGTGCCCAAGGGGTAGTTGGCGTAAACTTTGGTGCAAAGAAAATAGCGATTATTAGTAGTCAAAATAATCCACCTGATATTACTCTGTTTGTCAGTAAAGCCCCAATTGAACAAATCAAAGAAGAAGACTCATTAAACTTAGATATTACACTTCAAGAAGTATACCAAGGTAGCTTTATCGTTACCTCTACAAAGATAGAAAACCAAGAATTATGCGGTAAATCAGTACCCGTTTCCATTCAAGTGGGAAAACACCTACTTGGTGAGCCATCTCAACCAATTGATGGAATTCGATATATGGCAAAAATCACAGATAATGGTGTCGAAAGAAAGGTAAATATAATTACTAATGGGGAAAACGCTCAAGAGAAAGCAGCAAAAGTATTTCATTCCCTAGAATGTAGATTTGAATCTTAAATTTCGTAATTAGTGTGTCATATCAGGTTCGCCTGAATCATTAGTTCTCCCCGGCAAAACCCCCATTCCCCATCACCGCGTTAGGCAAACCCGATATCATTCCCTATTCCCATGAGGGGTATCTACCCTCTTCCCCTTTGTCGAATTCAGCACGTAAGATTATGAGTCTACCTAGGAATTAATTGCTATTTGAAAATAACTAGCGCAGGCAATTGAGATAAATCTTCAGGTAGAAACACAAAACCAAGTTATATCAGTAAGCCTGGGATACTAAGCTCACCTCCAACTGCAATCTAGTATCCTTTTTCGACCTGCTTTACCAAATCTTAACCTATCTTTACTGGGATTTTAACCTCAAACCTGCTAACTTATTAATAATTCACTTTTTGCTGCAACATTTGAACCTCCTCACTCCCGAAATTCACGGGTTTTCGAGGGGGATTATTTTTTGGGCAAGGGCAACAAAAAGTGAAATGAAGTAAGAGGTAATCAGCAAGTGCTTATTAATAATTAATATTTTAGATATGCCCAATGCCCATTCCTCAATATCATGAACCTAGATACTATCCAATCTTTTTTACAAGCAGAAGTCGCACCAAAGAGCAATACGATTGATAGTGATGCCAATGCATTATTTTGTGCATTGCAGGGTTTAGGCAAATTAAACTTACTAGCTTTGCGAGTTCCCCAAAAATGGGGTGGAAAGGAAACTAGCGAGGCATTTTTTGGTGAATTTCAAGAACTTTTAGCTCGATATTCGGGTGCTTTAGCATTTCTGCAAACCCAACATCAGAGTGCGGCGGGAATGTTAGCTGCCAGCAGCAACAGCACATTACAAGAGAAATATCTACCTTTAATGGGAAGTGGCGAAGTATTGTTGGGCGTGGGGTTTTCGCAACTGCGGCGGGAAGGTGAACCCCTAACGAATGCAATACCTGTAGATGGTGGGTATTTATTAAATGGTGTAGTGCCTTGGGTGACAGGGTGGGGTATTTTTCACGAGTTTATTGTCGCAGCAACCCTACCTGATGGTAGTGCGGTGTTTGGAATAGCACCGTTGGCAAGAGGAAGAGAAGCCGAAAAAGAAAGTTTCAAAGGATTGATTAGTTTTAGCGAAGTCGCAGACTTAGTGGCGATGCCATCAACAAATACAGTCACAGCAACTTTCAATAATTGGTTTTTGGCTGATAATTCCGTAGTTTTTATTAAACAACCAGGATGGATTCACGAACAAGATAAGAAGAATGTTTTGAAATCAACTTTTTTGGCAACAGGTTGTGGTTTGGCAGGTTTAGATATTATTCACGATGTTTCACGAACCAAAAATTTATCATTTATTGATGATGCTTTCGTTTTACTACAGCAAGAATTGAATCATTGTCGCAGCGCAATTCGAGAAGCGCAACAACATAACAATATTGGATTTCCAGAAAAACTACATTTACGCGCCTGGGCGATCGCACTTGCAACCCGTATTTCCCATGCTACCATTGTAGTCTCCGGCGGTGCTGCTAATTATAAACATCATCACGCCCAGCGTATCTATCGCGAAGTTTTAGTTTATACTGTGACTGGACAAACTCGCGATGTTATGGCTGCAACATTGGAGAAATTGACGGTTCAAAGTGCCAGCATCTCCTCATCTTTCCCCTCAAAAACCATTACTTATTCCCATGTAATTCATCTGAGTCATGTAATTGACACCAATATTCCTCAGTGGCAAGGCGACCCGTCTGTTGAATTTATTACTGTCTCGCAGAGGGGAAAGCAGGGTTATTACTTACGAAAATTTACAATGGGCGAGCATAGCGCCACTCACATGAATGCGCCAATTAGCTTTGAAGATAACGGTATAGGAATTGACCAATACACTACGGATAAGTTATTGATACCTGCGGTGGTAATTGATATCCGCAAGCAAGTTGAGGTTAATTCAAAAACTAATTATGACTATACTTTGACTATTGCCGATGTGATGAGATGGGAACAGCAACATGGTGAAATTCCACCAGGAAATTTAGTATTATTAAATACAGGATGGGCACAAAAATGGGGTGATACAGATAAATTTATCCCTGAAGATACAGCCGGAAATGTTCATTTTCCCGGTTTTAGTAGCGATGTCACCAAATTCTTATTAAAAGAACGTCAAATAGCAGGTGTAGGGATTGATACACATGGTGTTGATGCGGGGATAAATACAGAATTTTCTGTAAACCGTTTAGTCTTAGAAAAACCGCGTATTGTCCTAGAGAATTTAACAAACTTACATAAACTACCAGCCAAAGGAATTATAATTGCGATCGCACCTCTAAGACTGCGCGATGGTTCGGGTTCTCCTGTAGGAGTTTTAGCACTATTTTGAATTAGTTTTAACTCAAATTTTTATCTGAAAATTATCCAGTATATTTCAGAGAAAAATGAAAACAAATAACTCTGACATTGCAAATATTTGAACTACTCTAAATACTTACTTATCGCTACCACAACGCTTGACTAAACCTCAAAACCAAGCGACACTGATTACAAAGATTCCAGTGCATTACTACTAGGAGTAAGTAAATTATGACTAATAGCTTCACTTGTCGTAATTTTATCGATGGTAAATGGTGGGATAGCACTGGAAAAACCACTCTTGAAAGTCGCAATCCTGCATATAAAAGCGAAATTGTCGCCACTTTCCCCCGCTCAACAATTGCAGATGTTAACCAAGCGGTAGAATCTGCTCGCCAAGCTTACAAAACATGGCGAAAAGTTCCCGCACCTGCCCGTGCTGAATACGTTTTTCTCGTCGGTGAGTTATTAATCCAGCATAAAGAAGAACTCGCGCAATTAATTAGTCGGGAAATGGGTAAACCTCTCACCGAAGCACGCGGAGATATTCAAGAAGGAATTGATTGTGCATTCTATAGTGCTGGGGAAGGAAGACGGTTGTTTGGACAAACAACTCCTTCGGAAATGCCCAACAAATTCGCAATGACAGTGAGAACACCAATTGGGGTATGTGCTTTAATTACACCCTGGAATTTTCCAATCGCTATTCCCTGCTGGAAAGCCATGCCAGCACTGGTATGTGGCAACACAATCATCCTCAAACCAGCCGAAGATACCCCAGCTTGTGCGACAAAGTTAATTGAAATATTTGCCGCCGCCGGTTTTCCTCCAGGTGTAGTTAATTTACTACATGGGGTTGGCGAAGAAGTTGGCAAAGCCTTAGTCGAACATGCCGACGTGAATTTGGTATCCTTCACTGGTTCATCGGCAACAGGTTCCCAAGTCGGGGAAATCTGCGGGCGCACCCACAAACGTGTATGTTTGGAAATGGGTGGTAAAAATGCCCAGATAGTCATGGAAGATGCAGATTTAGAATTAGCCCTGGATGGGGCAATTTGGGGCGCATTTGGCACAACCGGGCAAAGATGTACCGCAACCAGTCGATTAATTTTACATCGTGATATTAAAGCTCAATTTACAGCAATGTTGTGGGAACGGACAAAAAAATTACGTTTGGGCGCTGGTTACGATGCCGATACAGAAATTGCTGCAATCATTAATGAAAGACAACTACAACGGGTTTCTGAATATATGGATATTGCCCGTGAGGAAGGAGCCAATATATTAATTGGTGGGGAAGTGGCTGTGGAAGGTGCGTTAAAAGAAGGTTATTTTTTCAAACCGACTATTTTAGATAATGTCACACCCCAGATGCGCGTTGCCCGTGAAGAAATCTTCGGTCCTGTGGTAGCCTTAATGGAAGTAAGTAGTTTTGAAGATGCGATCGCAATTCTTAACGATACCAACTATGGGCTGTCTTCTTCTATTTACACTCGTGATATTAACCGTGCTTTTGCCGCTATGCGCGATATTGAAGCAGGTATCACCTACATAAATGGTCCGACAATTGGCGCAGAGGTACATCTACCTTTTGGGGGTGTCAAACAAACAGGTAATGGACATCGGGAAGCTGGAAGTGCGGCTATTGATACTTTTACCGAGTGGAAAACCGTTTATGTCGATTTTTCCGGTAGTTTACAAAGGGCGCAAATTGATAACCGTGATTAGTATTATTTTCTTCACCGTCTCCAAGTCAGTTTCAATCATCCTCTGATTTCAGCCATCCTAATTAAATCCATTTTTCGTCAAATTTAAACTACCACCCGCACAATCAAACATATGTAACCCAAATTTCTGCGACAATTCCTCGCAAACTTTCACCCCACGCACACTATTTCCACGGGAATCTAATAACGGCGAAAATACAGCTATCCCCATTTTCCCAGGAACCACAGCAATAATTCCCCCACTCACACCACTTTTTGCCGGGATGCCAATTTTATATGCCCATTCACCAGCAAAGTTGTACATCCCACAGGTGTACATAACGCTGAGGATATCTTTAATATAACGACTATCAACAGCTTGTTCACCCGTAACTGGATTCACTCCCTTATTTGCCAATGCTGCTGCCATTACCGCTAAATCCCGACAATTCACCATCACAGCACATTGCTGAAAGTATAAATCCAAGGCTTCCTCAATATGTCCATCAATCATGCCAAAATTCAGCATTAGATGCGCCATGGCGCGGTTGCGATGTCCAGTGCTACGCTCGGATGTAAACACAGATATATCCACAAATACATCACGCCCAATATAGCGACGATACATATCCAGCAACCGATTCAGACGTTCAGTTGCATTTTTCCCTTTAATCAAACTAGTAGTTGCGATCGCTCCTGCATTTACCATTGGATTATAAGGTCGTTTCGATTGCTCATCCAAAATAATTGCGTTAAATGCATCTCCTGTTGGCTCAACTCCTATCCGCGTCAATACATAATCTCGCCCACAATCTTCTAACGCTAGCCCGTAGGCAAACACCTTCGATATTGATTGAATTGTAAATAGAGGGTTAAAATCGCCAACTTGATAAACTTCACCATCCACTGTCGCAACGCAAATACTAAATAAATCGGGATTCACTTTCGATAACTCTGGGATGTAATTGGCAACTGCACCATCCCCCAAGGATTTGTATTTACAATGCAAATCATCCAAAAACAATTGCAATGATGGTGCAACACTCTCTATTTTTTTTGATTCTATATTTTCTGATTCTCGATTTTCTGAGTGTACCATACAGCTAATAGCTTTACCTTTGGTAAAATTACAAGTATTTCAAGTCTTTTAATGTTGAGCATCAGTTCATCTAAATCCTGTTCAAGAGAAAATAGCAACACTTCCTCTGCTGTGAAAAAAGGATTAAGAAGGATGAGAAAGCTTTGCCCCTAAGTCTAAATCACCAAATTTAGACCTCATCCACACCAATACAATACCTTGCTATTGTTCCTGCTTGTTTGATTTTCCCATCATCTAGGACTTGGGAATTAGAAACTTTAACAATACCTACGGCAAATATTCGCTTTGTTTTGCAACACGCATAGGTATAGATATTTTGTGACAATTCATTAGTTAAACTTAACTTGCTTTAACGGAGCTTGGAGACTCAAAGTAAATTTGGAAATATCCTTGAAAGCTGTTTTGGTTATACATTCACAGACTCAAAAATTCCCATTGACAAACTAACATCTAATCAATGATTATAATTATTTATATAAATTAAACGGAAGTATCAAATTTATTCCAATTATTGTTCGTATTTTTACTGATGCGTAAGCATAAATACTTAAAATTTAAGTGTATGAATAATAACGTTTATTTATCTTGAATTTCCTAATTGTTTGCTTTTAGGTAGTCTAATACTTACTTACTGAGGTCACTGAAAACTGGGGTAAAAATTGGCAGATTTGGCTAAAATTGCCACTAGTAGATTACGTATCGAAGATGAGTTCGGAAAAGGATTTGCGGCTTTATGAGGTGAAATTATAGAGACGTATATCTCAATAGATTTAGTTCCAAAAAAATATTAAGTTTCAAAAATTTTTTTCTGCTTTTTCCCAAAAAATTGTTACATAGCTAAAAAGCTTCTTGTGTCTAGGTTATAACCTTGTAACTTATTTTTCAGATGGCGAAGTTTACCAAAGTTTACGCTAAATCCCCGATCCCCAAGCATGAAACTTCGTGTTAGTCTGTTGCAGTCACAAACAAAAAGTGAAAGCGGAACGAGTTTGAGATTCTGCTAAATAATCGCGCTGAATTAAGTGCGTAATAGCAGACCAAATCCGAGCTTTAGTTCTCGTGTTACTTTAAATTCGGACACATGAATCATAGATATTTCTTAACTGTTTTCGCCCTGCTAAGTGCATTTGTGGGCAGCCCATCGATCGCACGGAGTCAAACAACCGAGCAATCAAATTCGACATTACCTTCATCGCCATCCGGGGATGTGGTGAAGGTAGGGGAGTATCAAACCAAAATAAATACTCCTGCTGCAAACAATGCAGTCACGCAAATCCACACGCACAACAAAGCAGGTCGTCAAGCAGCTACACTTTACATCCGTAATATTCCGGTTCTCACTTTTGTGGGCAAACAACAGGTAGCAAGCACAGATTTCAAAACCGAAACCAAAGTTGGTGCAATTGGGAATGTAGGTGGTGAAAATGGGGGCGTGCAACAGTACGCCCCTAATGCTAGCAATTCATCTTCTGTGAAGGTGGCAACTGTTGGGGAAAATGCGGGTTTAGCTAATCAGGATAATTTAAGCAACGACGATCCAGTTCAGAAAGCGAGTATAGTAGCAGCTCGCATCAACGACCTAGTTCGTCAAAAAGTAGATGCCAACAAAATTACGGTTAGTTGGCGGCGCGGTGGTGAAGTAGCAACCGCTAACCAAGCCGGTAACAAGAATTTATCCAACCAAGAGTCTGAAGCTCGCTACGTAATCAAAGTTGATGGTCAAGAAATCGTAGCGATAGATAGCAATACCAGCTTAAGCGACTCAACCAACAATCAAGCGCAGGACGCATTGCAAGCCACCAATCGCCTCCGCAGGCTGATTGGGAATGCATCCCCGCTCACCGAGATTGCCAATTTACCTGTGAATGTACCAGCAATCTCGATACCCAGATCCCCCGATCAAATTGCGATCGCACCTGTGAAACAAACCCTTAACGGTATAGCCTCTTTCTATGGCTATGACGGTTCGGGAAACAAAACAGCGACAGGCGAACGCTTCAATCCCGAAGGAATGACAGCTGCCCATCGCCACTTACCTTTTGGTACAAGAGTTCGTGTCACCAACATCCGTAATGGTCGTTCGGTAATCGTGCGTATCAACGACCGAGGACCATTTATTCGCGGTCGCATTATCGATTTATCCTACGGCGCAGCCCGCGTTATCGGGATGATTGGTAGAGGTCTTGCACCAGTGAAAGTCGAAGTATTAGGGCGGTAAAGAGAACCACAGAGGGAGAAGTTGTAGGGAAATTTATTCTTCCAGGCAATTTCCGGGGAGACGGAGACTATCAAAAATAGAAAAGTCTTTCCTCCTCTGTCTGTTCTTGAACTTAACCAATTTCCCAATTTTCATGATTAGTAGAGGCGTTTGATCTAACGTCTCTACTTTTTAATTTATGGGCTTGTTTTTGTCAGTTTTTTTTACCCCTTTCCCTTTGCCGATTTTTCCCTGGCTGAATTTCGATAAACTAACGGGGGAGGGATCGATATAATAGGGGTATTTTGTGCGCCTGCTAACTACAGTTGCAGCTTTACGTTGTTTTTTAGGCAAACGCGCCTTAGAAACGCGAGATTTAAACTTCCTTGAGCCGCTACAATTTGAAGTAACAGCTTCTCATCAAACAGCAGTTGGTTTAGTGCCAACAATGGGAGCTTTACATCACGGGCATCTCAGCTTGATTCAACGGGCGCGAACTGAAAATGACACCGTCATTGTGAGCATTTTCGTCAACCCCCTACAATTTGGTCAAAATGAGGATTTTCAGCATTATCCTCGGACACTAGACGGCGATCGCCAGATATGTGAGCAGGCTGGAGTGGATGCTATTTTTGCACCAACTCCTGAGGAATTGTTGGGGGGATGTTCTTCCCAGCAAACTTCTGAGGAGTTGTTGGGGAGATGCTCTTCCCAACAAACTCCGGAACTGAAGGGAATGACTGCGAAGAATATAGAAGAGTCAAAACTAACACAGGTTATCCCTCCATCTGCTATGATATCTGGCTTGTGTGGTCGTTCTCGGCTAGGTCACTTCCAGGGTGTGACTACGATTGTTACCAAACTTTTCAACTTGGTACAACCTGATCGAGCTTATTTCGGTCAAAAAGATGGTCAGCAGTTAGCTGTGATTAAAAAGCTAGTGTGTGACCTGAACCTGCCCATCGAAATTGTTGCTTGTCCAACGGTACGAGAAGCGTCTGGTCTTGCTTTAAGTTCGCGCAACCAATATTTGAGCGCTAGCGAAAAGGAAGATGCTGCGGTATTATACCGAGGTTTGCAACGGGCGATGGTAGCATTTAAAGCAGGTGTTCGTAACACCGACAAGCTTATTGAGCTTGTGCAGCAAGAAGTGGCGATGGTTAGTACTGTCTTAGTGGAATATATTGAATTGGTTGAACCGACTACTCTAATGCCATTGAAAACTATTCAGGAGGAAGGAATGCTCGCGATCGCCGCTCGCCTTGGTTCTACACGTCTTATTGATAACACCTTGCTTCGCGATCGCAAGCCCATTATCGCTATTGACGGTCCTGCTGGCGCTGGAAAATCAACTGTTGCCCGCCTCGTCGCCGGAAATATCGGACTAGTCTATTTAGATACTGGTGCTATGTATCGAGCCATGACATGGTTGGTACAGCATGAAGGTATTGCCCTCGATGATGAATGCGCGATCGCAGAACTCGCGGCTCGATGCGTAATTGAACTTGCACCCAGTCAAAGTCTTGACTTTCCTGTTCAAGTATGTATTAATCGCCATGATGTGACGGCTCAGATTCGCACCCCGGAGGTGACATCAAAAGTATCGGCGATAGCAGCACAAAGTGCAGTTCGCGAAGCCCTAGTTAAGCAACAGCAAAGCTGGGGCAAGAAAGGGGGTTTAGTTGCAGAGGGACGTGATATCGGGACTCATGTTTTCCCTGATGCCGAAGTAAAAGTTTACTTAACAGCATCGGTGACGGAACGGGCACGTCGTCGTTTACAGGACTTTAAAAACCAAGGTTTACCAGAAGTTGATTTAGAACAACTGGAAAAAGACATTGCTGAACGCGATTGGAAAGACAGCACCCGCAAGGTTTCTCCACTACAAAAAGCCGCCGATGCAGTGGAAATTACAACTGATGGTTTACATATCACTGATGTGACTGCGAAAATTGTTGACTATTATCAGCAGCGTTTATCGCAGTTGTAAATGGTATTTTCATACCATCCATTCGGTTAACTGCACATTTGTCAGGTTCTTAGAAAACCTTCACAACGGGCTTCTCCCGCAAAATCAAGGTTTTTCTGATTTATCATTCTCCAGAAGCCCCGGCAGTCGCGATAATCCGGGGAACTCGTAAAACGCAGTGTCTCCCCAACGCGCTGCATCGCTTTTTCACGCAGGTGTAAGTAACAGAAAAATTAGCGGTTGTTTGTATTTGTGCTAGGGTAGAGTCGCATCTATAAAATATTGAAGCACTCTACTAGCTAAATACCAAGACTTGACTAGAGGTGGGTACATGGAAACATGTATTGCCGCCGACTGAATTAGTATATCGAGATATATAGATAAAAACTTATAGATACCATTAGAAACAGAAATATAAAATACTTCTAATAGTAGTTGCCAAAGTAGTCAAATATCCACAAATTACACTATTTTAAGATGTGGGGCATTTACCCTAGCAACGTTGAACTGAAATGTTGAAGTTAATGTTTAACTTGATATTTTTGCCCTATTGATACTGACAATATCTTTATATCATTGTATACAAATTAAAATAGTATTACTAGTAACTTTATAGTTATGACCTTATTAAAGTCTGAAATCGGTCAAAACAAGAATGCTCGCACAGTTGGCAACGGGATTCAATCAATATTTCTCATCTTATTTACATTAACAGCGATTAGTGTGATGAGTGCAAAATTAGCGCACTTACAAGTGATAGAGGGTAAAAAATATAGTCAAAAAGCCCAAGCGAATCGGGTGCGAATAATTCCCAAACTACCCGAACGCGGTAATGTCTTTGATCGTAATGGTAAAATTATTGCCACAACCCGCTATCCTCACTCAGTCTATCTTTGGCCGATGGCACATACCAAAGCTGGCTGGCATGAAACTGTGGCTCCACGTTTGGCAAAAATACTTGATTTGTCTGTGGAGGAACTCCAAACGCAACTGGAAGAGGCAGGTCCAAATTCATCCTCGCTAGTGCGGATTGCCCGTGATATCACAGAAGCGCAAATTACGGCTTTAAAGGAATACGAAAATCAATTACCAAATGTGGAAATTCACGCCGAGGCTGTACGTTTCTACCCTTATGGAGCCACAACCGCTCATGTTACAGGTTATACTCGCGAATTGACCGCCGAACAGTTGAAGAAAAGAAAAGAACAGGGCTATCGACTGGGTGATGTCATTGGGCAGATGGGGATTGAAAGAGCCTACGAAAAGGATTTACGGGGTGAATGGGGCGGCAGAGAGGTGGAAGTTAATGGTAGAGGTCGTCCATTGCGAGTTATTGGTGAAAAGCAAGCCAAAGCAGGTAAAGATATTCGCCTGACGATTGATTTAGAATTGCAAAAAGTTGCCGAAAAAGCCCTAGGCGATCGCGATGGTACAATTATTGCGATGAATCCCCAAAATGGTGCGATTTTGACGATGGTTTCCCATCCCACATTTGACCCGAATGTTTTCTCAAAACAACGTCCTTCATCGAAGGAATTGGAAAAAATTCTTCTCGGTGTTAATCACCCCCTACTCAACCGCGCTTTACGCCAATATCCACCTGCAAGTACCTTCAAAATTGTAACGACTGCGGCTGGACTGGAGTCGGGAAAGTTTTCTGCTAGTACGGTTTTACCAACTTACGGTTCTCTCACTTTTGGTGGTACTCGTTTTGGTGAATGGAATCATGCTGGTTTTGGTCCCTTGGGATGGACAGGAGCAATGGCAAATAGTAGCGATACCTTTTTCTATCAAGTTGGGGCGCGTGTTGGGGGTGAAACTCTAATTTCCTGGACACGCAAATTCGGATTTGGTGCGAAAACAGGATTTGATTTCCAAACGGAAGAAATACCGGGATTTGTACCTGATAACGACTACAAAAGAAAAACTATGAAGCGGGATTGGACGGTAGGGGATTCGGTAAACATGTCCATTGGGCAAGGGGCGTTGTTGACTACACCTTTACAGGTGGCTGTCATGTTTGCTGTCCCTGCTAATGGTGGTTATCGTGTCCAACCCCATTTAATTAAAGATAACGAAGATGCCAAAAGCTGGCGTGAACCAATTGGTATGAAGCCAGAAACTATCAAAATTTTACAGGATGGACTGCGGAAAGTAATTAGTGAAGGCACGGCTAAAAAGCTTAATTCCCCCACAGTTCCGCCAATTGCGGGGAAAACGGGGACAGCAGAAGCATGGAAAAATGGTATCAAAAGAAACCATACTTGGTTTGGTGGTTATGCCCCCGCCAATAAACCAGAAATTCTTGTGCTTGCGTTTGCTGAACACTCCGATGGTGGTGGCGGTAGTGTTGCGGCACCGATGGCGTTAGAAGTTATGGAACATTACTTCCATAAGAAGTATCCGAATAAATACAAGAAAGTGGAATCTAAAGAAGAGAAAAAAAATTAATTTTCCAGAGTTTACTCAAGTTACCCGCACTACCAAAGCATAGGATTGTTCTTGAACAATGCGAAAAGCCCGTACAATAGCTTCCGCTTTCCCTGCGGGTACATCTGTCCAAATAACCTGCTCAATATTATTTTTCCGGTCAAATTCCGTTGAGGTGGCTGGCATATTCCCATGACGTTCTTGTCCGTCTGCTGTCCGCAAAATCAAATCTAAGTCATTCTGAAGTGCTTCACCAGGAAAATCAGTCCACACCAAGGTTACTTTCAACAGAGAATCAGTTTCAGCAATTTCGACTTCGGTTTTTTCCTCTTCCCCTGTCTCTAAAGTTGTCTTTTCATCCTGGAAAGTTACCCGTTCCGTATCTCCTCTGGGTGCGACTGTTGCGGCTAAATCAACTCTGCCAAAGCCTTCAGCATAATTGGGGATTTCCCCAGCTTCAGAGGGTACATATTGACCGACAATATCCTTGGCTCCATTAATTAACATTGCCTTAACCAGGGCTGCACTTGGTTGGTGGTTATATTGTTTTTGCAAATACTCCCTAACCACAGCTGCACAACCTGCAACTAAGGGTGTCGCCATACTCGTGCCCGATAGAAAAGCATACAATTGGTCTTCAGATTTGCCGTAAAATGCATCGATTTGGGCATTCCGCGAACAAGTTGAGAGAACTACACTGCCTGGGGCAACAACATCAGGCTTAATGCGTTCATTCATAGTTGGTCCACGACTACTAAAAGCTGCCATTCCTTCGGGATTATCAGACCAGCCATCAGAAGCAATTGGTTCAGTTTGGTAGCGAAATAAATTCTTGTAGGGTTTCGCTAAATCCGGTCGATTATTTTCTGTTGCCCCAACCGTAATACAGTTTTTGGCGCTACCAGGGGAACTAATGGAACCATTATCAACAATACCATTATTATCGCGATCGCGCCCATCGTTACCAGCCGCAAAACAAATGACAATATCTCGGTTTTCCCACACAAATTTGTCTACTTGCTGACAATTGAGGTCGTATTTTCCTGCTTTGGAAGCACCCCAGGAATTGGTATGCACACGGGCATGATCATCATTGTAGGGGACTTTGAATAAGTCGTTCAGGTCATTCGGAATTCCCCCTAAACCACCGCGAACATCGAGAACGGATTGCAACACCAGTTTCGCTTTGGGAGCAGCACCACGAATCGCACCCCCCATTTTTTCCGAAAAGCCATCCCCCAAAACTGAACCCGCAACGTGAGTTCCATGCCCATCCGGGTCTGCGGCACGAGCTTGTCCTAAAGGATACAACTTCAAAACTCTCCCTGTAAAGGCTGGATGGACATCTTCTGTCGAACCCCTATCAAACCCACTATCTGCGATCGCAATTATTTCACCTTCACCTTGGAAATTGCCAATGCTGTGGGTTTTGTCGGCATTAATTACCCCTAAGGCGAGGTTATTGAATAGCTGCGGGGCTACATATTCTTCAATATGTCGCACCTCTGCAATGGCAGTTACATCTTCGAGATACTGATGTTGTATATTTAATCTTACTGAATTGGCTGTAAATTCTAGTTCTTGGGGATTGAGTCTTGCCGCAGTCGCCAGACGATTTCTTAAGTTGTCATCAACAACAACGCTATTGTGAAAGACAACTGTCACTGGTTGCGGTTGGCGTGATAACTTATCGATGGCGGGCAAATTTTGGATGTTTGTACTCTGTTGTTTATCTGGAGCGCCAAGCAATTGAGGTGATATTTTAAACCCTTCCAGATATGTATTCGTCCACTCAATGAAGGGTAGATTCATGATGGAGGCTGAATTTACATTTTCGTTGTGGCAAATATAAGTATTTTCTGGTACGTATTCTAAAATTTCGATACCTAAATTTGCCAACTGACTTTTTTGTTCGCGATTGAGTGGTTGATTAACGTGAATGAGAATATACTCAGAATCAGAGCGATCGGATGCAATCAAAGTTCTCTGGGAATCTGTATCTATAGATACGCCATTGATGGTAATTTTCGCCATAATTTTATGCTGTTGATGGGAAGGTGAGGGTACTCTGTAGTGAGAGCAAAGTGCCTCGTTATGGTATAAATGTTTGCAAGTCAATTATGTCTGCTCGTTAACCTGAATAAAGCTTGCGTAGAGACACAGAGACAACTTGCCGGGGAAAATTTTCTTTCTGGCAAACATTGGGAGACGCGAAGAAATTTTATTTTTGGTTATGTTGGCAGACTTGATATCATCGCAGAATCACTATGTCACCTATGTTATATTTGCAATCTGGTGATTTCTCAGAATTACTGATTTAATTAATTTCTTTTGATTGATGAAAAAAATTAAGCACTGTAGGGAGTCACCTATTTATGATTCCAGGAATTGAATATTAGTAAAACTAGCGATATTCTCAATGATTTTGTTGGCACTTTTAGCTGTAAACATTGGGTCTACTGCTATGTAAATATACTTATCGGACGCTAATTTAAAGGAGACATTATAGCTTTTTGAATTCTTGACTTGAAATGTATCAAGCTTAATTCCAACTACATCCGCAAGTTTTACTTCTAATGCTTCATTTCCAAAGCAGGATTTACGGTTGATAGTGATTTTCCCAAAACTTTTATCAATAACACAAATGATTATCCCATTCCTCATTCTGTAAATAATAATAACAGCACCACTCGCGATTAAGAATAAGCCCAAAGGGTAACTCCAGAGACGACTATCTTCATAAACTATGAGTTGTGGTTCTTGTGGTGTCTTGAGAAAAGTATTTATTTGTGCGGCTCTAGCTTCTTTTTCAGTAAAATCCGCATTTATCAAATCGATCGCAATATAACCACGACTTGTCTGAATTATCAGAGGATAGGAATACCATTGATTCAGAGTGCTAGTATCTGTTTTTGCTTTCTGTATATCTTTGATATTCCATCTGTGAATTTGTGTGCCTGAAAGACTTTTAGTCATTAGTTGACAACTGTTTGGCTCAGGTGCAATTCTGCTACAACTAAAAGTCGTAACTTTACCCAATGCAAGCATTAAAAAAATGCCTCCGGCAACAAATAATCCCCCAAATAGCCAGTATAAGAAAGCTTGTGGTTTGAGTTGTAGTTTCAATAACTTTGGTGTTTGCTCGATAATGCTAAATTTCATGAAATTAATATTCTCTTTCTCTAATGATTGAGAAGTTGTAACATGATAAGTAATTCACTTATTTTTGATTTAACTATTGTAAATTAATTAACAAAAGTTAATACACAAAACTTAAGATACAAAAGTTAAGCGATTCTCAGATATTTTCACATTTAGAACAAGTTCCTGAGTTTTTAGTTAAGCAGTATAAACAGATAATTTGATATATTACATTTTCCCAAATAGTTATTTCAAGTGATCGAATGTTACCGGATATTTGAGTTGTAATTGTGTATCCTGAAAAAATTCAATTCATGACAGGAAAATGGAGGTCTAATGACTCCGAGTATTATGCGTCAACTTTGGTCTGTAGTTGAAAATACCCATTCTAAGACTCTGTTAAACATGGACGATGCGAGTCTGGTACAACTGTTAGTCAAACAAACGAAGACGGAGGTATCTTTGGATGGTAACGAGACAAATTACTTAAAGAATTATGTCGAATCACGGTTAGCCTTGATTCGCAATGTTGCCCAGGACAGGTTGTATTTTTAAGTTCGTACAAAGGCATGGAAATACAGCAGAAGTCATATTGGCTGCGCCTAAATAATGACGATAAAACCGACGCGGAGATGGGGAGATGGGGAGATTGGGAGACGCGGAGATGGGGAGATGGGGAGACACGGAGAAAAATTAATGATAATTGAGCCTGACTTGATATAAAGAGCAGTTTTAATGACAAACTGCTATACAACTGATTATTTATCTTGACAAAAAACTGGCAGAAGCATATTTCTTCCCAAGCTGAGTATTTTATATTCTGAGTGCAGCATTCTCGTACTAGTCTCTTTTTTGAGGTAGATATCCTGTAATTAAGCAATCTGTACCAACTACACTAATTTCGATATTTTCTAAAGATAAAGCTTCAGTCATCCTGGTAAAACCCAAACTTCCTACAGGTGTAGGCGCATTATCACCACCGATGATTTTAGGAGCAATAAACGCCAAAACTTTTTGAATTGCACCAGATGCGATCGCACTTGCAGCTAATGTACCGCCACATTCCCACAAAACGTTACAGAAGCCACGTTGATAAAAATAGTCCATGACGCGATCGGGTGTCAACATATCCATCTCTACTACTTCCACACCTTGATTTTGCAACATGACTTGAAACTCTGGATTTGCCCCTGTTTCTGTCAAAACTAGGGTTGGGGCTGTTTCAGTTTGCCACAGTCGAGCCGCCATTGGTAAATCGAGGGTACGACTCATCACTACCCGTAAAGGATTGTTGGCTCCTTCCTGGTGACTGGTTAAATAGGGATTATCTTTTCTCACCGTATTTCCACCGACTACAATGGCATCAGTTGCCATGCGAAATTGGTATACCATCTGTCGAGACTCTTGACTTGTCACCCAAGCGCTATGACCTGTATTTGTAGCAATTTTTCCATCTAGAGTCATGGCATACTTAAAAATTCCCAAAGGACGCTGGTGAAGAATCCGATAGATAAAGCCTTCATTTAATTTCCGACAAGCGGCTTCCTCGACTCCGACAACAACTTCAATCCCAGCATCTCGCAAACGAGCAATACCACCACCAGCAACCAAGGGATTAGGATCAATCATACCCACAACAACTTTGGAAACTCCAGCCCTAATTAAAGCTTCACTACATGGTGGAGTACGTCCATAGTGATTGCAAGGTTCGAGACTGACATAAGCGGTAGCCCCAACTGCATTGTCCCCAGCAGCCCGTAACGCGAAAACTTCCGCATGGGGTTCTCCGGCGCGGGGATGAAACCCCTCTCCAATAATTTCCCCATCTTTGACTATTACCGCCCCAACTAGGGGATTAGGGGAGGTTTTCCCCAATGCTCGACGGGCTAGTTGCAAACATTTCTGCATCATCCGCGAGTCAAAGTCAGATTTGAGGGATATGGCTGAAGAGACAAGTGATGGTGAATGAGAATTTGGTTCGGTAAGCATTGAGGAGTTTTCCATAGAATTTTAATTAATTTGCAAATTACAGCCAGCCTTATGTAGTTGGAATCTGCCGTTTCTCTCAACTCTGGCGACATATGTATCTCCGCGTCATCATCTGTTGCCTGCTTTGGGAGAATTGGGATTACCACTGGCACGCAAAACTTATCGGCTGGGTGACGTAACAATAATTTACTTGTTGTACATTAAGGCTGCTGTAAATAATGTTCAAATCGCGATCGCATTTGTTCTACAGTTAAATTTTGTGTCCAGTATTCCAGCAAAGTCTGACCAAAAGCCCAAGCATTACGCTCTGGTGAGTTACTATTGTCTAGAAGCAATGACCAAAGCGATCGCAAATCAAACTTTAGAGGATTGTTACTATCGGGATTCAATAGCCCAAATAGTTCATATGCCATTTGCAATTTACCAATAACTAACGGTAACTGTTCGGCGGGGATTTTCTCAGCAAGTAAATATGCTAGGGCTGGGGAGCCTGTGGAGACGGTGGAAATAAATTGTAGTACCGGACTTTTTAATAGTGCTGTTAGTCCTTGGGTTGTCGTCATTTGGAAGGTGTAATGGTCGATAATTTTGGCAGCAGCCACAGTCCGAGCATCCAAATCACGCAAAAATCGAGCTAGTCGTTGCTGCTTGGCTGGATTTATTGCGGCAACTAAAGCCAAGGATAATGCATCAATGCCCCAAGCAACACGTCCTGTTTTGGTATCGCCAGTGACGATGGGTAACACCAAATCACAAAAATCCCCCAGTAATTCCGCCCGATATTTGCTAGCTTCGCGAATTGCCACTTCTTTGGGCTTCTCTCCCCATTCCCAATCGTAGGGGGGTTGCCATTCCCGCAATGGACGCAATTTATCGACTTGCGTCACAATTGTAATCATTGGTAAATCAGGGACTGCCGCTTTTACATCCCGCAAAAAATCGGCATCCATTTGCAGGGAGGGATCAAGTGCAGGTGTTACTAATAATAGTAAATCAGCTTCGTTGGTATATTCTAAAACCGTATCCCGTAATCCACCCTGATTAACTTGTTCGTAACCAGGAGTATCCCACAATGTTAGTGCTTCTCCATCCGTTGTTTGCCAGTGATAACTTTGGATTTTATCTGTACTGGGTAAAACATCAACTTCCGCCTGCTCCGATGGAAATAAACTATTAATTAGACTACTTTTACCTGCCCCAGTGCGCCCAATCAACAAAATGCTCACAGGTTTTTGGGCGATCGCTTCAACCGGTTCGGTTTGTGATAAAATATCGCGGAGAGTTTGAGTTTTTTCGGGTGCAATTTTTGTGGTGGTGACATTCACAGAAATAGGTAATAAATCGCTACCATAGAGCGCTGCCGCTTGCTTACATAAATTCCGCAAAGCCACTTCCCGCAACAATTGATTCAAATTGCCCAATAATTGCTGGTTAGCTTGATTGGTATAACGCTGACTCGCACGTTTGGCAACTGCGGCGACTGGATTCAATAACCATTGCGCCAAATTCCAAGCCTTCAAGAACTTCCGCGCCGATGGTTCCAGTTTTTGATAAACTTCGTATGCTTCGTAGGCTTGCCCAATACTAACTTGATTCAAAGCTGGTGATAACTTCTGCATCCAGCTATCCATATCATCCACTGTTCCCCGAATTAATCCGTATGCTTGGGGAACGTATATATTTAGCAGTGGATATTTCACATCTGGACAGTAAATATTGGCAATGTCAGCCACCAAATCCAAGCATCGCTGCCAAAAGGTTTGTAAATCTTCCCAAATTGGCGCATCATTTGCCGATGCTGCTAAGACTCGCTCTAAAGCAGCTTCAGCCCGAATTGTTGCATCTGTACCACTGGGTTCCATTGGAGTTGAGGGAATTGTCCCCGCAGATACCGCCTCCAACTCCCGGCTAACTTCTGCCACCGCAGCTTCCACCTGTGCCAAAGCTGGTTTTGTCCACTTGACTACTAGCCAACGCCAACCCACAAATATCAGTGTGAATACAGCCCAAATCCAACTTAGTCCCCATGCGTGGATTTGCATTCCCGCAGCAACCACAAGAAAACCACCAACTAGCACTAGAGGCAGTGCTAAAACTATCCATTGCCAGACTTTTAAGCGTATCATGCCCTGAATTACCCCCACTTGCGATCGCCAAATAATTAGAAGTTATGGGATTTTTGCTGTTAGCTAGATTTTGCTATCCCAGAATTATCGGCTAGATATTTAGCTTCTCACTCCTGACTCCCAATTTCTTCTCCAAAACCTTCTTTATTATTTTTATATGAGCGCAAAGTTTAGCTATAATCATAGTTGATACTAAATTAAATGCCCCTTTCAGTAACTGCATGTTCTTATTTGTACATTGCCTACGGTATTCAAATCGAGAATATACTTCCGTGTCAATCAATAAAAAAGATTGATATGTTCTGTCGTCTAAGACTCGAAATCATGTGCTATGATTACAGAGGATGATAAAATTCGGCTTGTAGTTTGTTTTTTAATGCTTAGTATTACAGACCTCTCCGGATCTAAATCTCTACACTCTTTTGATACTGGAGACAGAATTTATGTCAGTTTATATCGGTAATTTGTCCTACGAGGTTAGAGAAGATGACCTCAGACAAGTTTTTTCAGAGTATGGAACCGTTAAGAGCGTTCAGCTGCCTGTTGATAGAGAGACAGGACGCATGAGAGGTTTTGGGTTCGTCGAAATGTCCAGCGACGACGAAGAGACTGCGGCAATTGAAGCTCTAGACAGTGCAGAATGGATGGGTCGCAGTTTGAAAGTTAATAAAGCAAAACCCAAGACTGAAGGTGGCTCCTTCGGTGGTGGTGGTGGCAGACGCGGTGGTAACAACCGTGGTGGTGGCGGTGGTTACTCACAACGCTACTAAATTTTATCCCTTCTTCATTTGTCATTCGCAATTTAAGTCTGTGATTTAATTTTTGTGATTTAATTACGGATAATTCTCGAATAATTAACTTTTTAGATTAATCAGCAGGCTACTTGCCTGCTTTTTGCTGTTTTTTACAGGTTGGTAAAAAAGATGTCGTGGGTTGAATTATGCCTGAAGGGAAAAACAGAAGCAGTCGATTGGGTTTGTACATTACTAGCTGCAACTACATATACCAAGGATATTTACATAGACGAATCCCGTGATACTCAAGATGATTGGACATTTACTATTTGCTTTTACTTAGCGAATGATGTTTACGCGAGTACACGGATTCAAGAGATAAATAATTTGCTTTCTCCCCTGCAAAGGACTGGATTGGCGAGTGAAATTCAAGCCTATGTAGTCGCAGAGAAACAAGCTAATGTCGATAGCAGTGATTTTCCCGTTCGTATTGGCAAGCGATTTGTCATCTTATCCCCAGAAGCAACTTATCAACCCCAAGCCGAAGAAATCAGTTTGCGGCTAAAAACGAGCCTGGCTTTTGGTAGCGGTTTACATCCAGCCACCATCCTCGCCATGCGCTTGCTAGAAAAGTATGTGACACCAAAGATGAATAGCCTGGATTTAGGTTCCGGTTCCGGTATTTTGAGTATTGCGATCGCCAAATTAGGCGGACAGGTATTAGCATTAGATAGTGATGGTATTGCTGTGGAGTCAACCCAGGATGCAGTCGAGCGTAATGCAGTTGCACAGCAAGTAAAAGTGATGCGGGGGAGTTTGGGAAAAGGTGGTGAGATGGGACATTGGATGGGTGGGGATATCGTGGGAGATATAACTACTATTGTCCCGAATGGAAGCTTTGACTTAATTGCTGCCAATATTTTCGGACGTATCCATACAACCCTTGCTCCTGAATATCGCCAAGCCTTACGAAGTGGTGGCATGTTGGTGGCATCAGGTTTTAATCATGAGTATGAAGAATCAGTAATTACAGCTTTGCAACAAGAAGGATTTGAGCTTGTGGAGGAGGAAAGATTAGGAGAATGGATTGCCCTCATTTTCCGAAATCGCTGAAATCATCTACTGCCGTTTTAACCAAGCAAAGACATCATCAACCGTGATAGTTAGACTCACACCATCCAATACTGGCACAATATCCGTACCACTCAATAAATCCGGTAAGCTGTGAGGTTGATAGACTAAAATCGAACGCTCATTTGGGTCAACCAACCAGCCTAACCTAGTACCATATTTAAGACAATGTAAAATATTTCCTGTCACCTTCGTTTGACTTTGAACCGGAGAAAGAATTTCAATTACCCAAGGTGGTGTAAACTCAATCCCGGTACTGACAATATCACCATTTTCATCTAATGGTAATTGCTCAATTGCCACAACAACCACATCGGGAACCACAGAACGATTTCCAAAACTACAGCGCAATTCTGGAAAAGCTTCGTAATCACTGCATCCAGCATCAATAGCTGTAATTAAACGTTTCTGCAATAAACTATGTTTACCTCCTCCCATTGGTTTTTGTACCACCTTACCATTGATATATTCCCAAGCTGGAGATTCGTCGATATATGCAAGTTGTAAAAATTCCTGGAGAGATTTTCCTATTACTACCGTCATTGGCTTATTCATGATTATTTATTCTTCAACCTAACCCAAAAACAACTTATAGGCAGGATTATTATTTTCATCCCAATAGGTATATCCCAAAGTATCTAAAAATGCCTGCCACTCACCCATTTCCTGCGGTGGAACCTGTACTCCCACAACAATCCTGCCATAATCAGCCCCATTATTGCGGTAATGAAAAACACTAATATTCCAATTCGGACTCATCGAACTCACAAACTTCATTAACGCCCCCGGACGTTCGGGAAACTCAAACCGGTAAAATAATTCGTGATGTGCCAAGGTAGAACGCCCACCAACCATGTGCCGCAAATGTAACTTCGTCAATTCATCATCAGTTAAATCTAACGTTTGAAAACCACATTCCTCAAAATTTGCCACCATCTTTGCCCTATCGGCGCGGTTTTGAATTTGCACCCCAACAAAAATATGTGCAACCCGCTCATCAGCAATGCGATAGCTAAACTCAGTCAAATTGTGTGTCCCCAGACATTCACAAAACTTACGCAGACTTCCCGCTTGTTCCGGAATCGTCACCGCAAATATTGCTTCCCGTTGCTCCCCATACTCAGCTCGTTCCGCCACAAAACGCAAACGGTCAAAATTCATATTCGCACCACAAGCGATCGCAATCAAGGTTTCTCCCGAAATTCCCTCCCTTTCCACATATGCTTTTGCTCCGGCGATCGCTAATGCCCCCGCAGGTTCCACAATAGAGCGAGTATCCTGGAATACGTCTTTAATCGCCGCACAGGTGTCATCGGTATTCACCAAAATAATCTCATCTACATATTCCTGACAGAGGCGAAATGTCTCCTCACCTACCTCTCGGACTGCCACCCCATCAGCAAACAAGCCCACCTGGGACAGCCGCACACGCTTCCCAGCATGTAAAGATTGAGACATTGCATCCGCATCCACCGGTTCCACCCCAATAATTTTGATTTCTGGACGAATGCGTTTCACATAAGCACCAATCCCCGAAATCAAGCCACCACCACCAATAGCGACAAAAATAGCATGAATTGGCTGTTGATATTGCCGGAGGATTTCCATTGCGATCGTTCCTTGTCCAGCAATTACATAGGGATCATCAAAAGGGTGAATAAATGTCATCCCTTTTTCTGCCTCTAATTTCCGTGCATAAGCATATGCATCATCGTAGGTATCCCCATGCAACACCACCTCACCCCCACGCGCTCTGACTGCATCAACTTTGAGTTGGGGTGTAGTCACAGGCATGACAATAACTGCACGAGTACCCAAACGACTCGCACCCAGGGCAACACCCTGAGCATGGTTTCCCGCAGAAGCAGCAATTACACCCTGTTTGAGTAGATCAGGTGGTAGGTTTGCCATCTTGTTATAAGCACCACGGAGCTTAAAGGAAAATACTGACTGCATATCCTCGCGTTTTAGTAGCAGCTTATTGTTGAGGCGCTGAGATAGGCTTGGGGCAATTTCTAGTGGTGTTTCCTGAGCTACATCATATACACGGGCAGTGAGGATTAATTGCAGGTAGTCGCAGAGCATGGTGGTGGGAGGTTTGTTGATGCTGTGTAGATGTTTATTTTACGGCAGTTAGGTAACAGTTTTACAAAGGAGTAAGTGGGTGCTGCGATCACACCTCCAAATCCAACTTAATAAACCATTTATAAACCGAACATTGACAGCATACATTGATTACTATAGTATTCAAAACATGAAATACAAGTTAATTGATTTATTTGCTGGTGCGGGTGGACTAACTACAGGTTTCTACCTTGCAGGATTTGAGTCATTGTGTGCCATTGAGGCAGACAAAAAAGCTGTGGCAACATATCAGTATAATTATCCAAATACCAAAGTTCTGAATCAAGATATATGTAAAATTAACCCTTCAGAATTGCGATCGTGGCTTGGTTTGCAGCGAGAAGAGCTAACAGTAATGATGGGTGGTCCTCCTTGTCAAGGTTTTTCAAGAAATATTCCTGCTGGTAATCGTAGTCTTGATGAACCTCGAAATCAACTGTACAAAACATTTTTGGAATTTGTACAAGAATTTCGACCAATTTATGTAGTGATAGAAAATGTTCCGGAAATATTAAAGGCTTACAATGGTATAGTTAGAAATGAAATAACAGAGACACTAGAATTATTAGGTTACAAAATAACTTCAGGTACGCTGAATGCAGCTCTTTATGGAATACCCCAAACGAGAACTAGAGCTTTTTTCATAGCTAGTTTAGATAAATTACCAGAATTACCAAAGTCGACACATTCCCAACAAAATAAAAACAATTACCGGGATATCGGCTTGTACAGCCAACAACTAACTTTATTTGAATCAAATATTTCTTCTATTGTTACAGTTAGGGATGCAATTGGCGATTTACCATCCTTAGAAGCAGGACAAGAATATAGCGATCAAGTTTATCCTTCCGTTTCACAAAGTGAATATCAAACGGTAATGCGTAATGAAAGTAGTAAAATTACTAATCACGTTGCTCGTGTTTTAAGTCCTATTCAAATAGCAAGAGTTCGTGTCTTAAAAGAAGGACAAGATGCAAAAGATTTACCCCCAGAATTAGCACCTAAAAAGCATTATAGTGGAGCATACGGAAGACTTTACTGGGATAAACCAGCAAAAACAATTACCAGATGGGTATTTCATCCTGGTTCTGGTCGATTTTTTCATCCTACACAAAATCGGACTATAACAATACGTGAAGCTGCTAGGTTACATTCTTTCCCTGATCGGTTTCATTTTTTAGGAACCTACACTGATATGTCTTCACAAATCGGTGAGTCTGTACCCCCATTACTTGCTAAAGCAATAGCTAAATGTTTAATTAAGGATTGTTCTCAGACGGATAATCGCTAACTTGTTCTTGTAAAGCTGTGAGGATTGTTTCTACATACCTATCTGGTTGAAGACGAACCCGCTCAATATTAGTAGTAACTGCATCTGGAGGAATTGTCCTACCTCGAAAAAGTTGTTTTTGATTCTTGTACCACACTAGTTCTACTTTCCCAGAAACACTTCCTTGCAAACCAACTCCATCTTTTCCTGTGATTCTATCTACTGTCCAAGCCCAAGAAAAGTTATTTGCCTCAAGCGGTTCGAGTGGATATTCACAATAAAGGTATTCTCTTCCTCGTATTGTTTTGAGGAGTATACCTTCATAACTACACACAACAGATTGTGCAGATTTACTTGCAATAATTTTTTCATTCCAGTGCTGAATTATAGCAGCACCTAGTTCCTGTGGAGAAGAACCCTCAGTCAAGCTAGGAAAACCAAGCTGAATAGCTTTTTTAATCACATCCGCTCTTTGAATGACAAAGAAAAATGTATTTCCTGGCTTTATATTGTTAAGTTGAAGTGATTTAAGCGACCAACCAGATTTAGTTTTCATATCAACAGCATCGTATAGAAGTTTGCTGCGTCCTAAAGCTGGATCGGATAGAGGAATATCTTTGACATAATGAAAAATAGCTTCCCAAGCATAATCTTCTATTGACCCGATTACTGGAGATGCAATCGTTGCAACTATTGCATTCCTCAGTTTACCAATTTCATTCTCCGTCAACATTTAGAGATTCCTCCACAATTCGCAAAAAATCACTCATTGTTATATTTAAGGCATGAGTAATGTGACTAAGAACCCTAACAGACGGACTTTTAAGTCCTCGCTCTAGCTGGCTAATATAAGTTCTGTGTAGACCTGTTATTTCTGCTAAATACTCTTGAGACCAACCTTTCTTTGTGCGAAGATACTGTATTTTTTGCCCTAATATTTTGTCTAGTTGACTGATTTGCATAAATATTAAATTAGGACTTTGAATACAAAAGTTCTACAGACTAAAGTATTCAATTGATACTTACTACTGCGAGTTTATAATTTTATCGCGTGATGTAAAGAAAGCTTAATGATTTAGAATGACTATGCGATCGCACTTTCCCACATGCCTTGTAAAAACAAATGCGATCGCTTAAGCAACTGCATACACTGTATATGGAGGCTTATATGGTGGAATGTATTTTGATATATTCTTGAGTAAAATACTCTTGAACAAAAGATGATTTCACCACATATACTTACCACGTTTTAAATATTCCCTGGTTTCAGCCAGCTAAATAACTCTCCAATCCTAAGTTGAAAATCTCCCATAAATTCGGGAGTGGGAATTAATTGTTCGGGTTCTTGGCAAAATATTGGTTGTTTACTATTCGGATAAGCAAGAACAGATTTTTCATCGGGATCAATTAACCATGCCATCTCACAACCTGCGTTCAGACAATGTAGGATATTATTGGTAACTTTAGTTTGATTTTGGTCAGGTGAAAGAATTTCAATTGTCCAGTCAGGATAGGATGTGAAAGTATTAGCAATATCACCATTTTCATCTAAGGGAATACGATTCCAGGTAAAAACAGAAACGTCTGGGATGATGGAGCGTCCATTAAAGGTACATCGCAGTTCTGGAAGGGCTAAAGCAATACACTTTGGTTCAGTAATATTATTGATAACCGTAACTGACTTCCCCTGTAGTTTGCTGTGTTTTCCTTGTGGCATTGGCTTTTGGATAATTTGACCGTTAATATATTCACTAGCCGGTTTGGTTTCGGGAAGTTGTAGGAATTCGTTTAGAGTTAATAGTTTTGTAGAAACTTCTACCATAAGTTTGGTTTTTTAAGTTTAAATATTATGAGGACGAATATATTTATTTTCTCAAACTCTCTGAGATTGTAGGAAATTTACACTTATATACCTACGGTGAGCTTTCTTTTAGGAATGAAAATTAAATAACCTACAATTTTCGATTTGCTGGTGAATGGTGCGTTACGCTCCGCTAACAGCACCCTACTTTTGTACTTTATTAATCCACATTCCTTAATGTAGAGATGTTACAAAATCTAATTTCAATTCTCTAAAATACTGCTACACAGCAATCACCCATAGCAAACATTTAGAGAATCGAGATAACACCTCTACAATTAAGTAAGAGTTTAATTTACACAGGTGTCGCTTCGGCAAACTCAGTCAAGAATCTAAACGCCTTCACAATATAACCAGCGCATTCCCTAGGCGATTTATTGTAAAAAGAACGCCATGCGGAAGCCTTATCTTCGTCATATTTATCACCACGTTCCGGCTTCATTTCCAACCATGCTAATCTAACAGCATGACCAATAAGTACATCTAAAACAATGTAATCTTCAACTTGCAAATCGGAATTTTTAGATGCGATCGCACCTAATTCTACCAGTGTCTCGATACATACTTGACGATATTCGGGAGATTCGATTTTATTGAGCAGATGTTCTACCCGTAGGGCAAAGTTTTTCTCTCCGGCTGTCATTTCTGCTAACATAATTTCGCTATCGAGTCGGTTACGACGTTCGAGTTTATCGCCAATCACTACGCCTTTACAATGTTGCAATACCGACCAAACATTTTGATAAAATCCTGGTGGTACTCTTCCGGTGGAACCTTCGGCTTTGCGGTAACGCCTCCAACCAGCTTCGGGAACTTCGATTTGTTCTTCTAGGGTTGGTGATACCACTAACCAGTTGATTTCGCTTTCTTTTTTCTTGATGTGCAATGATTCTTGTTGGCGTAAAACATTACTCAAGCCTGCGTATTCTTGCATCACTTTCCGCAAGCGACTTTTTACCTCGAATGGCGATAATTGCATGAGTTTTTCGTAGGCTTCATCTTGAGTAATCATTAATTCTCCGGCAATTTCGCTTGTCAGTAGCAAAATTAGATAACCAACGCGCACCGTCAACAACCCTTTAAATAATTCTGGTTCGGATTTGATTAAGTTGCTTAAATAGATGAGAATTTCTTGGGTTAATACTCTATCGCGGGCATCATCCCGACAGAAATTATTGATTTTATCGACGATTTCACTATGGGATAGGGGTACTGTCATCAAGGAGTCTTCGCTGTAAGCTTTGCCTACGGCTATTTGCTTCCCTCTAACAATAATGCTGGTGACAATATCCGATAAGCTAATATCTGCCATTTGTCGCAAACCTGCTGCCCGACGCACTACAGCCCAAAGTCCTAATTCTGCTGCTTTGGTGTATACTTCGTCGAGTAAGTCGCCAACTGTCACGCGATGGACTCCCTCACCAAATCCAGTATCAAAGTCTAAACCTTGGAGTTTACTCAAGGTTCTTAATAATTCGATTTGTTCGTAAATATTTTCTGATGCTCGCAGTCGGGGCAGCAAGATTTCTAAACTGGTTTCGTATTCCATCTGAAATTCTTGCGTATTTGCCAATTGCCCAATTTTTTCGGGTTTAAAGGCTAAGTATTTGCGGCGAGGGATGGCATTTTGCAGGGAGGAATGAAGAAACTCGAAGTTTTGCAGATAATCAATTCGCTCGATCGCACCTGTTAAAATTAGTTGGTTGAGTTTACCTAATTTTACCCGCACGCCGTTACAAATACCATCTTGGAGTTCTTGCATGAGTGCGAGTAGGGCTTCACTACCTACTTCTAACATGGTATGTGTCAGCATTAAAGTTAAGGTAGGTCGTCCTAAGTCGTTCCAATATTTTTGAATGTATGCTAGTTCGCTGCGAAGTTGATCGACTAAGAAGTGGTAATCTAAAGTTAAGTAGAATTGCTGTGAATCTAGAAAAGAAGGTAAAAATATTACCGTTTCACTATTGAGCCTAAAAAATCTGGAAGTCGTTAAACTACGAGGACGACGGGGTGGACGACCTGTTAATGCGAGTTTATCATTACGTCCTATTTGGGTATAAATTAAGATGAGGTCTTCCGATTCACGAACTTGAATAGGTGCGACTTGTTTTGGTGTTTGTGTCTCGATGCCGTAGACTTCAAGTTTTGTTTGTAAATCCTCGTCTTCGGCTAACAGGGCAATTTGTACGAGTGCTTCACGGTTCTTGCCCATTGTTAAGTATCTACCCAAAGGATCGATATCGCCAAGGGCAATTAATCCTTCACTTAATAATCTACCCAGATAGAATAAACTTTGTGCCCAAACGAGGGGTATATTTTCATTAGGTAAACGTTGTTGGCTTTGGGGTTGGTCTTTTTCTGCTTCAATATTTTCCTGAGGGACAAAGTAAAGTTCAGGTAAAAGCAGCATTCCGTCCCGTTCCACAAGTACATTTTCCAAACACTTCTGGTAAAATTCGACCTGTTCCTTATCACCCCTAAATAACCCATCTAAAACAAGATACGTGAAAAATAGAGGCCATTCACACTCAATATTCTCAAACTGCTTCAGTTCCCAGGGTTCGTAATGCAAACGGTGTGTATCTTCCAAAACTGTTTGATGCCCATCGCGTAAAAAACGCTTGCAACCGTATTTCCCTGCTAACTTATTAATGATATCGTTACGAGTGCGATCGCGTAAATCTACATCTTCAACGGCAAAGGCAGGATAGCTAATCACGCTCAGTAATGCGGCATCAATTTCTTTGGATGCGGATTCCCTGGGTAATAGGGATTCTAATGTCAACCGGGTGCGGGCAATTTCATCAGATAAGGCATGAATTACCGATGCTTGACTCCCCCGGACTCCAAATAAATCCAATCCATTAATGGCTTCCAGTGCCGCCTTTGCCATGCCTACAGAACTGGCATTGAGTTCGGCGCTACCATGATTAATTTTATTACCCCGTTCCCAAATGCCATAATCTGGTGTGCGATAGGCTCTGCCAATGTAATAAACCAAATTCTGGACGAAATTAACCTCATCCAAAGTGTAAATAATTTGTACACCTGATGCTGTCATCTGTGCCAAAATCAATAAAAATATTGAAGTTGCATCAAGTTGCAAATGTCCCCATTCATCATCACCTACCACAATATCCCCAGTGGTGGTGTTATATTTGGCGTGCAGTGCATCTAGTGGGGACTGGGTATGTTTGAATTTCTCAACTTTATGGGCTTGCCGCATCATTGCAAACAACAACCCTCGCATCAATTTGACTGTACTATGTTCGAGTTCGTAGGTGCGTCCCTTATCATCATCAATCTTGCGGTACGCTAAAGCTAAACCCCAAACCGCCAAAATACTGTAAACATTATCACGCACCCATGCATCGGTATAATCTCCATGTGCCGTTATCGCCGTACTTGCAGGTAATAATCCAGTAATCGGATTTTGACGATTGAGAATTATTGTCTTGATTTGCTGATAATAGAATTCAAGGCGAGTGTGCAATTGGCTGGCAGTATTCATAAGTAAATTCGAGAACAGTTTCGGAAATAAACCTGGTGGCTGCAATGTCAATAGATGCTATTGATGCCATTCAAGGTATCTAAAGTTCCGCGATCGAAGCATCCGCCGCAGCCTTAAGAATTTATATATTATCGCTTGTCTGAGGCTTTTGGTCGATGTTTTTGGGAGAGTATGAATTACCTACCGATATTGCGGGTTAATTGGTATCAATGATTGCGGACTGTGACAAGATGACTACGTTTATCTGGTTATTAGTTAGATAATCAACACATGTACTTAAGTGAAATTATCATTCTACTACCTTCATCAGTTGATCAATAAATAACTGTAAATTATCATGCCCACTTATGAATTTATACGTATATATGTCTCAGAATAGTATTATAAATTTACCCAATAATCGCGGTTCAAATTGATGAGATAAATGTGAATTTTTGGGTAAACTTTTGGAAACTGTATCAATGAATTTAATTTTAATTTAGGAATAGATTAGATTGATGAAGTCGCCGGATTAATCTTGGCTAAGGCTGTAGTTAGTATTTGACGGAAATAGGCGGTGAAATCATGCAAAATGCCCTTTTTAGGAGATTATTGATTAACTATCAGGCAAATATCAGGCAAAGGATTGCTGCAATTACTATATTTCCATTTTTATGTCAGGGGAAATACCAAGTTTTTGCATGTAATTGTGATTGCTGAATGAAATTTACAAAGGAATTCTCTAATTGTGCTTGACACAAAAGCTAAGAGTAGTAGAATTTACTCAATTCCCATCAAAAAATTTGGGCACAATCATTACATATTGTGCTGAATATAACTTGTTCTTGCACATTTGTTGATGCTGGCATCTACCGGATTACACTATTCCGGGTTAGTATTATCAGTTAGCGATGCCCTAATTTTTGGATATCGATGTTGATTTATTAAGGATATATGGACAACAGTCCGCAAGATGGCAGTACTACCCTCCTCTAAGCTGAGAACAGTCTCTCAGCGCGGG
Organism: Calothrix sp. UHCC 0171; assembly: GCF_034931845.1. Lineage (NCBI taxonomy): Bacteria > Bacillati > Cyanobacteriota > Cyanophyceae > Nostocales > Calotrichaceae > Calothrix > Calothrix sp. UHCC 0171. The sequence continues at coordinate 127,410 of NZ_JAYGHN010000014.1, forward strand.
GGAGACAATAGGAGGTTTTTATGCTCGTACAGGATATTCGCAATGCAATTGTTGATATTGCTGACTTGAACCAGTTGAAATTCGATTTGAATAGTTTGCAGCCTGTTGACGCAGGTGAGTATATTACTCATTTACCGAAAAAACAGCGGGCGATCGCATTTCGGTTGTTAAATAAAAGTCATGCAATTGACGTTTTTGAATATTTACCACCGGAAGTACAAGAAGAACTCATTAATTCACTACATGATGTACAAGTAGTACAACTTGTAGAAGCGATGAGTCCAGACGATCGCGCAGAATTGTTTGATGAGTTACCTGCAAAAGTAGTGAAGCGGTTATTGCAGGAACTAAGTACAGAACAACGCCAAGCAACGGCAACAATTCTGGGATACGCGGAAGGTACAGCCGGAAGGTTAATGACGACAGAATATGTCTGGCTGCGTGAAGGGTTAACAGTTGGTGAAGCACTGAGTAAAATTCGCCGTCAAGACGAAGATAAGGAAACGATTTACTATGCTTACGTTACCGACAACAATCGTAAACTCGTCAGAGTTGTGTCATTGCGTCAGTTATTATTCACTTTTCCGGATGTTTTAATTAAGGAAGTTGCTAGCGATAGAGTTCTCAAAGTCCATACGGAAACCCCACAGGAAGATGTGGCGCAAATTATGAAGCGCTATGACTTGATAGCCTTACCTGTAGTGGATCGGGAAGAACGTTTAGTTGGTATCATCACCATTGATGACGTTGTCGATATCTTGGAAGAAGAAGCCACTGAAGATATTCAGAAATTAGCCGGTGTGAGTGGTGATGATGGTGCCCTGGCTCCTCCCTTGGTGACGATTCGCAAACGTTTACCATGGTTGCTGGCAATTATGGGATTATATATTGGAGCCTCCAGTGCGATCGCTCCTTTTCAATCTGTAATTGCTTCGGTTCCGGTGCTGGCTGTTATTATGCCCCTATTTTCTAATACTGGTGGTACTGTTGGCGTTCAGGCTTTGACTGTCACTATTCGTGGACTTGGTGTTGGAGAAATTACCCCCCAAGATACCTTCAAGATTCTCCGCAAAGAACTGACTGCTGGATTGGGTACTGCCCTCGCATTGGGGATAACAATGGTCATCCTGTCGATGATTTGGGCATCACCTCAAGAACGTTGGGTGGGTTTGGTTGCAGGGATGGTAATGGCGACTAATACACTTGTTGCTGTCACATTAGGAACTTTCTTACCAATGGGTTTAAAGCAATTAAAGTTAGACCCAGCCTTGATTAGTGGTCCTTTAATGACTACTGTTTTAGATGCGATCGGTTTTGTGACTTTCCTGACGATGATTTCTATTGCTTTGCAAATTTTTAAATAAAAAATGCAATTCTAGGAATTTAAAAGTTAGGCAATTCGGGGAAGGAGATTTATCTCTAAATTCCCCTATTTTTTTATGCAAATTAAATGAGGTTAATTGAATCTTTGATAAGTCAATTCTTGACTAGCTGCTGGCAAATGCCAACGTAAAAGACTATTAATGCCTGTACCAATAATATCACTTGATAAACCGATCGCCCGACGTGGGGCAATTGTCGCTAGTGCGATCGCATTTTCAACTTCACATATTCCCCATTTGATTAAATTTTGTACTCCAACTAATAAAGGTAATGTTGTACCCGACAAAGTCCCATCAGCAAGTCTGGCAGTTCCATGTTTGACTAAGATTTCACGACTATCCCAGGGGTAAACTCCATCTGCCAAACCTAAAGGCGCTAAGGCATCGCTCACCAAGAATAAACCTTGTTGATAATTACTGGCACGCAATAAAATATCCAACATGATTGGCGTAACATGTTCACCGTCGGCAATAAACCCGCACATTACCTGGGGATTGGTAATTGCAGCAGCCAATAAACCAGGTTGGCGATGGTGTAATGGAGGCATAGCGTTAAATGCATGTGTCACCATGGTTGCCCCCGCAGCAAATGCTGCCTGGGCTTGGTGGGCTGTGGCTTGTGAATGCCCTAAACTGACGGTAATACCCAACCCCCGTAAATAAGGAATGACTTCCCCAGTGGTATCCAACTCTGGTGCCAGGGTAATGACTTTGACAAATTCAGGATGACTTCCCAATACCCGTTTCACTGCATCCACAGTCAAAGGTGACAGATATTGTTGAGGATGTGCGCCGCGTTTCTGGGAATTGAGAAATGGTCCTTCGAGATGTAAGCCGAGAATTTGCGCTAATTTTCCACCCTGCGATCGCTTGGTGTTGATACAATCAGCAGTATCAGCTATTAAATTTAAGCAACGGTGAATATTTCCGACAGCAGTGGTGACTATGGTTGGTAAAAATCCATCAACACCACAATTCCATAAATATTCGCAGATTTCCACCAAAAAATTCCTATCTTTGTCACTAAAGTCGGGAAAAGCCAAACCCAAGGCACCATTAATTTGTAAATCAACACCACCCAAAGAAACCCAATCGCCAGCACAGTCAATCACCTGTATATCATTTGGGGAATGACGCGGGAAAATCTTATCCATGGGCACAATTTCCTCAACAATCCCCTCTTGATTCAACAACAACATCTGTAAATCTTCATAACCTGGGACGCGAGCATTGATAATATCTACAGGAGTAAGTACAGTATTCTCTGTTGCTGCCATCTTAAATTTTAGGTATTAGTCAGAACTAAGCCAAATTATAGAGCGTAGATATACTGATTCGACAATTACAAATTCTCCTTTCCCCCATTCATTTCCTATGTCAAGCCTAATTGGTATTATCATGGGCAGCGATTCCGATTTGCCCACAATGAAAGATGCGATCGCCATTTGTGAGGAATTTGATGTCGCCTGCGAAGTCGCAATTGTCAGTGCCCATCGTACTCCTGAACGCATGTTTGAATATGCAAAAACAGCACATGAACGTGGCATTAAAGTTATTATCGCTGGCGCTGGTGGTGCTGCACATCTCCCTGGCATGGTGGCATCCTTAACTCCTTTACCTGTCATCGGAGTTCCCGTTTCTAGCCGTCAGTTACAAGGGATTGACTCTTTATACTCAATTGTCCAAATGCCCGCAGGTATTCCAGTTGCGACTGTTGCCATTGGCAATGCCAAAAATGCTGGTCTTTTGGCTGTACAAATTATTGCTACCCATCAACCAGATTTACTTGTAAAAGTACAGAAATATCGCCAAGATTTACAGCAATCTGTCATGGTTAAACAGTCAAAACTTGAAGAGATTGGATATCAAAACTATTTAAAAGATATGTAGTATTATATACAGAAATCTCAATATTTTTGGGGTTAAGAAATCGCAGTTCTCAACCCTAAGAGGTAGTAAAAGTAATGTGAAGATTGACTTGGTCAATAACATTTAGTTGTATCATTTCTCTGTTTTATATTTTTATATTCAGCCCACCCCGCGAGCAGACACAGGTGACTGAGGAAACTATTAGTTCACCAAAGTCACTTTGCCGGGACAAAATTCTCCGCGTCTCCCGTCTCCCTCTCTCCAAGTCAACCTCAACCCGTCAATTCAGAGTTGGCGAATCACTAACCACCCACGTCTAAATCTACACTTAATCGATCTAGAAGATGAAGGTTAGATATCAGTTGAATCAGTTCAAGATTAAAAAAATTAACAAAATTAATTTTGATTGCGGCTAAAGTTAGGGAATTCTGACACAGCAAACAATTCAAGTGATAATACTTGTTTGCAACGATGTATCGCAAATTCGCAACGAGAAAAACTGTATTAGCTGTTACAGAACTTCCAGGTATTGAAAATACACAATCAAAATAATTTATTCGTGTTTTTAATGAAAATTATTCTAATTTCGTCAAAACATGAAAATGTTAACTGTTCTTAATTTGAACTAACCACACTTTAGATATGTAAAGTCAAGAGCAAGATAGGTGAAATTTTAGATAAAAGTCAGGCAATTCTTGATGTTCTGACCTATAGACTCACCAGTTGTAATTTTCAAAAGACAAATTGCATCTTCCAGAATGTATATTTGTCTTTATATGTTGGTGAATATTTTGATACCAAACAGCAAAACTTTCCCAGGTCTTACTGACAGTAATAATCAAAAATTGTTGAAGACTCAGTGAAGAAGACTTGACTGTTTGAAAAATAACATCATAATAAAGTCTTAAGAAAGAATTAACCTAAATTTTGCGATCGCAAATCAGCGAACCAGATTTAGTCAAATTTCTAATTTGATGCATTTTGTTTGCAGAAAAATGAGAATTTGCCACCTGAGTCAAGAGATTAAGGCTTTGAAAATCAAAACCAAAAATGTCTCGCTGAGGGGGTTAGTTGATAACTTTGATTAATGATGTTTAAAGCTTGTTCTGGTTAAGTATTGTCGAGAGGACGATGTTAAAACTGAAGCAAACCCAGAAATGGAAAAGAAGAAGTCGCCGCTCGGCAACTTCTTCAATAAATTTTTCAAAATACAGTGCGATCGCTTGGAGATTATTTGACAACATCAAAGGTTTGTCTCCAACTTGGCAAGCAAGTATTCCCCTCGCAGCAATAATTGTTCTGGCATGGGGTTATACAGCAGTCGCGCAAACACCATCCGCAGGACCAACCACAGCCGAACTAAAAATTGCCCTGGATACCCTTTGGGTAGCACTGGCGGCATTTTTGGTATTTTTTATGAATGCCGGCTTTTGCATGTTAGAAACCGGATTCTGTCGTCAGAAAAATGCCGTTAACGTCCTTGCCAAAAACCTGATTGTATTTGCCTTAGCAACAGTTGCATTTTGGGCGATCGGTTTTGGATTAATGTTTGGCGATGGTAATCCCTTCATCGGCTTGAACGGATTTTTCCTCCAAGGTACAGATAACAGTCCTGCAACCAATGATGCTTACACAGGCATCTTCAGTTCACTGAAATGGGCTGGTGTCCCTTTGTTTGGGAAATTTCTCTTCCAGCTTGCGTTTGCAGGTACAGCCGCGACAATTGTATCGGGTGCAGTCGCCGAAAGAATTAAATTGATTGACTTCTTAATTTTCAGTCTTTTACTCGTAGGTATTGCCTATCCCATCACCGGACATTGGGTTTGGGGTGCGGGTTGGCTTGCTGAGAGAGGATTTTGGGATTTTGCTGGTTCTACTGTCGTTCACTCGGTTGGTGGTTGGGCAGCATTGATGGGAGCGATATTTCTTGGTCCCCGGATTGGTAAGTACCAAGATGGACAAATCGTTGCCATGCCCGGTCACAATATGAGTATTGCAACTTTGGGTTGCTTGATTCTCTGGTTGGGCTGGTTTGGTTTCAACCCCGGTTCTGTCATGGCTGCCGATCCAGGAGCCATTACCCACATTGCTTTAACTACTAACTTGGCAGCAGCTATTGGTGGTATTGCCGCCACTGTTACAGCTTGGTTGTATTTGGGTAAACCCGATCTTTCGATGATTATTAATGGTATTTTGGCAGGTTTAGTTGCCATTACCGCACCCTGCGCTTACGTTACCCTCAATGGTGCTTTTGCGATCGGTTTAATCGCTGGTGTGATTGTTGTCTTTTCTGTGACATTTTTTGACCGTATCGGTATTGATGATCCCGTTGGTGCAACTTCTGTACACCTTGTCTGTGGTGTCTTTGGTACGCTGGCAGTTGGTTTATGGTCAGTTGGTCCTGGTGTATATTCCTGGTATGGGGAAGGTGCTGGTCCCGTCAAAGGATTATTAGCAGGTGGTGGAATTGACCAATTGATTACTCAGTTGATTGGTGTTGTCACCGTTGGTGTGGTGACAGTTATTTTCAGCAGCATCTTTTGGTTAGCACTCAAAGCTACCTTAGGTATTCGTGTGACTGCTGCTGAAGAAATTGAAGGTTTGGATATTGGTGAACATGGAATGGAGGCTTACAGTGGTTTCTTAAAAGAAGCTGGTACTGCTGGATTTGCTGAAGCTTCCACATATGGCAAAATGCCGCCGTCCGGTGATTCGCCGACAAACTTGTAGCAACAAACTTGTAGGCAGTTTTGCTAACGTGAAAATCAATGTACCCGACTTCTGTCTTTATCGGAAGTCGGGTATATTAATTAATAATTAAAATTAACCCAAATATTTAATTAACACTAATTCTAATTGAAATATCCCAATAGGTTTGCTTAAACAATCAGTTGCACCTGCTTTTATAAATTTATCACGTTGGCGATCGCCACTTTTTTTAGGAGTATCACTCATACCTATTGGTATCATTGTAATTATAGGTAATTCTTGCATATCTCGCTGTTTTCGCAAGGTTGTGAGTATCTCTAACCCGCTAATATTTCCGATTTGGATGTCCAGCAAGATTAAATTGGGCTTGTAGTCACGGATTCGTTCTAAAAACCGCTCTGCACTCACCATTAAATCAACTTCATAACCGATTGTTTGTAAATAATCTTGGAGTAAAAGGGCTGTACTTTCGTCATCTTCTACTAATAAAATACGTTTAATGGTAGCATGAGAATTTACAGGTAATGAATTAGATATGTGATGTTCGGAATTTTCAACTGTAATATTGCTGTGAAATTCTCTATTTTTAATTATTTCTGGATGTGGTAATAGGATAGTGAACTTGCTACCCAATCCTAAAGTCGATTCTATCGTGACATCTCCACCGTGTAATCTTGCCAGTTTTCTTGTTAGCGCCAAACCTAAACCTGTTCCTTCATACTGACGATTGAGTTGGCTATCAAGTTGTTTAAAGGGTTCAAATAATAATTGAAAATCTTCACTAGCAATACCAATACCAGTATCCGTAACAATAAAATTTATTCCGAGTTCTGTATTTTTAACTTCTAACAATACTTTGCCAACTTGAGTAAACTTAATCGCATTTGTGAGTAAATTGAGCAGCATCTGCTTCAGTCGTCGCTCATCAGCAATACAAATCTCCACATTTTCGGCGATTTCAACGACAAGTTCTAACCCTTTTTCGTTTGCGCGATCGCTCACTGTTGCAATTACATTACTACATAAATCTCGCACTGGCAAAGTCACTAAATGTAAGTCCTCTTTGCCCGCCTCCACCTTAGATAAATCCAAAATATCATCGATTAATGCCAGTAAATGTTCGCCACTGGTGTAAATACAATTCACATACTCTTGCTGCTTGTCATTCAAATATCCTGCCATTTGCTGCTGCAATAATTGTGACAAACCCATGATTGCATTCAATGGTGTTCGTAATTCGTGGCTCATCGTTGCTAAAAAAGCACTCTTGGCTCTACTACCAGCTTCGGCGGCTTCTTTACTTTCTTGCATCTTTAATTCATGACGTTTTCTTTCAGTAATATCCTCAAGCAAAATTAAAAAAAACTTGCCAATCTCGTCAGTATCTAAAATCAGCGAAATACTTAAATTAGTCCAAACGAAACTACCATTTTTATGGATAAACTGTCGTTCCATCTCAAAACTTTCTTTTCTTTTTGTCACCAATTGACGATATAGCTTAAAATCAGCAGTGACTCGTTCCTCAACCACATAATTAGTAAAACGCTTTCCTGACAGTTCTGAACTGCTGTATCCTAAGATTTCGCAAAAAGACGGATTCACATCAACAATCCGCGCTTCCATATCCACAAGTCCAATCCCAATCGAAGAGCGTTCAAAAATTGCCCGAAATTGGGCTTCACTCTGACGTAATGCTTCATAATTAGTTGCTGGGGGTAGCAATACATCTGTACTGTTAGCCGTGAGATGGGGATGATGCTGTTGAGATTGACGCTGACATCGTGTCACTGCACGCAACAAGCTGTGATGCAATATTTTAGGAGTGATTTGACATTTAATTAAATATTCATCGCCACCAGCTTCAATGGCTTGTATGACTGTTGCCTCATCATCCCGGTTACTGACAACGAGAATGGGAATATTCGGGAACAGCAAATGAATGCGAGTTATTTGCTGAAAATCGCTAGTATCTTGCCCAGATAAATCCCAAATAATGACATCAATCGATAGAGATTGTGTTTGCAAAGCTGTCAGCACATCCGCAAATTCATCGACGCAATACAGGAAACTGAGTGCATTATCGAGTGCTTCCCTAAAACTAGCATCACTCTTCTCCAAAGCCACCTTTTCAGCTTTGTTGATATTGCGACTAGCAAACAGCAATGCATTCGGTAATTGATACAGTTTCCCCAATCTTCCAAATCTCCCTTATCTCGCTGATTTTTCTTATCTTCCTACCCTTTTCCCTCTCCCTTTCTCAAGAAAGATATATAAACAGTTGAAGTTTGTCACAATTAAGTTGTAGCAGCTGCTGTAGAGGGATAGCCATGAACGACAATGAGGTAAGAATAGTTTCCTTAATACCTAGCGGTACAGAGATTTTAGCTGTACTTGGACTCACTGACAAAATTATTGGGCGATCGCACGAATGCGATTATCCTGAAGATATCCAAAATCGCCCGGTTTGTACTCAAGCAAGACTAGATAGCAATGCACCAAGTGGCGAAATCCACAACAAAGTTAATGATTTGTTACAAAATGCGTTGAGTATCTATGAGATTAGAAGTGATGTTCTCGAAAAATTACAACCTACCCATATTGTGACTCAAGATCAATGTGAAGTATGTGCGGTTAGTTTTGCAGAAGTTGAAAAAGCAGTGGCAAAACTTACCCAAGGAGCGCCCAAAATTATTTCCTTGCAACCCAATATCCTCCAAGATGTTTGGGGTGATATTGAACGGATGGGAAATGCTTTTGGGGTAGATGTAGTCAAAGTTTTAGAAAATTTAGAAGCACGGGTGAAAATTGTTGAACATCGCACCAAGGGACTAGCAAAGAATGAAATCCTATCTGTCGCATGTATTGAATGGACAGAACCCCTGATGATGGCTGCCAATTGGGTTCCGGAATTAGTTCACATAGCAGGTGGAAAACCTTTATTTGGTGAAGTTGGAGAACATTCGACACAGTTTAAATTGGAAAATTTGCTTGCCAGTAATCCAGATGCGATCATTTTTATGCCTTGTGGCTTTGATTTAAACCGTACCCGTCAAGAGGCAAAAATATTAACCAATACTCCTGAATGGGAAAAATTACATGCAAGTCAAAGTGGTAAAGTTTACATTACTGATGGTAATGCATACTTTAACCGACCGGGACCAAGATTAGTGGAATCCGTAGAAATTCTTGCAGAAATATTACATCCAGAGATATTCCAATATGGTTATAAAGGTACAGCTTGGGATGTATTATCTAACAGTTAATAGTCAAATTTCCATGGTTATTGCTTAATCTAGCAGTCCTAAATTATTTGTGTACTCCGCCAATAGCAGGGAGTTCAGGCATAGTCGTTGTTCTGCACTTAAACCGCAAAAATATCTCTTCTCTGTACTCTGTTTTCTCCGTATTTTTTGTGGTTGCCTCTGTAAAAATGTTGTTAGCAAATTATCTAGGATTGCTATAATTAGAATTAATGATTATCTTTATATCGAATATCGATAGCAGCCAAAATTAAACCTCAGTTCTCGCTGTACTATTAACCCAGTTTATCAGTGCTTTCAAGCTTTCGGGAACTGCTGATTCACCAACGCTGACTGTATGGCTTTTGCCATCATCTTCAACCGTTAACATGTAGTTAAATCTGTCAGGTTTGGGTGAGGGAGAATCAATATAGGCAGGTAAATTGAAAAAATCAGATTCTTGCAAAAGTTGTGGAAGTTGCTTGGCAGTATCTTGAGATATATCCGCCGTATCAACTTTAGTCGTTCTCGACATGCCCGCAAAACCACCAGTTCGCTCTAGATACACTCGCATATTATGTTTTTTAAAGAACAAGAAAGCTTGAGAGAACAATTATATTATCTCTTAGTTAAAGAAAAACGAGCATATATAATTATAAAAATTACGAATTATAAATTAATACAGTTTAGCTCAGAGAAAAACAGTAGAGACAGGGCATGTAACATCTCTAGATGGCGGTAAAATCGTGAATTGTAAATCATGAATTATCCCAGGTTAAATCATTCATAATCTACAATTCATGATTGATTTAACTTACAGAGACTCCAACCTGTTGCCAAGCATTTTGAACGGCTTTTTGCTCATTACTGCCCTCACCGTAGATTTCACCAGCAACTTTAATAATAATAGATGCAGCTCGTTGAAAATTGGAACCAGAACGCAAGCGATCGCATAATGCCATGTACCAAATTTTACCTGCTTTCTCCCAAGCATAACCACCAATTTCCATCGCCGCTAGATAAAAGGCTCGGTTAGCAATACCGGAATTAATATGTACCCCACCGTTATCTTTGAAGCCGACATAAATGTCTTTGTAATGTGCTGGTTGGATATCTTTCCCTAATACTGGGTCATCATATGCTGTTCCTGGCTCCTTCATGGAACGGATACCAACACCCTTGACTTTTTCTGTAAATAGCCCTTCACCAATAATCCAATCAGCTTGTTCTGCGGTTTGTTTTTTAACCCACTGCTTCACCAACGCCCCAAAAACATCCGACATCGACTCATTCAAAGCACCCGACTCGCCAGAATAAATCAAGCCAGCTTCATATTGGGTAATACCATGGGTTAGCTCATGGGCAATAACATCAATACACTTAGTAAAACGCTCGAATAACTCCCCATCCCCATCACCATAAACCATTTGGTCGCCATTCCAAAAAGCGTTATCGTAGTTCAAACCATAGTGTACCGTCGAGTCTAGCCGTAATCCCCTATTATCAATCGAATTGCGATCGAATATCTCTAAAAAGAAATCAAAAGTCGCACCAGCCGAATCATAAGCTTCATTCACCGCTTCATCACTGCTAGGTGGGTCTCCTTCTCCACGTACCAGTTTACCAGGAAGTGATTGACTAGTTCCCGCATCGTAGATTGTCCGTCGTTTCTCCCCAGGGGAAATTGCAAAATTGACACTACCCACAGCTTTGCGTCGCCCACGAAACTCAGATGAAAGATTGAGAGCGTGGAAAGCCCAATCACGTTGAGTCTCAGTACCGTTAATTGCTACTTTTTCCAACATGTATGGCGGAATCACGCAACATATTGAGCAACGAGAATGATTATTTTTACAGCCAAGCCAACCAAATCCCAATGGCTTTTTATGATTACGAATCATTGAGTATATTCTCCTATTTTCGTGAATTTATAGCAAAACGCAGCAGTATTTTATGATACAAGTAGCTGACATAAAAAAGTCTTCCATACCAATCTTTTTAGTTGCTACAAGTTCAAGAATTGAAATTCCAATTTGGCAGATTGATTAAGTGTGAAGTGTCAGATAATACTTAGCTTTGCTCAAAAAAGGTAATTATAAACTCGCACAATCTAGATTGGTTGAGGGTTATACCCCTCAGCAATAAATATGGGGATGGGAAGGTTAATCATAACTCTGAAGAAACAGATACATTAGGTTTTGCAATGGGCATGAGTTCTGATGATGCAATTTCAATTCACATCAACTAAACCTTACCCCCTACAGGTGTCATACCTCTACGGGGTAAAGCACATCTTTAATATTTAGGATAAACAGCTAAAATAAAAGCGCCAGTAAATACGGTGCAAAAGCTGGCGCTATTGTTATCAGGTATAAGCAAGCACCATTCTAAGCAAAATGTTCAGAATGCTCTACGGTGTGAGACCCATACAGGGTCTCACCCCTATTGTTGTCTCGTTTAGCTACTTTCCAGTCAATAGTCGTTCTAGATAATTTTAATTTTGTAACGCCCTGCGTTTGATGATTTCCGACCAAATTAAATAAGCTTTTCCATTTAGATGCAAACCATCGGAGGTATATGTTGCATCTAATTGCAGTTCAGAATCGGTCAAGCATGAATGTATATCGATGTATTCATATTTAAATTCTGCTGCTAATTCCTGTAACTGTGAATTTAGATTAACTATTTTTTGATTATCTTCCCAATACAAAGAAATATGATTATTGACAGGTAAAATGCTTTGAATGAAAACTTGTGTGGTGGGAATTGAATTTTGAATTTTAGTGAGAATTTGCCTATATGTATTTATGGTTGCTCCTACAGATTTGTGAATCATGACGAAATCATTAATCCCAACCATTAAATATATTTGTTGTGGTTGCGCGGCAATAATTGTGTCAATTCTTCCTAGGATTCGCTCGGTTGTATCACCAGAAATACCTCGATTGAGAATATTCGATTTAATGTGGGAACTTAATAATAATTCAGACCATTCTCCCTCATCAGTAATGCTATCACCCAAAAATATAATGCAGTTATTTGGTTTAGGTAGGAGTTCGTACTGGCTTTTTTTATGAATGTAGTTAGGTGGATTATAAATATTAAATATTTCTGATTGATTTCTGAATGTATTGAATATTTTCTTGTTGAAATAGTAAAAGCCACCTTTTTTCTGAATGAAAATAAATGTCACGCAGAAAAAGATAATATTCAAACCCACAGATATCAGTAATATTATTTCGCTCATAATAATTGAAGTTAAGTAGAACAGTGCAAATAAACCGTAGACGCGGAGCGGCTTCTCGCAGAGTAGTATATAACGAAAAGTAAAGTTACCTAAAACCCTCTTCCCTTCTGCCCTCTGCCTCCTGTCTTGTTATAATGACAATTTTTAAAACCGACCTACTTATTCTAGTTAACACTACTATCTAGAAATTAATTACATCTCCAAATAATTCAATTTTTCATATTTGGAGAAAATTTTCGATTTGTTGCCATACTTGTTCTAATAAATTACTATTCTCGACATCAAACCATTCGATTTCTGGATAGGCTCGAAACCAAGTACGCTGACGTTTCGCAAATTGTCGTGTATGCAGTATGGTTAATTCCTTCGCTTTTTCTAAGTCAATTTCTCTAGCTAAATATTGACGTATTTCTTGATATCCCAACGTGTTTAACAACGGTAATTCCTCGCCAAATTTCCCACATAAATAAGCCACTTCCTCAACAAAACCATCTTGAAGCATCTTTTCTGTACGTTGAGCAATCCGTTGAGTCAGATGTGTAGGTTCGCAATCCAATCCAATTTGGAAAATAGGGTAATTTGGTGGATTTTCTCCCTGCTGTGCAGAAATAGGAATTCCCGTAATATAATACACCTCTAAGGCACGTAAAGTCCGTATAGAGTCATGGGGATGAATTTTTACAGCAGCTTTTGGGTCAACTTGTTGTAATATCTCATATAGGTGAATTTGACCCCAAGATGCGCTCAAAGATTCTAAATGCGATCGCAGTTCATAATTCGGCGCAACTCTGGGTATTCTCATCCCTCGCACAATCGATTTTATGTATAAACCAGTGCCACCCACTAAGAGAAGTGGGGACATAGATTCTCTACTACTCTCCCTGTCTTCTTCCCCCTTGCCCTCAATTAATATCCTTGCCGCATCCTGATAGTCAGCAACAGTCATTGTTTCTGTCGGTTCGCAGATATCTATTAGATAATGGGGAACCAATTTTTGTTCGGTTGAGCTTGGTTTTGCTGTACCAATATCAAATTCCCGGTAAACCTGTCGTGAATCAGCACTGAGAATTACTGTATTTAGTCGCGTAGCAATTTCCAAAGCTAAACCAGATTTGCCTGTCGCTGTTGCACCACATATAACTATGAGTTTGGGCATGATTGGGAATTGGACATGATTTTATCAGAGGCAATTAATTTTATCGGAATCATGTCAGGTTCGCCTCAATAATTACAATAAACCAATGCGAAGATAGGGAGACATCAGCATTAAAAAAGCTTTTTGGGAAAAACTAGCGAAAATACCCAAAGCATGGTAATGTCTCATGGGGATATATATCTATTGGTTTAACTAAAATTATTTCCGTACTTGTACTCTATCCAAAACTTGCGGGTGCAACTAGAGAAGAATTGGCGGATACAGGGATTCAGAAAATATTTTCTTCCCTAACCCTATAAATAACCAAGCAAACCAACTCAATCGCTTATTATTCACAGATGTCACAACCCCAATAGTCACCAAATCATGATCCTGACTTCAAAATTTGGCATCAAGACTATTAACCATCACTCCTGTCAACATATTTATTTCCCCGACTATTCCCAAAAGTACAAATCTTAAGGCAATCTGTAGGACAAACTAAGAAGGATATATCCCCCAAATAAATCTAGCTTTAAATTGCCCTGTGGTCGTCACTAAGGCTTTTGTGCTAGAATCTTGGAGTGTTTTTGACTTTATCGCTATTTTTGCGACTTCACCCCCATGCATCAGGAGAATTTTCATGACGAGTAGTTACAGTGCCGAACAGATTCAAGTTCTGGAAGGTCTGGAACACGTCCGCAAACGACCGGGGATGTATATCGGTTCCACCGGCTCGCGGGGACTTCACCACTTGGTATATGAGGTGGTGGATAATTCCATTGATGAAGCTTTGGCGGGTCATTGTACCAATGTCGAGATAGAACTCAACCCCGACGGGTCTTGTCGGGTACAAGATGACGGTCGAGGTATTCCTGTTGACACGCATACCAAAACAGGTAAATCAGCATTGGAAACTGTACTTACTGTGTTGGGGGCTGGTGGTAAGTTCGGAGGTGGTGGGTATAAGGTATCCGGAGGACTGCACGGGGTTGGCGTGTCGGTTGTGAATGGCTTATCCGAGTGGCTGGATGTCACAGTTTGGCGGGATAAAAAGGTACATACCCAGCGCTACGAACGTGGTATTCCTCAAGGCGATTTAAAAGCCCAGCCTTTAAAAGAAGCCCGGACTGGAACAGCCGTACAATTTAAGCCAGATGACACTATTTTTACGACAGGTACAGAATTTGATTACATTACTTTAGCTGGTCGCCTGCGGGAATTAGCATATTTAAATGCAGGTGTCAAAATTACTTTTACAGATAATCGTCTAGAGGTTATTAAAAGCGATACTCCAAAGGTTGAAACCTACGAATATAAAGGTGGTATTCGCGAGTATATTGCCTACATGAACGCGGATAAACAACCTTTGCACGAAGAAATTATTTTCGTTCAAGGGGAACGTAACAATGTTCAAGTCGAAGTTGCATTGCAATGGTGTACTGACGCTTACTCCGATAATGTTTTAGGTTTTGCCAATAATATTCGTACCGTTGATGGTGGGACTCACCTCGAAGGTTTGAAGGCGGTATTGACGCGGACGATGAATGTAATCGCTCGCAAGCGGAATAAAATTAAGGAAAATGAACCAAATCTGAGTGGGGAAAACGTTCGCGAAGGTTTAACTGCGGTAATTTCCGTCAAAGTTCCTGACCCAGAATTTGAAGGACAAACCAAAACCAAGCTAGGTAACACCGAAGTTCGCGGGATTGTCGATTCCTTTGTGGGGGAAACTCTCACCGAATATTTGGAATTTCACCCCAACATTGCTGATGCAATTTTAGATAAAGCCATCCAAGCATTTAAAGCCGCCGAAGCAGCCCGTCATGCCCGCGAGCTTGTCCGCAGAAAGTCAGTGTTGGAGTCATCTCCGCTACCAGGAAAACTAGCAGATTGCAGTTCTCGCGACCCGAGAGAATCTGAAATATATCTCGTGGAAGGTGATTCTGCGGGCGGTTCCGCCAAACAAGGTCGAGACAGACGCTTCCAAGCGATACTGCCATTACGCGGTAAGATTTTGAACATCGAAAAAACCGATGATGCCAAAATCTACAAAAATAATGAAGTCCAGTCGCTGATTGCGGCTTTAGGTTTGGGGGTTAAGGGTGAAGAGTTTGATAGTTCGCAATTGCGATATCACCGGATTGTCATTATGACTGATGCAGACGTTGATGGCGCTCACATTAGAACCTTGTTACTCACCTTTTTCTATCGTTACCAACGGGCTTTAATCGAGCAAGGCTTTATTTACATTGCTTGTCCACCACTGTATAAAATTGAACGGGGACGCACTGCAAGCTATTGCTATAGCGATCGCGAAAAAGACCGAATTATTGCTCAGTTCCCTGAGAATGCTAATTACAGCATTCAGCGTTTTAAAGGGTTGGGGGAAATGATGCCTCAGCAACTTTGGGATACAACCATGAATCCCGAAAGCCGCACCCTCAAACAAGTGGAAATCGAGGACGCAGCCGAAGCAGACCGGATATTTACCATCTTAATGGGCGATCGCGTACAACCAAGGCGTGAGTTTATTGAGACATATGGTTCTAAACTCAATCTGATGGATTTAGATATTTAACTGTATGGGGTTGTGTTGAAGCTGTAAGTTATTTTTGCAGTTTCATGGCAAAGCTTAATTAACAATTTCCGCAAAAGGGACTAACTTAAATTTAGCCCCTTTTGTTTTCAGAGTCGGTCAACAAAAAACGGTATGACAGCACTTACACTCAAACTTAATTCTCTAATTAAACTGACAAGAGAGCAGTTTTATCAATTATGTGCAGAAAATCCCGATTTAAAATTAGAACGCAATGCCCAAGGAGAGTTGATTATTATGCCACCAACGGGAGGAGGAACTGGAAGAAGTAATGTGAATCTAATTCTTCAGGTAGCATCATGGAACGAGCAGAATCAATTGGGCGAGGTTTTTGATTCTTCGACTGGATATACTTTACCAAATGGAGCCGATCGCTCTCCTGATGTTTCTTGGCTCGAAAAATCTCGTTGGGATGCTTTGACTGAAGAAGAAAAAGAAAAATTTATTCCCCTATGTCCAGATTTTGTAATTGAGATACTTTCCCCTAGTGATAGTTTGATTAAAACTCAGCAAAAAATGCAAGAGTATATGTCAAATGGATGCCGTTTGGGTTGGTTGATTAACAGAAAAAAACAGGAAGTAGAAATATACCGTCCCGAACAAGAAGTGGAAGTTTTACAATCACCACAAACTCTTTCCGGGGAAAATGTTTTATTGGGTTTTGTCCTCAATCTAGAACGAATTTGGTAATAAAAATTCTCAATATTTAGTGGGAAGTTGTGAGTTTTTCAACCCAATCATCAATTCCACTAATTGCTTTTTCTTTGCCTTCTTTTCTCTGACAGCAAACCCGCCAAATCGATCGCAGCTTTCATACTTGTCGCCTCAGCAATCCCCTTACCCGCAATATCAAACGCAGTCCCATGATCGGGAGAAGTACGCACAAAAGGTAAACCAATTGAAGTGTTGACCGCACGGTCAAAAGCCATTAATTTGACTGGAATTAAACCTTGGTCGTGATAAAGTGCTAAATACGCATCGGCTGGATTTTGGATTTGATGATTACCACCAAACCAAGCTTGACCAGGTTTCACCCACATGGTGTCGGGAGGAATCAACCCATCTAAATGTAAATTGGGTCGATGGCGACGCTCCTGTTCCAACCAAGGAATTAACCAATCTATTTCTTCCCTGCCTAACTGCCCCTGCTCTCCACTGTGGGGATTTAGCCCCGCGATCGCAATTCTCCCCTTGTCGATGCCAAAGTCATTTTCCAGACATTCCTCTAGCAAATCGAGTTTTTGTGTCATTAATTCCGGTGTTAATACCTGGGATACTTGACATAAAGGTATATGTGTAGTAGCCAATAAAGTGCGAAGTAACCAACCTGTATGGGGAGAACGAGCCACAAATAACATCCCCACACGCGGAGAATGGGATTTTTCCGCTAGCAGTTCCGTTTGTCCGGGATAGTCATAACCCGCCGCTTTCCAAGCTGATTTAGCAATTGGTGCTGTAACGATCGCATCAAATTCACCCGCCATAGTTCGAGCGATCGCACATTCCATATAGGCGAAACTCGCGGCACCACTGGCTGCATTCCCTGCTCCTAAAGTTACATTTTTGAGGGTGAGAGAATCTAAGTTGACATCCAAGATATTTAAATCATCTGGTTCTGCAAGTGCATTGACATTACAAAATGCTTTCAGACGCATGTAGCTATCCACAAGCAAATCTCGACTACCTGCGATCGTCAAATCAAATTTATCTCGCAACTGGGAATCAGCCAAAGCCTTGAAAATTACCTCAGCCCCTATTCCTGCGGGGTCGCCCAAGGTTATCACTAAACGGGGGGGTGATACCACTGTTTTTGCCAATGTTGTCTCTGACATAAATCCTAATTTTATCAATCCTGATTTTTATAGATGTCCCTTTCCGGCTTCGCCCTTTTCACCTTCCCACCTCTGATAGACTTAATTTAAATAAACATTTCTCCAAGGACTATTAACTAATGAGTGGTGAACTTTTAAGCGCAGCATTACTACCTTTCAGCTTAATCTTCGTAGGCTGGGGTCTAGGTCAATTATTGCTAAAAATCCAAGGCGCAGAAGAAGAGTAATCTCAGAAATCCTGAGTCGAAAGTGCTGGGTATATAGTGCCGTCCCTTACTAATTGCAGGGTGTCCTAAGTCGTTGAGAAAGTGCCAAGTAATTTAGACAAAACCCCAAGTCATAACACTTATAACTCATCCCTCATCACACCCTGCATCGGCACTTTCTTCACCGGCTCCCAAAATGGCAACTAGGACTTACAGCACTCAGCACCCATAAAAACTGAAAAACGAAAGTTAAAAAAATTGCCATCTTTGGCTGGTACTGTTAAATTCTGATAATATTCTATTAATAAAACTTTAAGTTTCGTAACAAACCCCCATGACAATATTAATAGTCGGTGCCACTGGCACCTTGGGAAGACAAGTGGCTCGTCGTGCTATCGATGAGGGGTATAAGGTGCGCTGTCTAGTTCGGAGTGCGAAGAGAGCCGCATTTCTGAAAGAATGGGGAGCCGAACTGGTTGGAGGCGATTTATGTTACCCCGATACAGTTGAACGTGCCCTCGAAGGTGTAACCGCCATCATCGATGCCGCAACAGCCCGTCCTACAGACTCCCTCAGTATCAAGCGAGTTGACTGGGATGGAAAAGTAGAACTCATCCAAGCCGCAAAAGCAGCAGGTGTAGAACGCTATATATTCTTTTCAATTTTAGATGCTCATAAATATCCTGAAGTCCCGCTCATGGAAATTAAGCGGTGTACCGAATCGTTTTTGGCAGAATCGGGTTTAAATTACACCATTTTACAGTTAGCTGGCTTCATGCAAGGTTTAATCGGTCAATACGGGATTCCGATTTTGGAAGGACAGCCAGTTTGGGTGACAGGAGAATCATCTCCGATTGCTTATATGGATACCCAAGATATTGCTAAATTTGCCGTTCGTGCTTTAAAAGTTCCCGAAACAGAGAAAAAAACATTTCCTTTGGTGGGAACTCGCGCTTGGAGTGCCGAAGAAATCATCGCTGTCTGCGAACGGCTATCTGGCAAAAATGCTCGAGTTACGAGAATGCCAATAAATTTATTGCGAGCAGTACGTCACAGTCTACGCTTTTTCCAGTGGGGCTGGAATGTTGCTGACAGATTGGCATTTACTGAAGTATTAGCAAGTGGCAAACCTCTGAATGCGGCGATGGATGAGGTATATAGCGTCTTTGGCTTTGATGTGAGCGAAACCACAACCCTGGAAAGCTACTTCCAAGAATACTTTAACCGCATTATGAAAAAACTTAAAGAACTAGACTACGAGAAAAATAAATCTAAAAGCAAAAAACCGCAAACTAAACGCAGTCCCTTTAAGAAAGTTAATAGTTAGTCTTGATTGGGTATTGGGCAATGGGTAGACTTGGACATGGAGGATGGATAAAGACAAATAACCAGTAACCAATCATAATAACAATCACCATTTAACCAATAACCAATAATCAAGAATTGGTAACTACTTGCTCAAAAATGTGCAAGTATTAACATAATTACAAAGCATCGCTGAGAAGAATTGGATATTTGAGTGTGCCGAAAGCAGGCATTATTTATAACGACGTAAAGCCGATAGCGAAACGTGTCGCTATCGAGATTAAGGACAAGCTCACCGCCTTTGGTTGGGAAGTATTTCTCACAGTTGGAGTCGGTGGGATGTTGGGCTATTCCAATCCTAATAGCCCCGTTTGTCACACCCCTATTGATGGTCTCACACCCCCTGGTTTTGACTCTGAGATGAAATTCGCAGTGGTATTAGGGGGAGATGGGACTGTACTTGCCGCTTCGCGCTTGGTTGCTCCTTGCGGGATTCCCTTGTTGGGGGTAAATACTGGTCATATGGGTTTTTTAACTGAAGCCTATTTGAACCAATTGCCTCAAGCGATCGAGAAGTTGGTTGCTGGTGATTATGAAATTGAAGAGCGGACAATGCTCGCAGTCAAGGTATTTCGCCAAGATAATCTTTTGTGGGAAGCCTTGTGTCTCAATGAAATGACTTTACATCGGGAACCACTGACTTCGATGTGTCATTTTGAGATTGCGATCGGTCGTCACTGCCCGATTGATATTGCTGCGGATGGGATCATCATTTCCACTCCCACTGGTTCGACGGCTTATTCACTCAGCGCTGGTGGTCCGGTAATTATTCCTGGTGTACCTGTGTTGCAGTTAGTCCCAATTTGTCCACATTCGTTGGCTTCTAGGGCTTTGGTATTCCCAAATAATGAACCAGTAAATATTTATCCTGTGAATACACCGCGCTTAGTCATGGTGGTGGATGGGAATGCGGGGTGCTATGTTTTACCTGACGATAGAGTATATTTAGAGCGATCGCATTATCCAGCAAAGTTTGTACGCCTGCAACCACACGAATTTTTCCGAATCTTGCGGGAAAAATTAGGTTGGGGATTACCTCACATTGCCAAACCGACATCAGTGGAATTACCGTAAAAGAATGTAACAATATGGAGGGAAGAAGTGAGATGTAAGCCTCTCAATTGTATAAAAATGCTATAGTTCATGAGTGACAGGCATTTTTATCACCTTTGGATATCTGGTGATGCGCCGAAGCTGGATATGTTTAATGAAAGGCAACACACCATTCATCAAGATTTGGTGTGTTACTACAATATAATTTTTTCAGCGCAAGTGGAGACTACGCGAAGATAAATCGAGCCGGATTCTGATATCAATTAAGAGTTACGTAATATTTCAACTATATAATCTTCTAATTCTTGCCTTTCTCTACTACTAGCACTGCGTTGATAATTTTTGATTGTTTCGCGGACAAACTGGCGCTTTTCACTTGCTGAAGTTTTTACTTTTGTACCTGCTTTGGCAAGATTTTTCTGTAATTCTTCCCAAGTGTTTTCAGCAACAGCTTCACCTACTTTGAGTAATGCGGCAGGCAATAATCTTTTAGCTTCTTGACGAAATTCTTCTTCAGTCTCAAGCGAAGATGTGTCTACACTGCTGAAATCTATATTGCTGAAATCTATTTTCATTTCAATTGTCTCTTGCTTTATCCTTAACCATTTTATGCCTTATGAAGCACAACGACAGTATTATAAGTGAGGATACGCCTTCTCCTTGGTTAATACATGACCTTTAGGAACGGGAAGGTAATAACCTACAATTCTAAGCGAATATTAAATGGTGCGTTACACTGTGCTAAGTAGTTAGGCAATCCTAGTCAATCTCAACCCGTCAATTCGGGGTTGGCGAACTACTAGAAGGACGGAGCTTTAAACCCAGCTTTTCGGTAAATCTATAATTAGTTTGAGGAATATAGCATCTTGTTGAATATATTTTTGATAAATTCAATAAAATTATGATTTCA
>NZ_JAYGHN010000015.1:0-54509 GCF_034931845.1 Calothrix sp. UHCC 0171
TATTTTTAAGGGTCTTGCAAAAAATAAATGATCCAATTTTGAAACTAGACCTATTTCCTATTCCCCCTGCTCCCCTTATAGCGTTTCCCAAGCATCTAACATCCTCATTGATTATGTATCATTTCTTATATAATCTCTGCTGGTATAAAATTTATTAGCAGTAACTCAAGATATTCTGTTCCTGATGGTACAAAACCTTAGCTAAGATGTAAGACTGCCACATTAGAGCTTTTGGGAAGATGACAAGGAACGGCATCGGTATTCGCACAGCCCAAGTGCGCCAACAAAGAATTACAGGGCAAATCCATGTTTATGATGGCGCGGGGAAAGGCAAGTCTCAAGCAGCATTGGGTGTGGTTTTGCGCTCAATTGGTTTAGGAATCAATACGAAAAATAATTCTAATCGTGTTTTGTTACTACGGTTTCTCAAGGGACCAGAACGAGACTACGATGAAGATGGCGCGATCGCAGCTTTACAAAGTGGCTTTCCCCATCTCATCGATCAGGTTCGTACCGGAAGGGATGAATTTTTTGATGTTAATGGTATCACTAATTTTGATCGTGAAGAGGCTGCACGCGGCTGGGATGTCGCCAAAGGTGCTATTGCTTCCAATTTATACTCAGTTGTGGTTCTGGATGAAATTAACCCCATTCTCGATTTAGGTTTGCTCGATATTGATGAAGTAGTTAAGACTCTGAAATCGAAATCTCCTGAATTAGAAGTTATTGCCACAGGACGTGCAGCGCCGCAAAAACTCCTCGATATTGCTGATTTACATTCGGAAATGAAGCCTCACCATCATGAAGGCGCTCAACTTCAGGGTTTAAAAGGTATTGAAATTTACACTGGCGCAGGTAAAGGTAAATCCACAAGTGCTTTAGGGAAAGCATTACAAGCGATTGGTCGTGGTATAAATCATCCAGGTTCTACTCGTGTACTGATAATGCAATGGCTCAAAGGTGGAAGCGGATATACCGAAGATGCTGCGATCGCAGCTTTACAGCAATCCTATCCGGAAGTAGTCGATCATCAGCGCTGTGGGCGTGATGCGATTGTGTGGCGTAACTCCCGCCAAGAACTTGATTATGTCGAAGCGGAACGCGGTTGGGAAATTGCCAAAACTGCGATCGCTTCAGGATTGTATAAAACTATCATCCTCGACGAACTCAACCCCACAGTTGATTTAGAATTATTACCTGT
Organism: Calothrix sp. UHCC 0171; assembly: GCF_034931845.1. Classification (NCBI taxonomy): domain Bacteria; kingdom Bacillati; phylum Cyanobacteriota; class Cyanophyceae; order Nostocales; family Calotrichaceae; genus Calothrix; species Calothrix sp. UHCC 0171. The sequence goes on from NZ_JAYGHN010000015.1 coordinate 1,202, forward strand.
AGAACCAATTGTTCAAGTGTTACTACGCAAACCTCGTGACACGGAAGTTATCATCACAGGTCGTTGTCAAAACCAACCCGCATACTTTGATTTAGCAAGCATACATTCCGAAGTCTACTGTCATAAGCACTACGCGAACCAAGGGGTGGAACTCAAACGCGGCGTGGATTATTAGGGGATAGAGGAAGCTTGGGCGTAGGGGAGGAATATGGAGTCCTCTCCACCTCTGCTGGTTTCTCCCTCTTCTCCAATCCTGATATCCTTAATGAAAGTACCTTGAGACTGAGGAAGAGAACGAATGGCTGTCGATGAAAGTACGTTAGATTTAGTCACAGGAGTTATTGCGATCGTAATTCTTGTTGGCGGCATGTTAATGATGTTTACGACGATTTTTACCACCAAGAGCAAATAATCAAATGATGCTGGATAAAGGGATGAATTTGTCTCACTCATATGTAAGGAAAATAAGAGTGTAAGAAACTTAATTTTTAAATTTCATATTCAAATTCAAATTCAAGAGCATAAAATTTGCAGTTTGCACAAACATAAAAGTGATGAACAAATCATCCCACAATTTAGTAATTCTCAATATCACAAAATACATAAATCCTATTACTAGTAAAGTTCGGCGGAAATGAAGCTAACATAGCCTGCAAGAAGCTACTCCGTACCTATAAAGTTGTTGAAAGGCTAAGAATATTAGCTTTCTTTCTTTCTTTTACCTTTTACCTTTTACCTTTTGCCTTTTGCCTTTTGCCTTTTGCCTTTTGCCTTTTGCCTTTTGCCTTTTACCTTTTGCCTTTTACCTTTTGCCTTTTGCCTTTTACCTTTTGCCTTGACGTACTAGTTCGGAAAACCCTATCCTGAAAGTCACCAAATCACATCTAAAATTAAGCTATTTAAAGCAGATACTTGATAACTAGTGGAGTACGGTAAACTTCTGTACTCAGTTTCGGTTTACAATCGTTACAATAAAGGCAAGAAAGCAAAGTCAAGAATATCAACACCAAAACAAATCACTGAGGAGATAGGATGCAAACTTCATTTGATTCCGATAAACGTAAATTGCTATCTGCCCTATGTCATGGGGCAATTTTCTTTAGCACTACATTATTTTCAATTGGTGTCCCAATTATAATTAGTATAATTTCCGATGACCCAGTTGTTAAAAGTAATGCGAAAGAGTCGATTAATTTTCACTTTAATGTTTGGTTCTGGGCGACTGTAATTGGTGTTCCCCTGGGTATTATCTCTTTTATTACATTTGGTCTTGGGGGAATTTTATTCTTCCCTGTTGTCGCACTAGGATTTGCTATTCATTGGGGTCTAACTATTATGGCATTGTTACATTGTTTGAGCCAACCTGATGAGCCTTTCCGCTATCCTTTCATTTTTAGAATTATCTAAGGTTTTGTAAGTAGTTTTGAGAATTTTATTAATTAATTTGTCACGCATCAGATTCCTGGCTAGTTGAGATTAATCAGGAATCTTTTTAATTACCATGAAGCAGTAAAGATTTCAAATCTTCGACTAAAACAGCCAATAAATTTGCCGCATCTACTTGCACTGCTACCCATGCATTGGGATTGATTTTTGCATTATGTCGCTTGTCAAATATTGTTTGACCTTTAGTAAATTTGCCTTGGGTTTCTACTTCTACTTTTGCACGTTGTAAAAATAATGTTTCTGGGTAAAAAAGATAAGCGATTGTGGCGGCATCGTGAACTAAAAATCCTTTTTTGCCTTCAGTCTGACGGTAAATTAATGAAGTTTCGACAAGAAAATTATTGAGTTCCAGGATAAATTTAGCAAGTTGATGATGAGCATTAGCTTGACATATTTCCTGTACCATTTCTGGAGAAAATATTAATTGACTAGTAATATCTAACGGCAATATGACAATATCATTCCGACTGTGAAAAACAATCTGGGCAGCATCAACATTAAAACCAATATTAAACTCAGTCTGAGATGTGACATTTCCCGGTACTTGAAAAGCACCTCCCATGACTACAATTTCTTTAGCTTGTTTGAGGATACCAGGAGATTTGATTTCGGCTGCTGCTAGATTAGTTAAAGGAGCGATCGCAACTAAAGTTATTTCCCCTGGATAAGCATTTAATTTGTCAATAATTACGTCATCAGAGCTAGGCGCAGTGGCATATTCATGTTTAGCCGATGGCAAAGTAGCAGCTAAACCACCCATACCATCGATACCGTGAATATAAGCGGCATCTTCAATATTTGCTGTTGTAGATGTCACTCCTTTACCAATTTCAATGTGTGCAAATCCTGTTAATCCTAATACTTGACTTGCACATGTAAAGGTCGTATTTGCATTAACATTACCCTCGGCTGTGGTGATGGCAACTAACTCAATCAAACCTTTTTGTACCAAACTTAAAATCCAGAGTAGTGCAAAAATATCATCACCACCTGGATCGGTATCTAAAATAATTTTTAATGGATTGGACATGGGGTAGTGTGAGAAATCGGCTTACTGGGTTAGTCGTACTGAGTTGAAGATTTTACGTGGGGGAGGAACCTGACTTCTGCATTTTTTTCGCGTGGTGTAATACCAATTCACAATTCGCAATACTCGCAGAGCGAGAAGCTAAAGCTACGCAATGCTTCCTTCGGAAGAGCTTCGCTAACGCAATTAAAAAACTTAGATGCAGCAAAGCTTTCAGGATTTACATCTGTATCAGATTTTTCGTGAAATGGTGTAAGAAATAGCTAAAAATCTCAATTATTATAATTAAGTTGGATAAGTCTTCGGTTTTCCAACCTACCAAGCTATCCAACTCAGTTTTATATTCGGACAGAATTACTTCTATCGCTGGAATAAGTCTGGACTCTTCAGTACGCCCGATAAATTCCCATTTATCAGTTCTGACAAATCGAAGAGTGCTGGGGAGAACACACACAACCCGAAACCCAATCCTGTAGTTCCCAATGTCGCGATCGCCCTTCATACGAAACGCAGTGTGGCAATGCTTCAGATTGTTGCCCCAGGAGCCACCACGCAGCCAGCAATTCTCATTTTGGAACAGTTTTACGGCATTTCAGCGAACTACAGATTTGTTAAGAATTATCAACTACACTTGGTACAATGATCCCAATGTCATGAAACCCTAAATTGAGAATTGCTGCTTGCATAACCTTCGACAAAGGTGTTGGATGTCCGTCGGTTTAAAGTGCACCCTCATCAACACGCGAGTACGGGCGATTCTTGACGAATTTAACAATCCTGTTTCCGCGAGCGTTGAAAGAACACTGTCCAGTATAGATAACTTTGCGTGTTGTATATGTGAAGTTTACCGCGTGAGTTCCGTCTACACGATGTCCTTCAAACTTGACGGAGATTCGACGGGGTGACACCCCATAGGCAGTTGCAGCACGGTTCTTGCAAGCTGACAGTAGAGCAGGGGTGCTTTGGTGGGCGAAAACAGGCATAGTCGCAATGAGTACGATTCCAGTCGCAATAGCACCAAATTTCATGAACTTATACACAATCTATTTCCTCCAGTTTTTTCTTTTGATCATGAGCTTTAACTTTAACTAAGGGACTTCCAAAAATTATTAAATTATCCAATTTTCAGGGTGAAGAGGATGATTCAGTCTCTTTTTCCTCTGTTCTTTCTGCTAACTCAGTGATGGGATATTTTTTTAGTTGGAAGTCGTCACTAAACGAACTATTAATTCACAGGTTGGACTACTTACTTAGGAATGAGAATTTAATAACCTACAACTTCCAATTTGGTTGGGAATGGTGCGTTAAACTCCGCTAACAGCACCCTACTTTTGTAATTTATTTAATCCCCATTCCTTACTCTGGTTAAATGAAGCTATAGTCTATAGTTTCCCTTCATCTGCCATAGAAAATACATAGTTGTAATATTCAGTCCCAGTTTTTTTGTTAATCACGACAACTTGACTCGTTCCGAGATCATACATCACACGAACCTGCTGATCCTCACCTATAAATGTGTTACCTTGGGTTCTCCGAAGAGTTCCCCTAAAAAAGAATTCTCCTTCTTGAATCTGAGTGACAATCTCATCGGCACTTTTCCGAGTCATGTAGGTAACGGGAGTTGGACTTTGGGCAATAATTAGCCTAGGTTGAGTATTAATAATGATGTCTGCTTGCACTGGCAATGCAGTAGTAATTGATGTGAAAGAAAAAAGAGTGACGATCAATAATGATGCTAGAAATTTCATGATTTTTCCCCTGTTACCTGTAATTCGGTGATAGCTTTTTGGTGATGCTGATTAGTCATTGTTCGCTGTTAGACAGATGTACCCCTCCACAGTTTCTCGTATTCTTTGTCAGAAATCAAATCGGAGTCCTATAGATACCTGATTTCATGATGTTTATCCTCCAATATTCAAAATTTATGCTATTTTGATGGTTTATATTTACCCCATTCAGACCAACAATATCCTCAAAAGCAGCTACCACATCCCTAGTACAGTTCGACGGAAATGAAGCTACCATTTAAAATGGCGGAATTAGCTAAAGGAACCATGCATAAAAAGCATGATTTGCTCGTTAATTTTGTTTTCAAGCTAGAAGGGAACAAGGCTTTATTTTCAAGGCTTTTCAAATTTTTTAACCAGATAGTTATTTGTGCCAGTCTGCATTAGTTGAAAAATTTCCGATGCAGCGCGATCGCATACTCCTACTTCTCCCATATTTTCCCGCATTTCTCGATAATTTGCTTGCATTTGCTGTTTGCGTTCTGGGTTTAAGAGCAATTCCATTGCTGCTTGGGTGAGATTTTCGGGCGTTGCTTGTTCTTGGATAAATTCTGAGACAATCTCTTTCATCACCATCAAATTGACTGGAGAAGCAAAGGGAAAAGTTACTTTGAGGATTTTTGTTGCTACCCAATAGGTGAATGGGTGAAGACGATACAAGACAACTTGTGGTACTTGCAATAGTCCTAGTTCTAAATTGACTGTGCCGCATTTAGTAATTGCTAAATCGGCAGCAGCAAGCACTTCTTTTTGCTGTCCAGAAATTATAGTTGCTTGTAATCCGTATTCTTGTAGTGATTGCTCAACTTTGTTTCGGTAAAATTCCAGGGAAAGGGGAATCCAAAAATGCACTTGTGGTAGTTTCTCTTGCAGCAATTTCGCTGTTTGAAACATCACAGGCATGAGATATTTTAATTCTTGTGGGCGTGAAGCAGGTAATAAAGCAATATTAATTGTATTCTCAGCGATTCCCAAATTTCCCCTTGCCACTTCTCGACTGGGAAATTCCTCCATTCTATCCAGTAGTGGATGTCCAACCCAAGTTACATTTGCTTGCTTTTCTGCAAAAAAACGGGCTTCTGCCGGAAAAATAGCTAAAAGTTTGTTGCTAACATCAATAATTTTTTGTGTATCGCCAGTTGTCAAAGATGATACCCAAACTTGAGGCGCAATATAATACACAATTGGAATCTGCGGAGAATGGCGACGTAGATAATTGGCGATCGCTAAATTGGGTCCCATATAATCTATTAGTACCACTATATCAGGTGGGTTTTGTTGAAGATACTTAATTGCTTGTCGCTGGATTTGTAGAGTGGGTAAAATGTAGGGCAACGCTTCCAGTAAACCAAACGACGAAATTCTGGTCGTATTCCCCAATAAACTTGCGCCAGCAGCAGCCATCTTTTCGCCACCGAGCGCCACAATTTCTAATTCTTGCCCCACAGTTGTAGCTTGACGCTGAAGTGCAGCAATCAAAAGCGAACCCTGTAAATCGCCCGATACTTCGCCAGTGCTAATAAATATCCGCATTATTGAATTATTGAATTTTTAGATTTCAGTTGATACCGCTTCTCCAAAATATTGCGACACATAAATCTCCGTGTCTCCGTGTTCCTATATTGTGTCATTTGTATCGTTACAAATTATTATGATCCTACCTTTCCACAACATATTCAGTAAACGGGAAGCTATTGTTGTGTATATATTGTATTTTTTAGATTTTAGATTTTAGATTCTAGATTTAGGAATTTTTGCTAATGGGTAATTACATAGTTAATAGCTAATATCTGGGAACACAAGCAAATAACTGAAAATTGAACCACTTGCCAACAAAGTAGCACTAGCTTCAAAATCCGAAATCCAAAATCCAAAATCGAACTTAATCATCATTCCCACTAACAACTTTACCCTTACCAGGAATCAAACCACGTCGTCCTGGCATTTGTGAGAGTAACAAAAAACGACGTAAGTGCAATAAATGCTCGGTATCACCAAGCAACTCTATTTGATCTAAAGCATCCTTAAACATCAAGTTGGAACGATAAAGAATGCGGAAGGCTTTTTTCAAATTTTGCAACTCATCAATGGGGAAACCAGCACGCTTGAGTCCAATTAAGTTGAGAGTTCTCACTCGTGAAGGATTTCCTTCCACCGTCATATATGGAGGTACATCGCGATCAATTCTTGCCATTCCTCCCACCATTGCGTGCCTGCCAATATGTACAAATTGATGCACGCCTAAAACTCCACTGAGTCTGGCACGCGCCTCAATGTAGATATGACCTGCTAACGCTACAGAATTAGCAATGATTACGGAGTCTTCAATAATGCAATTGTGACCGACATGTACGTAAGCCATTAACAGATTACCATTACCGACAATTGTGGCTTCACCGGCTCCAGTAGCGCGATTTATCGTCACATACTCACGAATTAAATTGTTGTCGCCAATCTTAACCCAACTAGGTTCACCAGCGTATTTAAGGTCTTGCGGTTCCGTGCCAATGACAGCGCCGGGATAAATCTGATTTCGCGCCCCAATTTCAGTTAAACCGTCCAGTACCACATGGGCACCAATAACAGTTTCGGGACCTACTTTCACATGCCCTCCAATCACAGCATAGGCACCAACTTGTACTGTAGGGTGGAGTTCCGCATCAGGATGAATTACAGCAGTAGGATGAATAAGCGTCTTCAAGGGTCCATCTCCAGAACAGTAAGCGGGCTGAATATTTCAGTAATCCGTAGCCAATGTGTCGGTTAAGCAACACAGCGTGTGAGGGCGTAAAGAGTTGAGATTTTTGAGAAATTCTACAGATTTTACAATATAAGTTGCAGTTAACTGGTTTTACTGGTATCCATTTCTGGATTTAATCAGGGCACAACTGTAACGTACCCTCACCATTGAATAAAAACATCAGGTTACTAGTGAAAACATCAGTTCGCCTTCACAAGCAAGTTGACCGTCAACCTCGGCAATAGCTCGCATCTTACCGAAACGACGCTGTTTTACCCACAACAGTTCCACCGTCATTACCAGCTGATCGCCTGGTACAACCTGACGACGAAAACGGACTTTATCGATACCAGCAAACAGGAACAGCCCTCCCTCCAATTCATGTACTTGTGTCATTACGACACCGCCAACCTGTGCCATTGCTTCCACAATTAGCACTCCTGGCATAATTGGTTTTCCGGGGAAATGCCCTTGAAAATGCGGCTCATTAAAGGTAACATTTTTGACGCCAACTGCACTTTTACCGGGGACAAAATCAATAATTTTATCCACCAAGGCAAAGGGATAGCGGTGTGGTAAAAGTTTTTGAATTTCTTCGATATTGAAAGTTTTTTTGTTTTCGGTCACTGGAGTAGAGGCATTTTCTGATAAGGCTTCAGTTGTTTTCGGTTCTGTAACTGTTGACGACATAGAACAATCTTGAGATTTTGGATATTGGAATTTCAGAATTTTGGATTTTTGATGATTAGTTGATGGTTAGTTATGGGCTATTTTTCCTAATTAACCGCTAAACAACGACCAAATCCAAAATTTTCTGTGCCAGTTGGATATGTAAATTATGACTGGCTTTGTACGCTAAGAAGTGAGCGAGGGGAAAATTCCCTAATAAACTCAAATCTCCTACTAAATCCAAGATTTTATGACGGACTGGCTCATTTGCAAATCTCAATGGTGGATTTAGCCACCCCTCTTGTCCGCAAACAAGTGCGTTATCCAAGCTTCCACCCTTGATTAACCCTGATTTTTGCAAGTATTCAATTTGGTGCAGCAGTCCAAAAGTTCGGGCAGGAGCAATTTCGGTCATGAAACTACTATCAATTTTGTCCGATTTCGGTCGTATTGCCCAACTGTACCATTGATTGGCGATCGCAGGTAAGTCAAAATCAATACCATAGCTAAAGCGAGTTTCGGCGGCGGGCATGGCGCAGACAAAGGCATCTTCATGTTTTACCCAAATTGGTTCCCGAATCTCCAGAACCTTTGCGTCATCGGCTACTGCCTGTGGAACTAAGCCTACTTCCGCAATACTTTCAGCCCATATTTTTGCCGAACCGTCGAGTAGGGGGACTTCTGCGCCGTCGATTTCAATCCTGGCATTGTCTACACCCATAGCGGCTAAACTAGCTAAAAGATGTTCGACTGTGCGAATGTGAACCTCTGTACCCAACTGGGTGGAAAGTACAGTATGGCTCACAGCTGCAACTTGTGCCGGAATCATTGGTGCTGCTGGTAAATCTACCCGCACAAAATAGCGCCCACTTTGAGGTGGTGCTGGGAGGATGCGAACCTTGGTAGTATTACCGCTATGAAGTCCGACTCCTGTATGGACAATTTCGGCGGCTAAAGTATGTTGTGGCATTTTCGGCAAGGGGAAGGAAAAGGTTTAGGGGGGAAAGAGTCGGGACAAATCACGAATTGCCCTTTAGAATCTTTCACCGATACCAAAGTTAATCCGGCTGTCTCCGTCATCGTTGATACCGTAATCGATACGGATGGGACCGAGAGGTGATTGGACGCGCACACCTAAACCATAACCGTAGCCAGTACCATTTTTATTCAGCACTTCGGCTGGTCTTGTTGTTGTTCCCAAGTCGCTACCTAAGTCAAAGAAGAGTGCGCCGCTCACTATGGAGAAAACTGGGAAGCGATACTCTACCGAAGCTTGGACGTAGCTGCGACCGCTACTTAAAGCACCTTCTTCGTAACCACGCACGGAGTTACTGCCACCTAAAGAAAAGGCTTCGTAGGGAGGTAAATCTCCTAAAATTGTTCCAGCTTGGAGGTTAAATGCTAAGGCTTGCGCTCCTTTCCCTTTAGTGAAATTGGTAAATTTCACGGGAATATAGTAGCTATAGCTACCACGTAAACGAGTTAGGAAAATATTTCCCAGTCCGACGGGTACTGATTGGTCTACGCCAAAACGTAGCAATGAACCACTTGTGGGTTGTAAAGGATTGTTACGGCGATCGCGTGATGCTCCTAACTGCACAAGTAGTAAGTCGTCACGCCCTTCCCCGGAAGCACTTAGGTCTACTTCTGTATTTGGGTCTTGATTGATTCGTCCGACTTTGCGGATGTCTCCGTCGGAATCAAGGGTGGCAACTCGCTGGTATTGTAATCCGGCGGAGGCGATCCATTCGGAGGCTTTGAAGGGGTTTTTCGATAGCGGACGAGTGAAGGTGACACCGCCACCTGTACGGGTAACACGGGGGCGATCGCCGTCTTCGTTGGGTTTATTAAAGTCGAAAGTTTCGATATTATCGTCTTTGCCATCAAAAATTAAGGAAATTGATTGACGGCGGAAAGCGTTAACTGTGTAGGAGGTTCGGTAAGGGTCGCCCGCAATCCAGGGGTCAGTAAAGCGTACGTCAAATAGTAATTCCCGTTGACCGACTTGTAATTCTGCCCCTAGTTTCTGGTTTCGACCACCTAGGTTTTGCTGTTGATAGCTAATGGTACCAAAAAGTCCACTCGCCGAACTAATACCTGCACCTGCGGCAATGGAACCACTATTACGTTCGACGACATTGACGACAACATCAACTTTGCTGGGGTCATTTCCTGGGTCTAGGGAAACATTCACGTCTTCAAATAAGCCTAAGCCGGCAACCCTTTGCAAGTCTCTTTGGACTGTATTTCGGTTAAATACGCTGCCTGATTTGAGTTCAAGTTCGCGGGTGATAATGTAGTTTTGCGTTCTGCCCCGAATTGGTTGCCCTTTTTCGTCGGTGTCCTCTCCTTCCTTACTCCGGAAGCGCACACGCACGTTTTCCACCACACCTTCAGCGACTTGCAGGGTGACAACACCATTTTCGGATACTTTCGGTGCGCCAATGACGTTGGCAAGTACAAAACCTTGGTCTTGATAGCGCTTGCTTAATTTTTTGATATTTTCTTGTAATTCGCGCAGGTTGAGGATTCTGCCGTATTGCTCTTTAAATATTTCATCTACAGCAGTAGCTGGTAACACTGACTTGACATCAGTACCGGGATTTGCTTCGATTTCAACCTTGCTCAGAACTGGGTTTGGCTGCACAACAAAGCTAACGCGCACACCCAATGGTGTATCTTCTGGCACTGCTTGCACATTCGAGAAGAAGCCCGTAGCGAAGATGGCATTAATATCTTCTTGAAGTTGCGATCGCGTTGTTGTCCGTCCAGCTTGGGTGCGAATTACTCGATATGCTTCGTCTTCCAGTTCTGAAGCTAGCTGTCCGCTTTGGGGTGTAATTACCACTTCGGAGACAAGAACACGAGGTTCTGCGGCTTCTGGGGTGGTATTGGGTTGATTAATTCCGGGGCTGAACTGAGGTGATGGAGATGACTGTTCGTCTGCGGGTGCATTGATGGTTGGTGGCAATGGCGCAGGTTGTGGTTGAACTGGTTGGTTCTGCTCTCCATTTGGTAAAGGTGTTGTCTGTAGTGGAGTTGGTGCTTGTTGCTGTCTGATCGCAGGGCTTTCCGGAACTTGATTCTCGAATTGTGGGGTCGATGTTGGGTTTTCCGGGGATTCACTGGGATTTTGCGGTAGCACTGGAGTCGGTGCATCGGTTGGTGAACCGGGAAATGTGCCAGGTTCAGTTGTCCCAGGTGAGTTTGGTTGTTGATTTTGGGCTGTTTTTACGACTGTGGCAGCTTTTGCCGATGCGGGTATTGTTTTTAAAGTGGATGCTGCGGGGAAAACGGCAACAACTTGATGTTCTGGGTTGTTATTTGCATTTGTGTTTGCCTCTTCAACTTCAACTTCTGTCGCCACTTCTGTTGTTTCCTGGGGATTTTGCAGCGATTTTGGCGAAGTTTGGGCATTGGCACTCAGGGTACCTAAAGGGGCAGCGATCGCCACCACTGTTGCCAAAACGGGAGATAAGCGCATTTTTTTTAAGTTCCTCTTCACGTCCACACACCATCACAAACTAGTCATCAGTAGGTCATCGGGGATTTGGCATTTGGCATTGGTCATTCTCAATGTTCATTGAGTTAGAAGTCAATAGTCAACTCTAACCAAGTACAAAGCTGAAAATCACCAATAGCCAGGTCAAATCACGAATGACTTATTAGCATAAACCTTCCAACGGATTCTTGCCTGCTTTTGAATTTCAGGACAAATAACAGACAGTAATAAAACTCATTAATTATGACTCTCTACTGCTTTGAGTACGCGATTTAAAACCTCCTGATAAGCATTTTCTACATTTCCCATATCCTTACGGAAGCGGTCTTTATCCAGTACCCGCCGTTCCGGGTCATTGACTGCGGATGTGTCCCACAAGCGGCAGGTGTCGGGACTAATTTCGTCTGCCAACAAAATTTGCTGTTGTGAGTCCAAACCAAACTCTAGTTTAAAGTCCACTAGGGTGATGTCGCATCGCTGAAAAAAGTTAATTAAAAATTGATTGATTTGCAATGCTAGATGGGTAATTTCATCCACTTGTTCCGGCGTTGCTAATTCGAGTAATAGTAAGCGATCGCGTGTTAAAAGCGGATCACCTAACTGATCATTCTTATAATAAAACTCCACTAATGGTTGCTTGAGTAATGTCCCCAATGGCAACCCAGTTTGTTGACATAAGCTGCCGGCGGCAATATTTCGCACTACAACCTCTGTGGGCACAATTTTAACTGCCTTCACACGCATTTGGTTTGGTGTCGGACTATCTATGTAGTGTGTTTTTACTCCTAATGTTTCTAATTCTTGAAACAGCTTGCTGGAAATGATACAGTTGATGTTTCCCTTGCCAACTATACTTCCACGCTTCTGAGCATTAAAGGCAGTCGCGTCGTCTTTGAAATCGGCTAGCAAGATTTCTGGGTCTTCCGTAGAGTAGATTACTTTAGCTTTGCCTTCGTATAATCTGGAATAAACTGACATGATGAGAAATTATTTTTGGGCGAGGGGCAAGTTTGATGCTTTTAGGCTTAACCATTTTATCTTTAGTTACGTTCTTATTCGCGATCATTAACCCAATCAACCTCCGGAAGGGGAAAATAATCTCCGGAAATTTATCTCTCAAGTCATAGTAATAATGCTTTTTTGACAAAATTCAGCCCAGCAGACTGCCACTAGCATCAGCAATGTTAATCTGGAAAATTAGTAATTTAAATTACATTTGCACCACCAGTTGTCACCAAGATGATACAGGCGATCGCTGGTTGCGAGTCGAGCAATTATATTCTTCCTGGGCGCTATTCCAGAAAGTACCTCCAGAGAATCGGCAAATATTATTGACCTTTGCAAGTCTTTATTTAATAGCGAAAATCACTCTAGAAAAGATTAAATATTGTTGGCAATCATGCAATTTTCATGCACGGAATCCCGGAAAACTGGGATTTTTTAAATATTTGCGGGGATAATATTCTGTCAATTTTTTTGTTTGCTTTTTAACTAGTATTATACAGAGTAGTCCGAAAATGCTGGGAGGGTTTCCTCATGATGGGTTGAGAATTTATGTACTTCGCCAAGCTACAATCTGGTGTATTTAGAATACAGGTAAAGTTAAGTATAGGTAAAATTAAATCAGAATTTTATCAACTAAAACTTAGATAGGATTTCCGCAAAAGTATGTCAACATATCAAAATTTATTGTTCTAAGTTTGTCAAATTCATAGAGTTTTTACACAAATTTTTTCAGTGGAGAGAGCAAAAAGTGGACAAAGATGAATTTCTCTATCCTCGTGGTCGTTACTACGGTCAAGTAAAACCAGAGAACCTGGTATTTAACGCTAATCTACAAGAATTTGCCCAACGCATCAGTATTATTTGTAGCTTAGAGACATCTGGAAAAATTACCCCAGAAGAAGCCTACGAACAAGTGAAAGTGCTGTGGAAACAATTAAAACGTACTAAGAAGGAATTGAAAATAGGTGAGAATCCGTTTGGAGAAGATGGAAGTGTTGATCAAGAATAAAAGCACAGTCAAATGAGTCATTAACAATTTTCCATTAATACCCCACACACTACTTAATACTCATAGTCCATACTCCATCCCAAGAATCTGGAGGTGGCTGTATCAGGTAATTGTGGGCGCGTTCGAGGTGAATATTCAACGCTTGGTCATTAGGTCTAATTTTTTTGGCAGCTTCAAAGCAGAGAATTGCGCCTGAGAAGTTGTGTAATGCCAGTGCAGAGCGTCCGCTATGGTAATGTGAGAGAAATTCTTGGGTATCTGCGTCTAGTGGTGTATTGCGATCGCCGATTAATTCATATATATTCACAGCTTGGTGTTTGCCTTTAACACGAATTTTATCCAGTTGACGCACCCAAATGCGATCGCTACAAAGTTGGTATGTAAATTCACTTAAGACAATATCGCAGCCATATTCTTTGGTGACAGACTCCAAACGCGAACTCAAATTTACGCCATCGCCAATGACGGTATAGTCCATACGTTTGTGGGAACCAATATTACCCGAAACCACTTCCCCTGAACTCAAACCAATCCCGATATGAATTTGGGGTTGTTCTTGAACAATCCGTCTTTGATTAAATTCATCTAGGCGTTGTCGCATGTCTAAGGCTGATTGTACTGCCTTCCAAGCATGATTTTCGGTAAGTGGCAATGGCGCGCCAAATACTGCCATTAAAGCATCACCAATAAATTTATCTAAAGTGCCTTCATGGTTGAAAACAGCTTCCACCATCGTTTCAAAATATTGATTGAGTAGGGATACCACCTCAGCCGCACCGAGATTTTCCGTCAGGGTGGTGTAGCCTCTGATATCCGAAAATAAGATTGTGACTTCCTTCCGTTCCCCTACCATCAAAGCATCTTCCCCCAAAGCCATCACCTGTTCGGCGACGTGGGGAGTTAAATACCGATACATGGTGGTTTTCATCCGTTTTTCGCGGCTAATATCTTCCAATACCACCAATCCACCACGAACCCCACCTTCAGGGTTTGTCAAGGGGTTAACAGTCAGATTCATGCTACGTTCGATTTGCTGAACTTGTTTTTCCTCAATCAATTGAGCCGCAGGTGTCAGCAGTTGATTCCAAGGAATAAACTTGTTGCTTTGATGGCGATCGCGAACTACTAAAATTGGATGTGGTATTTTTGCTGTATTGTCTTGGTTACTATTTTCTAGGTTAGTCTCGCGCAGATTAACTTTGTCAATTTGCCCATCTGTTTCTAGTAAGTAACAAATTCCTACCATCAGGGTTTGTTCGGGTACATAATGCCTAGCACCAGTTTTTAAGCTATCTTCTAATCGGAGTTGTAAATTTTCGATTGGTATTATTTCCCACACCAAGCGCCCAATTAAATTTTGTTCCCACAATGTCTTATTTTGCTTTTCATCTGGTTCGCCAAGAGGACATCCTAATAACTCCAATGCCGCATCATTGATTGTGACAATTCTCCCTCCCATATCAGTGGAAATTACTGCATCGGAAAGACTTTGTAAAATATCTTTTTGATACTGCTTTTCTAACAAAACATTTTCAAACAAACGAGCATTTTCCAGGGCAATTCCCGCTTGAATATTAAAGGCTCGCATGAACTCTTCATCTGATGCAGTAAAACTACCCTGCTGTTTATTAATTAACTGTGTCACGCCAATTAATTCATTTGCAGAATTAAATACAGGTAAACACAAAATATTGCGTGTTAAATATCCAGTTTTTTGATCAGTATTGGGGTCAAAACGCGGGTCTTTGTAAGCATCAGGAATATTCAATGCTTCCCCTGTTGATGCTACATAACCCACAATTCCCCGATTTGAAGGAATGCGAATTTCCATCTCGTTATTGTCATCAACAGCAGCTATTTTTGTCCATAATTCTCCCATCTCCTTACGGTGCAAAAATAGGGTACTCCGGTCAGCTTGCATTAAGATTCGAGCTTGTTCCATGACTATCTGTAAAGTCACCTCTAAATCTAAACTTTGACCTAGGGTTTGAGTTGCCCTTAATAATGCTGTTGCTCCTCTTTGATTGCGTGCTGCCACATAAAATGATTGACAACTTTCTAAAATAATTCCGATTGATGCCGCAAAGTCTCGAAATCGTCTTTCATCTTCTTGGTCAAAGGGATTATCTCCTGTTTTATTTGCTAGTTGAACAACCGCAACAGTCTGGTTTTTACTACTTAAAACAGGCATGCACAAAATATTATTCATTTTGTAGCCCATTTGTTTTTCTAGTTCTGGGCTAAATAGGGGATGAATACTTGTGTCGGGAATATTCAAGCATTTGCCTGTACTTGCCACATGTCCGGGAATTCCAACATTAATTGGAGTGCGAATTTCTAAAGGTTTATGGATATTTTCTTGAAGAATTTTTGACCATAATTGACCTTTATCATGGTCAACTAAAAAAATTGTCGTGTGTTCAGCTTGGAGAATTTGACCGATTTTGAGAGTAATCGCCTCCAAAACCTTTTCTAACATTGTTTCTAGGGCTTCATTATTGATTAATTCAATTGCCCTCAAAAATTGTTGAAATTCGGCGGTAATAAAATCAAGTAAGCAAACAAACTCTGTCACCGAAAGGTCTTTCACACGCCGCAACAGTGCGTGAGTGCGATTCACCTGAGTCATTTCTGTTAACGTAGCTAAGACGCTACCAGGACTGGGAAGGGTCATGGGGATTTTTGATTTGAGGTTTTGATTGTTTGTCTGTGGTACAAAAGTATTATTTAAGAGGTAAAATTTTAAGTCATTGAATTTAAGTGATTGCGTTTTTTAACTGCTGGTGCTGAAGTTTTTTGACTTCCATAGATTAATACTTTCAAAAGTATTAACAATCACTATCCAATATAATTTAATACTTAAGTATTCAGTATTAATTTTATTTAAAGATAAATTGTCCCTTTCCCAGGAAGCATGTGCAACTGTTGGCAATCACACAAATCAAGCCTTACTCCAAGCCAGTTATCTTTGGAATGTGGATGAAATAAAGTATAAAATTAGGGTGCTGTCACCAGAGCGCAACGCACCATTCCCAATCAAATCGCCAGTTGCACGTATAAACAATAATTTAAGTTATAGTTCATTTGTCAATGAGTAATAACACTCAAAGCATTGGTCGAAATCTTGGCTAAGAAACATAATTTTTAGGGAGGCGATCGCAAAAATGTCAACACATCATTTATTTTTGCGCTGATAAGCTACAACACATCTAATTTGTATATAAGACGCGGGCAAGATGCCCCGGAGTTTTCCGTGAAGAACATCTCCCCGGAAACTCCTCTCCACACTACAAGTATTTTGCGCTTTTGACTTATATAATTTAGCTGCACATCAGCTTAATTTACAAACTCATCTCCAACATCTTTTGCATTGGAAGCAATGCAGCCAAGCGAATCTCCTCACTCATAGTAATTTCTGGAGTCCGATTCTTCATTGCCAAATACAACTTTTCCAAAGTATTCAACCGCATAAACGGACACTCATTGCAATTACAATCATTTTCCGGTGGCGCAGGAATAAATTGTTTATTTGCTGCTGCCTTTTGCATTTGGTGAATAATTCCCGGCTCCGTAGCAACAATAAATTCAGGACTTGCGCTTAACTGACAATACTTCAATAAAGCCGCAGTTGAACCAATGTAATCAGCATGACGTAATACACTTTCCTCACATTCAGGATGGGCAATAATTTCCGCTTCTGGATGTGCTATTTTTAACTGAACAATTTTCTTTTCGGAGAAAGTTTCATGCACAATACAACTTCCCTGCCACAGTACCATGTCGCGCCCTGTCTTCTGTATCACATAGCGACCTAAATTGCGGTCTGGTGCAAAAATAATTGGTTGTTCTTTGGGTATCTGCTCGACAATTTTTACAGCATTGGAACTAGTACAAATAATATCGCTCATCGCCTTAATTTCGGCGGAGCAATTGATGTAAGAAATTACCAAATGTCCAGGATGTGCAGCTTTAAAGGCAGCAAATTCTTGGGGTGGGCAAGTATCAGCCAGGGAACATCCAGCATTTAAATCTGGTAAAAGTACCAACTTTTCTGGATTGAGAATTTTTGCCGTCTCTGCCATAAAATGTACTCCGGCAAAGACGATAACATCAGCATTTGTTTGGGCTGCTGCTCTAGCTAGTTGTAGCGAATCTCCAATAAAATCAGCAATATCTTGAATATCTGGCTCTTGATAATAATGCGCTAAAATGACCGCGTTAAGTTCTTTTTTTAGAGTTGCGATCGCATCAAATAAATCTACTGGTAATGCACCCGGTTGGGTATTTTCACGTTGAGGTAGTGCAGTTATAAACACAGTTTGGCGTTACCTAAATTATTCCAAAAAATCTAAAGTCTTTTGCTGACAGGCAATACCTGATTATTCCCAATCTTCCTTCCTGTGCTTTCGAGGAATCTTGAGGACTTGGCTATGATTAGCTGTAAGTATGGGTATTGTTGTTATAAAACTAATTATAGTATTTTTTACCAAAAATAAGTAAAGAGTAAAACCATTTGAGCAGATATTTTTTGTTGAAAATGTAAAGAACGGGAGAAGGGAAGTTCGGGGCGCTCTACTACTACTTTGAGAATCCCAGGATGGGGATTTTGCTCATCTGAATAATTAACCATTAACAACCAACAAGATATTCACTTATGCCAAAATTCCGTTGAGGAGTCCTATGCTGGAGACAGATGGCAAGAAAACGAATTCAACAATGATAAAAATTGCTGTAGTAGGAGATGTTCACGACCAGTGGGAAGAGGAAGATGGCATTGCGCTACGATCGCTGGGAGTGCAATTGGTACTGTTTGTTGGGGATTTTGGGAATGAGTCGGTGGATGTGGTGCGAAAAGTCGCATCTCTCGATATCCCCAAAGCGGTTGTGATGGGTAATCACGATGCCTGGTATTCTGGTACGGAATGGGGGCGGAAAAAATGTCCTTATGACCGCACACAGGAAGATTGGGTGCAGGAACAACTTGATTTATTAGGCGACACCCATGTTGGTTATAGCAAGTTGGATTTTCCAGCTTTGAATTTAACTGTAGTCGGTGGTCGTCCATTTAGTTGGGGTGGTCCCGATATGAAGTTTGCGGATATTTGTAAGCAACGATATGGGATTAGCACCATTGAGGAGTCGGCAAACCGAATTCATAAATCAGTTAAAAATGCAGCCCATGAGACAATTATATTTGTAGGGCATAACGGACCATCTGGGTTAGGCGATCGCCCTGAAGACCCTTGCGGGAAAGATTGGCATCCAATTGGCGGTGATTTTGGTGATCCAGATTTTGCGGAAGCCATCTCGTTAGCAATGACGGAAAGTAAGATTATCCCTCTGGTGACATTTGGACATATGCACCATACTTTGCGACATACTAAACAGGTAATTCGCAAACGGGTGTTTCGGAGTCCTGAGGGAATAATTTATTTAAATGCCGCAACTGTACCACGAATAATTGAGAAAGGTAGTCAAAAATTACGGAATTTTTCATTTGTAGAAATGGAAGATAGTTGTGTTGTGCAAACTTCCTCTGTTTGGGTTGGGAATGATTTCAAAATTGCTTCTGAGGAAATTTTGTATCAACAACCTGATAAAGTCGTGCAACCTGTATCCTAAATATCTACAATAAAACCGACACGGAGAGTTTTTCATCAGCAGTGTTGGTTCTGAACTTCATCAGGACTTACACGGGGACACAAAGACACGGAGAAGGGAAAATTATCTCCGCGTCTGTGCATCTTCCCTCTCCATATCTACTAGTAGTTCACCAAAGTAACTTTGCCGGGACAAAAATCTCCACGTCCCCGCGTCTCCCTCTCTCCGAGTCAATCTCAAGCCGTAAATTCTGGATTGGCGAACCACTAGCTTCCCGACTGCATTTTCTGTAATACTTGGCGAATAGTATCACTCGGTACTTGGTCAGTAATTGTAACTGCACCTATTTTGGTTGGCAAAATAAATCTGACTTTTCCCGCCTTGACTTTTTTATCAATTTGCAAAGCATCAACAATGGCTTCAATATCTAACCCATCAGGTAATTGGGTGGGTAAACAAGCTTTGGCAATGACATGATTTTGTCTGGCGGCTTCTTCGGCAGTCCACATACCTAAACTCAAGGCAATCTCTCCTGCTGCCACCATACCAATACCTACACCTTCACCGTGAATTACCTGGGTATATCCAGTTAAACTTTCGACAGCGTGCCCAATAGTGTGACCATAGTTAAGAATTGCCCGCAAGCCTGCTTCTTTCTCATCTTCTCCCACAACATCGGCTTTGGCTTGGCAAGAAAGTTTGAGTATGGTTTCCATCAATTCTGGGGTGACGTTCTCCATTGCATCCAGACGCGAACTCGCTTCCATCTGGGCAAAAAATTCAGCATTCCAAATAATACCGTACTTAATTACCTCCGCCATCCCGGCTCGAAATTCCCGCACAGGTAGCGTTTGCAACACATCAGGGTCAATTAAAACAAATTGTGGTTGGTAAAATGCACCAATTAAATTTTTGCCTTGGGGATGATTAACACCAGTTTTGCCACCAATCGACGAATCCACCATTGCTAAAAGCGTCGTTGGTACTTGAACAAAATTAATTCCCCGTAACCAAGTAGCTGCTGCAAACCCAGTCATATCACCAATGACACCACCACCCAAAGCCACCATTGTTGATGAGCGTTCTAAGCGATTTTCCAGAGCCAAATCGTATATTTTTTTGATGGAATCTAAGTTTTTATAACTTTCGCCATCGCCTAAAATACAAGTCGCAACTTGAAATCCTGTGTTTTTGAGGGATGCGATCGCAGTTTCACCATACAGAGAGAAAACAGTTGGATTTGATACAACTAATACTTTTTTACCGAGATGCAACTTGCCCATGTATTCGCCAAGACTATCTAAAGTACCAGGCGCGATCGCAATTTCGTAGGATTGCGTTGGTAGATTCACATTGATTACACAAGTCATTACCTATATCCCAACCAGCAAACTAATGTTTCAATAATAGTTAATCAACAAATTTGGAGAAACCTCAAATGGGCATCGTATTTTTCGCTCTTTATCTTGGCGGATTTTTTGGTTTGGCAGTTGGTTTATTATTTGGACTGCGGGCGATTAAGTTAATTTAAGTAGCATGGGAAGTTGGAGCAACATCGGTTGATTCCAACTTCCGTGGCGCAGATTGTCTGCTATATGGGAAAAGTTAACCCAACGCGGCTTCTGCTGGCTTCCTCTCACCCTTCACAAAAGGCGATCGCATTTCCAATCCCAGTAAATTCAATAATTCTTTGTCAGAATCATAACCAGGACAGGGAGTTGTCACCGTCAGCATATGTCCGTCATCGCTGGAAAAAATCGAATTTGCCCCAGCCATAAAGCAAAAAGCTTGTTCTATTTGTGACAATCTTGCTCTCCCCGCACTCAAACGCACATCGGCAGTGGGCATGACAATTCTGGCGGTGGCAATCATGCGGACAACATCCCAGATGGGGACATCGGGTTGATTTTCCAAAGGTGTACCCGGAACTTGGGAAAGAATATTAATTGGCACAGATTCAGGATGGGGATTTAAATTTGCGAGGGTGTGGAGCATGGAAATTCTGTCATCGGCACTTTCACCCAAGCCGAGAATCCCACCTGAACATACCGTGACATTAGTTTGACGAACATTATTAATCGTATTCAGGCGATCGTCATAAGTTCGGGTTGTAATGATTGTACTGTAATGGTCGCGAGAAGTATCGAGGTTGTGATTATAGGCGTAAAGTCCCGCATCTTCCAGTCGCTTGGCTTGGTTTTCTGTTAGCATTCCCAAGGTGCAACACACTTCTAACCCCATTGAAGTAACTTCCCGCACCATATCCAGAACTTCGTCAAACTGGGAATTATCGCGCACCTCACGCCAAGCAGCACCCATACAAACACGGCTAACACCACTGGCTTTAGCTTGTTGGGCAATATTGACGACAGTTTCTTTTTCCAGAAGTGCTTGGGGTTTAACTTCAGTTTTGTAGCGCGAGGATTGAGCGCAGTAACCGCAATCTTCAGGGCAAGCACCTGTTTTGATCGATATGAGCTTGCAAACTTGAATTTGTTTTGGGTTGTGGTACTGGCGATGCACGCTAGCCGCTTGGTACACCAATTCTAGTAGCGGTGTGTTGTATATTTCGCGTATTTCGCCTTCCTGCCAGTTGTAGCGTACTCCCACGTTACCTTCCTTATTATCCGAGTAAGTTATTTCGCGCATTCGATGACACAGCATTCTGGCGCGAAGGATATTAGAGATAAGGTTAGCAAGATTTTGGTATTGTCGATGGAAAAGCAGGAAAGTATTTAGAAAGACTTTAATTAATGGTTTATCCGATGCAGTGGTGCGATCGCATTTTAATCTTCATTATTTTAATCAATGACCTGCCTTCTGGCGCATTTAATCTGTCCTCGCTTAGTTTTGCTGTCAAGGCGTTTTTTTTGGGAACTGCGAGTTGGTTTGGTAGGTTTACGTTTTCTCTCCAGTACGACTGCGCTTTTGATGAGTTGTTTGAGTCGTTCTAGAGCTTCTTCGCGGTTCTGTTCTTGGCTACGGTGTTCTTGGGCTTTGATGACAATTACTCCCCCTTGGGTAATACGTCGATCATTTAACTTCAACAGTTGCTCCTTGTAGAAAGCGGGTAATGATGAAGCCTCAATGTCAAAGCGTAAATGGATTGCGGTGGCGACTTTGTTGACATTTTGACCACCTGCCCCTTGTGAGCGAATCGCGTTGATTTCCAGTTCGCGATCGAGGATGATAATTTTGTGAGAAATTTGCAGCATAACTTAAATATATCGAACTCGTGTAGATTGGGCTATTGAAGAATGATGAGGCGATCGCAACTCTCAGAGGTTATGTATAAAGTAAAACTTAAGAGCAAAGAAAGCCGGTTTTTCCCAGCGCGACTATGTTGAATACTAATTTGCTGGAATTCAGATAACAAAGTGATTCTGAATGGAGAAAAATTCAACAACAAT
Organism: Calothrix sp. UHCC 0171; assembly: GCF_034931845.1. Lineage (NCBI taxonomy): Bacteria > Bacillati > Cyanobacteriota > Cyanophyceae > Nostocales > Calotrichaceae > Calothrix > Calothrix sp. UHCC 0171. The sequence continues at coordinate 23,398 of NZ_JAYGHN010000015.1, forward strand.
CAATAAAAATTAGCATTAATTCTGGCGTACAAGCGCTACATTAAAAAAATCCATATTGCTCTGTTTGATAGAGCGAGCGGTGTAACTATGAATACTTCTGCTTTGAATAACGGTAGTTCTAATCCCCTGGATTTTAACTTTAATTTCGATTTTGTTGCCCCACAACCAACTCAAGATACAGAACTACTAAAGCAATTGTCTTTTGTACCTGGGTTGAAGGAAATTTTAGCACTGCGGCAGGTTCATGCTTTGGAACATGCGACAGTCTGGATTCTCAGTGAAGCCCAAAACTCCCGCCTTCCCAGAGGAGTTGCTAATAATTTTCAACTCGATAATGAATTACTGGGGGGTTTATCCACCGATCAAGGTTTTTATTTATACGGTGAAGTTAATATTAGTAATTTAAGACGCGCAGTTACAGTCGCCCTCCAACGTCTCACAAGTGGGGAATGGGATTTGGCTGTGCATCCGCGTTGTGGAACTAATATGTCAGTCTCGATGTTGTTAACCGCAGGATTAGCGGTGGGAATGCATGTAGTTTTGCCACGTGGACTATTTGAACAGTTGTTTGGCTTAGGTTTAGCTGTCACCACAGCCGCAGAATTGGCTCCAGATATTGGAGCTTTGGCACAGCGTTATGTAACCACATCCATACCTTTTAATTTGGTAATCGAAAGTATTACCATGACTCGTGATGTCTGGGGACGGGAAGCGCATTTTGTTAAGGTTAGGTGGAGAGAATAGGAAATTAAAAATTACGAATTTTTATGAAATATCGCCTGGCATTATTTATCAGTATTATTGTGATTGTGCCTTTTGGGTATTTCGTACGCTTTTCTCAGGGACTCGGTTTGCCTTGGCTACAGGATTTCTTGGGGAGCGTTGCTTATGAAATTTTTTGGATTTTGTTGGTTGCATTCTTGTATCGTCAAGCCTCTCCTCAGAAAATAGCGATTGGAGTTTTTTTGGCTACTTGTGGGATCGAATTTTTGCAACTTTGGCAACCTCCATTTTTACAGGCTGTGCGATCGACTTTGATTGGTAGACTTGTTTTGGGTAATACTTTTGTATGGTCAGATTTTATTGCTTATTTTGTCGGTAGTTTGGCGGGATGGCTGTGGTTGCGGAGTCTAGTTTATTTTTGTCGAAAATATTCTTAACTTTCAAGCGGAAATTTCCAGATGACATTGAAATATTTGTTACCCCCTATAGTCCTAATTTTGTTAACTTATAGTTGTATAATCAAGTGCCAAAATCTCAAATTTATCAAAATTAATATTTTATATGCGATCGCTTTATTTTTTGCTGCCTGGTACTGATGCTAAATTTGCTTGTGGTGGTTTGTTTGCTGAGTTAAAAACCTTGAATATTGCTCAACAAATTTGTCACGCGGAAGTTGTCACTTATCGTCAACGTGAACCTGAGAAGTTATTTTTAGATGATGTTTTAAAGCAACCTCATTCCAATTTAAATAATGTTATTTTTGTGATGAGTTGGGGTTTTGATGTTGGGAAATTAGCCCCGAAACTGAAATCCTATAATACTATTTATCATGCCCACAGTGCGGGTTATGGATTTAAGCTACCTACCAGCATTCCGATTATGACAGTCAGCCGGAATACAATGGGATATTGGGGGCAATTATCACCACATTCTTTAATTTATTACTTGCCTAATGAAATTAGTGATCAATTTCAGAATTTAAATTGCGATCGCGATATTGATGTTTTAGTTCATACCAGAAAATCTTCAACATATTTAATCCAAAAATTAATTCCAGGGCTGCAACAAAAATGTAATGTATTTGTAATTGATAAATTTATTGATGATTTACCAAGTTTATTTAATCGCGCTAAAGTTTATTTATATGATTCGGCTGAATATTGGGCAATCCAAGGTGTCACAGAGGGGTTTGGGTTACAGCCAATGGAAGCATTAGCTTGTGGATGTCATGTGTTTTCTAGTCTGAATCACGGGCTTTCAGATTATTTAGACCCCGGATTTAATTGCCATAAAATTGCTGGATATTCTCTAGAATATGATATGCAACGTATTTTAAAAATAGTGAGTTCTTCTGAAAAATATTTTCAACCCATGAACTTATCTGAAGATTTTTTTGCTCAACATCGAATTGTGAATATTACCAAAAAACTAGAAGTAATCTTAAATGAATTAAACGAATTTTTCGACCATAAACAACAATATGCTGGGAATATTCAAGATTTGAATAACATGCATTTAGCAAAGTTGAATATGCGAAGAATCCTAGACAAAATCAAGAAGAAACTATTATAAATATTGAGTTTTTAATTTTTATGTAAACTGATATTTTCCCTGATTAATTGAGAGATGAAACCAAAAATTATTTTTAAATTTTAAAAAAATCAAATATATAATGTGCCATTGCCAATTTAGAACAAGGGGGAATTTCTAACTGATTACCTTGCCGATCTAAATATATCGCTTGATTGCGATCGCTCCCAAATCCACTATCTTTTTGATCGATTGGATTGGCAACAATTGCATCCAAATTTTTACGCCGCAATTTATCTAGGGCTGGTGTGATAATATCTCCTGTCTGGGCAGCAAATCCAATTAATTTTTGATGTGGCTGTTTACAATTTGCTAATTCGGCAACAATATCAGTTACAGGCGCAAGCGGTAAACTTTCTGGTAATACTTTCTTTGCCAATTTCTCAATACTAAAATCCCGTGGTTTCACATCAGCCACTGCCGCCGACATGACTATGATGTCAGCCTGAGCGAATTCCCCCAGCATCACTTGTCCCATCTCCTCCGCCGAAACCACAGATATCGCTTTTACTCCCAAAGGCGCTTCCCAGTCTGCCACACCATGCACAAGGGTGACATTTGCACCACGATGTAACGCTGCTTGTGCTAAAGCCAATCCCATTTTACCTGTGGAAGGATTACCAATAAATCTTACAGGATCGAGAAATTCACGAGTGCCACCAGCACTAATTAAAACCCGCTTCCCCGCCAAATCGCGTTTTCCTCCTGTATACAGCAAAGATTGCACATAGGAGACAATTTCGGGAGGTTCTACCATTCTACCCTGACCAATGCGATCGCAGGCTAATAAACCTGATGCTGTGCCCATACCATGATACCTAGTGTCGGCTAACAACATTTGCCAATTACGCTGAACTGTAACCTGTTCCCACATATCAGTATTCATCGCTGGGGCAATTAATACGGGACATTTGCTAGCGAGTACAGTATTAGTCAGTAAGTTATCTGCCATCCCATACGCTAATTTTCCTAGGGTATTGGCAGTTAAAGGGGCAATTAAAAAAATATTAGCCCATTCCCCTAACTCAATATGTAGAGGATGGGCGTTAGTAGATTGCCAAAAATCCTCATCGGTATAAGCTTGATGGCGCGAAAGTGTAGCTACAGTTAACGGTGTAATAAATTCACGTGCCGATTTTGTGAGAATAACACGCACCTCTATACCTTGTTTAAACAGGGTAGAAACAACCTCACAAATTTTGTAAGCAGCAATACCACCAGTTATACCGATGAGAACTCGATTTGATTTTGAACTCATAAATCAGGGAGATAAGGAAAAATGGGGAGATGGAAACCAATTACCTAAGATAAGGAGAAAAGACGAATATATTTAGATTTTCTGACTCTCCCCCTATATATCTTCATGTCTCTGCTTCCCCTATTCCCTACTCCCTAACTTTTAAGCTTCGTCGTAGGCTTCCAAATCTAAAAGATGAATATATGACTCAACTAACTCAGGACGCTGAAATGCTACAGCACGTAATAAATGCCAATCATTTAAACCTTCAAAAGCATTGCTGTAGTTGTCTTGTTCCAGACGTGTAGCTAAATCTTCCACATCTTTTGTAGTCATAGCAGCGATTTCGGTTTTAGAAATGCTTAAAGTAGTCATAATGCTAGCCCCTCCCTTTAGCAGCATTGGCATTCAGCTTTGGTTAGTTGCGCTTAACGCAGCCTCCCAATATATATTACTCATTCATGAACGCGATTTTCGTGAAAATTATCCGGATTTCTACGATTAATTTGTAAAAATTTTGTAACTACTGTAGCGGAAATCTGCTTAAAATGAAGTTCCGTAATACTCCTAACATTTCCAAATTGATTTCATGTTCAGCATCAAATTCTTGATATTCCACTGCTACAGAAAATGATTTAAGGGTTTCTCGTGCCTTTACAGCTGCTTGTAGTGGAACTACGCGATCGCTTTTCCCATGCATAATTAATGTTGCGGGTAAATTATTGCTATTTTGGGGTAGGGAAATATGATCGTGTAAATACCCACTTATTGACACTAAACCAGCTACAGGTAACTGTAAACCTACATCTAAAGTCATTGCCCCTCCCTGGGAAAAGCCACTTAAAATTGTCTGCGATAAGGGAATTTGTGTGTTTTCTTCTAAAGACTGTATCCACTCAATTAATTTTTCCCGACATTCAGCTAAACCTTGATACATATTCTCCGCCCGCAGGTCATACCACGCTCTACCAATGGGAGAATAGGGGTAAGGAAAAGGCGCATTTGGGAAGATAAATTGAAAATTCGGTAAGTCCAAATAAGGTACTAGTCCAGCTAAATCTTCCGCATTTGCACCCCATCCATGCAGCATAATAATTAAACCTTTAGGGGATTGTGTGTTTTTTGCAGGTATAGTAGTAAATTCTAAAGTCATTAGTTGAGCAGTGATGTCTAATTAGTGATATTAGTGAGAGAGATGTCAAAGAAGTTTTGCCCTAATATTAGCGCAATGCCATATTCTGAGTAAAAGTGCTTCAAATCTAACCAAATTCTTAGCATTATCTCATATTTCCATCAGTATAAATTCAGCTTCAATCTTCATACTAATAATCAAGTTAAGTAATTGAAGTTGAAAGAATATGAAACGCCTAATTGCTGTTGGTTTATCTGTAATGCTAATGTTTGCTGCTACTGCCAATTCGGCTCAGGCACAGTTAAGACATGGAAAAATGTCTTATGTTAACCAAACATTACAAAACAACACTTCTCGTCAACTAACTCCTTTCCATCTTGTTTCTTTAGCCTACCAAGGCTACTTCAAAAACCAGGGTATTCCCAGTTATGGTACTTTTATTTCTGAGTATCATCAAATGAGTATTCATGCTAAGACTTTAGTGGAAGCTGGAATTAAAGCTAATTTATTACCTGCTGACACTTTAACAAATCAAAAATATTTATCTTCAGTGGATAGTCAACTATCGGCGTTTTCTTCCGAAGGTTAATGGTAATAATTCCAAAATCAGAAGTCAGGAATCAGGATTCACAATCAAGAGCTTATAAAGTGAAATTAAGCATACTCATGCAGGGAGAAACTAGGTTGCTGAGATTGAATTATCCAGCATCATTCTACTTGTTTGATGAAAAATCAGGTTGCTTTAGTCTGAAGTATTCGTGTAAAAATAAATTGAACAAGTGTGGGTATTTTGCCCACCTCTGGGAAATAGCAAGCAAGATGCTTGCACTAATTATTTACTTATTTTTACACGATTCCTAAGGATGAATTTATATATAGTCTCTCATTCTGGTTATTCGATGATTCTGACTTCTGATGGCATTTCACAAAATACTGGAAAATTCCTCACTCCTTGCCTGATTCCCAAATCTATCAGAATGATAGTGATACGCCATGACTTATTCCATGCCGCATGGACATCAATACCCGCAGGACAAATATCAAGATAAATTTACCTACTAACTATTACCCATAACTCTGTAAAATATTCTTCTGCTCGCACATTAATCCGTCCACAGGAAGTTTGGGAATTATGGCACGTTTAGCACTGCTGAGTGTATCGAACAAAACAGGTATAATCGACCTAGCAAAGAGTTTAGTAGAAGAATTTGGCTTTGATTTAATCAGCAGTGGAGGAACCGCCAAGGCTTTAAAAGATGCGGGATTAACAGTAACGAAAGTTTCAGATTATACGGGTTCTCCAGAAATTTTAGGGGGACGGGTAAAGACATTACATCCACGCATTCATGGAGGTATTTTAGCTCGTCGTGATATTCCTGAACATCTTACAGATTTAGAAAATAATCAAATTCGTCCGATTGATTTGGTTGTAGTGAATTTGTACCCATTTGAGGACACGATCGCCAAACCGGGTGTAACATTAGCAGAAGCAGTCGAGCAAATTGATATCGGTGGTCCTGCTATGCTAAGAGCAGCATCGAAGAATTTTGCACATTTAACGGTATTGTGTAATCCCAATCAATACAATGAATATCTGCAAGAGTTACGACAACATGGCAACCCCTCTTTAGAATTTCGCCAAAAATGCGCTTTAAAAGGATTTTCCCACACAGCTAATTATGACCAAGCAATTTCTACTTACTTGAGTCACCTTACCCCAGTGAACGCGGAGAGAGAACAATTACCAGGAAAATTACCAGAAACATTCACATTATCAGGCAAACAACTGCAAACTTTGCGCTATGGAGAAAATCCCCACCAAGCGGCTACGTGGTATCAAACAGGAACCTCTCCCACGGGATGGGCAGCAGCAGAAAAACTCCAAGGCAAAGAACTCAGTTACAATAATCTCGTTGATTTAGAAGCAGCACGCCAAATTATCGCCGAATTTACCGACAAACCAGCTGCGACAATTATCAAACACACCAACCCTTGCGGTACTGCTTTGGGAAATACCCTACATGAAGCTTATACTAAAGCCTTTAATGCCGATGCGGTTTCGGCTTTTGGCGGTATTGTTGCTTTAAATCATCCCATTGATGCAGCGACGGCAACTGAGTTAAAAAAGACATTTCTAGAATGCGTAGTTGCACCAGGGTGTGAAGCGGCAGCACAGGAAATTCTCGCAGCCAAATCAAATTTACGAGTGCTAACATTACCAGATTTAATTAGCGGAGCCAAGGAAAATATCAAAGCCATTGCCGGTGGCTTCCTCGTCCAAGCCGCCGATGATATTATTGCCGATATCAGCAAATGGCAATTTGTCACCGAGAAAAAACCCTCCGATAGCGAAATCGAAGAATTACTCTTCGCCTGGAAAGTCTGCAAACATGTCAAATCTAACGCTATAGTTGTCACGAGCGATCGCACTACAATTGGTGTTGGTGCTGGACAAATGAATCGTGTTGGTTCAGTCAAAATCGCCCTCGAACAAGCCGCAGATAAAGCCAAAGGCGGATACCTCGCTAGCGACGGTTTCTTCCCCTTCGATGACTCAGTGCGAACGGCGGCGGCGGCGGGAATTAAAGCCATAGTTCAACCTGGAGGTAGTCTGCGTGATGCAGATTCCATCAAAGCCGCAAATGAACTGGGCATAATCATGGTTCTCACTGGGATTCGTCATTTTATGCATTAACTGGGAAAACGAAGATAATTAACCATACGCCCAGCATCTCAAAATCTATTTTCAAAACTTTTACTCGAAATACTTGCCCTTTTTGCCAACCTGCGATATCTTAGATTTGTGTGTGAGGAGTAAGTTGAAAATACAAAGAGCGCTTGGAGTGGAAACACGGTCACACGTCCAGGCGCTTTTTGTTTTCCCCTCTAGAAAATGTGCAGTTTATGAAGTGTCACGTTTACTCACTGCCGATTGGGCAAATGCCTGGTATATTGAAGGCGTGTGAGGAGTAAGCTTAAGAAGACTGATTGAGAACGAAAAGCACCTGGAGTGGAAACACGGCAACACGTCTAGGTGCTTTTTGCCGTCTTTACAAATTGAAGCTTTGGAAAATAGAGAATAGATTTTGTCTAACACAGACTGATTATGTATTATGGAGAGGCAACATTGCACGTCTCCATAACTTTGAACAACTAATTACTTCTGCAAATTACCAGCATGTAAGCCACATTCCTTTTGAGTTGCTTCTTCCCACCACCAACGTCCTTCCCGTTCGTGCTGATTGGGCAAAACAGCTTTGGTGCAAGGTTCGCAACCAATACTTACAAAACCGCGATCGTGCAGCTTATTATATGGTATATCCAAAGCCCGAATATATTCCCACACCTGTGCCGAAGACCAATTAGCCAAGGGATTAAACTTAATCAATTCATGTTCTGGAGTTGAGAACGCACTATCAACTTCAATCACTGGAATCCCAGCACGAGTACCGGGACTTTGATCTTTACGCTGCCCAGTTATCCATGCATCCAGAGTATTGAGTTTACGACGCAGAGGTTTGACTTTGCGTACCCCACAGCATTCTTTGTGTCCATCTTGGTAGAAGCTAAACATCCCTTTTTCCTCTACCAATGCTTGCACTTCCGCTGCATCGGGAAACATAACTTCGATTTTGATACCGTAATACTTTCTGACTTCATCCAAAAACTGATAAGTCTCTGGATGTAAGCGTCCAGTATCGAGGGTAAAAACACGGAAATCCTTAGTTATTTTTGATGCAATATCAACTAATACAACATCCTCAGCCCCGCTAAAGGAAATCGCCATGTTATCAAAGTTTTCCAAGGCAAACTGCAAAATTTCCCGTGGTGATTTTTGGCTGTATTCTGCCTCTAAAGCAGGTATATTTAAATGGGAATGAGCTACTACCATACGTGAAATGTTATCCTCTCTCTAACCATCAATTTTACCGAATTAGGGTACGGTATTTTCAGGGATGTAAAGGTTAATCATTAAATAGATAGAAAACTCATATCATGTCCGATTAGATACTTATCGTTAAGACTGACGCGGAGAAACTTTAATTGTCAGTAATTAGACAGACATGGTGTCATGCCCTCGAAATGTCATTTTCTCCAAAGTCACCTCTATGTTTGCGTGACGGGAGTTTTGAGAGTGCGGTTTTCTAATTAATACGCATTTGTTTGTCTAGATAAAGCTTGAACAAACAACAATTTTCAAATAAATTTTCTATCTAGAACACGCTAACTTTTTGGTTCTAATCGGTTTGTACCGTGGAGTTTAATGAAGCTATCAAATGCATACCAAGCTAATACGTACCAAGGAATAATATCGAATTGTAAACCTTTAATGATTAGCTGACGAATAGCAAGACAGCCTAATCCAAATGGAAACAAAACCCGTATATCTAACTGTCCGGATGTGGCTTCTTTAACACGTTGATTTAAGTCAATTACTGTATTTGATACACCGATCGCAGCATCAGTATGAACATCAATAATATCACCAAAAATTATTCCTAAATCTTTGAGTGTTGCCATGACATTATTCCAACTATCTTCACCTTCATGGTTAATAGTTATGCTACCTTGAGAAAGATTCACTCGTACTTGGTTAATGTTGGAATGCTCTTGCAGTGACTCAATTAGGGGCTGTATCTTTTCTGGCTTTCTGTACTGATTCGCTACTCGCAAGCGCAGCCTTCCTGGTGTATCACTAACAATTTTTGTGGCAATGTGAGCATGACTATGACTTTTAGGCTTTGTTGGTTTTGTATGTTTTGACTGCTTCATTTTTTCTGCTTTCGTTTGACTAACAAAACCATTCTTTAACATGATATTCCCCTCTAAAAATTTTATTCTATAAATTCGTTAAATTTGAGATATTTTTATTAATTTACGTATAGTTATTAGCAATTTCACTCTTCATATCCCCAAATTCTCTAAAAAACTGGGAATCTAGGTATAAAGTCTCACTCTGCAAAAATACTTGCACTTACGCAGAGTGAATTTGGGGAAGCTCCCTTAGTAAATAGGAGAGAATATTGATGATGGGATTTAATCATCAAAGACTGGGAAATAAAAATCATAGAAATTATAATTAAATTTATCATTAAATTTATAATTTACTATTAACCCTTATTTCCCTAGTTTGAAAACCTATCCTTGACCGTTGTCAATTGTATTTTCTGAGTTACTAGCGGCTTCAAAAGCTGGTAATTGCTTTGCTTCAGCAATTTCGGCTCTAGCTTCCGCTACTATATCTTCCCAGCTTTCGCCAAATTCTGCGATCGCACCTTTGCTTTTTTCGTACAGGGTAATTCCACCTTTAATTAAAGTTTTGGCGACGGGTTTACCTACACCAGCAACTACGGGGATAATTACGGGTGCTAACAATACTGCACCAATCCCTGCGATAATCCCAGGTGCGCCTGCTTCTTCAATGAAATCAGTGATTTTTGCCATGAAAATTTTCCTCCATTGGATTGATAAACTAGGACAAACTTTTAAGGGTAATCCTCTTAGGATAACGACTGAATCTGGCTGATGGTAGAGAAAGGGAAAAGAAGACAAGATAGGTATTAATTAATTTTCAATTCCTTCTCAATCTTAAATCCTCGCCTGATTAGTTTTACGCTTTCTTCACCTTTGCGCCTCCTTTTAAAATTGGACGCAAGCCGTTAATACCTGCAACTACTGTCGAGCCGTTGTTAACGACGGTGGCTGCCAGAGGATTGAGTCCAAACAAAGTGGCGACTACTAAAGCTGCAAGGTTGGGAATGGCAATGATACTAGTGTTTTGCTGAATCAATTGTTTGGCTTTACGGGCAATTTCAATTGCTTCTAACAAACTGTGTAAGTCGTTTTGCATCAACACTAAGTCTGCGGTTTCGCGGGCAATGTCGGAACCGTTAGCAAAGGACACAGATACATCCGCATAGGCTAATGCGGGTGAGTCGTTAATGCCGTCGCCAACAAATGCAACTGTTTTACCTGTTTCGTGTAGTTGTCGAACTACTTCTGCTTTCTGTTCGGGGAAAGCTTCGGCGTGGGTATATGTCGGAGAAATTCCTAATTCAGTGGCGACAGCCTTTGCCGTGCGTTTGTTGTCTCCGGTGAGCATGTGAACTTCTACACCTTCGACTTCTATTAGTGCTGTAATAACTTCCTTACTTTCAGGACGTAATACATCATTATACTCAATTATACCTTGTAGTTGTCCGTCGCTGGCAACATATATTGCTGATGCTGGAGTTTCTGCCAAGTCATTGATGCTTGTCATGTCAATTTCTTGCTGATGCAGGAAACGTTGGCTGCCAACATAAACTTTTTTGCCATCTATGATTGCTTCGACTCCTAAACCGAGTTGATAATTCCATTTTTCGCGAGTCAAAACTTCAACTTGCTGCGATTCGGCATGACGAACTACGGCTTCGGCAACGGGGTGTGTTAGTCGTTGTTCTGCTGTGGCAGCTATGGCTAAGACTTGTAATTCGGAAACTTCGGGATTAAAGCTGCTCACGGCGGTGACAGCGATTTCACCTTTGGTTAAGGTTCCGGTTTTATCAAATACAATTGTATCAACATTGGCGAGTTGCTCTAATGCTCGTCCACTGCGAATGAGAACCCCACGCCGGGCTGCATAGGACAGTGCTGCTAAGACTGTAGTGGGAACGGATACCCGGATTCCAGTAGCAAAGTCGAGGGTGAGGATACTGGCGGCACGGGCGGCGTTGCGTGTCAGGGCAAATACGGTTCCTCCAAGTAGCAAAGTTGGCACAACTGCCTTTTGAGCAATTTTTGCTGCATAGTTTTCCATGCGGGTGTCGTGGACAGGTGCTTCCTGCATGAGTTGAATGCTTTTACCAACGCAGGTATCATTCCCAAGTCTTTCCGCCAGGATATAAATTTGTCCTTCCCTAACTAGGGTAGAAGCGTAGACAGATTGCCCTTGAGACTTCATGACGGGCATTGATTCACCTGTGAGCTTCTGCTCGTCAAACAGGGCTTTGCCGCGAATAATTGTGCCATCTACGGGAACTTGTTCACCGGGGTAAACGATGACGGTATCGCCTTTATTCACCTCGTCGATCGCGACTTGAATTTTTTCACCATCCCGTTCTACCCAAGCGAATTTACCTAGGGAACTGAGTAAATCGAGGGTTTGCTGTGCCGAAGAACGAGCTGTGCGATCGCGAATATTTTCACCAATTTCAATTAACCCTAACATTAATGCTGGGGTGAGAAATTGCCCTTGGACTGTGGTAATCGCGATCGCCATAAAATCGAGAAAGTCGATATTTAATTTGCGTTCGTCGCGAATCGCTACCCAAGCACGTTGGGCAACTGGCAATGTCGCTAAAGCAATAGTTGTTGCAATCAGCATTGGTGAAATTGAGAAACCAAGTGGTCCCCCCAACAGGGCTAGGGCTGCTGATGCTGCGGAAAATTTCCAACTTGGGAAAGAATTTTCATCTTCTTTGTCATCTTTCTGTGGCATAGTCTGAACCACAGTAGAAATAACAGCAATATCAGTCGCGGCTTGCAAAAGATGAGCAATGTGCGGACGTATCTCTGACTGCGGTATTTCACTAATATCGTAGGTGACAGCTAGAGATGCTGCTGCTGGTTTGAGACGCACTTTGGTAATGTATTTATCTGCTGCCAGAAGTGCTTGTAAGCGCTGTACGTATTCGGCATCATTCCGCAGGTGGGGAACTCGTAACCGTAATCTACCTGCTGTTTCGTGAATGACGCTGTAATAAACCTTGAGTTGATGACTTTTGCTAAGTGTTTTAATACCGTGATTATGATCAACTAAGGCAATTTTCCCAGCTACATTTTCAACTATATTGACTGGCGAAATATTAGGGGAGGAGGGTCGAAAATCCACCTTGACTTGAACCATTGCTGTACTCTCATAAAAAGTGAAGAAACTGGTTTGGAGCTACTTAGTTAATTGTGATGATATTTTGGTGATTTGTTGTTAGGAATCATGTAAAAATAAGTAGTGCAAGCTTCTCGCTTGCTATTTCCCAAAAGTGGGCAATATGCCCCGGAGTTTTCCTTGAATAAGTCTCCCCGGAAACTCCTCTCCACACTACTTGTTCAATTTATTTTTACACGACCACTTCGTTAATTGGGGATTAACTATTCACTATTACCATTCACTATTTAACTATTAACTCTGCGTGGAAAAACAAAGACTCCTTTTATCCATCCTAGTTAGATGTAGGATAGATAGATTCGTGAATCTATATTTAATTTGACGGTAGTTGAGACGAGGAAATACTTTTTCAAGAAACTATCCTCATCATGGTTGAAATCTATTTAGTTGTACGCAACTATTAGTTAGTAGATGGTTGAAAATAAATATATAGGCTAAGTCATGCTCGCACCCTGCAAAGAAGTCTTAGTTAGCAACGACCTGTGAATATTTACTGAAACTACCCACTTACCAATTGATTGCAAAAATTGGGATTATGTCTCAAATTCAAAGCAGAAGCCTTGATATACTTTGTAAGTTCACTTTAAAAGTGTATAAATTTGCCATTTCTCGGTATTTCTCGGTGAGATTCCTGAACCCATTTAACTGAAGAGACTTGAAGTCATTTCTATGCAATTGGGAATTTAGCAACAACATCAACCAACAGATTGATGAAAGGTGGTTTCAGGTCGGCAATAATACCGTTTACTGTTGTCACCTCTTGATTACTGGTATCCACTTGTAATAATTGAGATGGTGGCTCAATTACTGTGTTTACTGTTGTATTCAATTGTGTATTTAATTGTGTAATATTTATTGTCGTTGTTTCTGGAATCACTTCATCTGCTAATTCCAAGAAACTAATCCAATGTGATGAATTCAGTGAATGAGGTTGAAATGCGATCGCCACTGATGCCGCATCACAATTAACTCGCACATTATTAACGTGGGCTTCTGTTTTCAATAACCTCTCCAGTCGCCTTGCGTAAGCTTTATCTTTTGTGAGACGAGGTATATGAAATCGAATTCGCCCCGGAATTGAATGCACAATGCTGTAATTAATCTTTGTCGGTTGTGGTTTCAATCCACTAACCTGAGATACTGCATTGATTTTATCTTCACGCTCAATTTTGCAATTAATTTCGCGTTCAATAGTAGATACTTTTTCCACTTTTGACACCAAATTCTGAGAGGAACTATTGTTGTTTGCTGTTTTTTTCTTCCTTTGCACCTGTTGAGATGTTGGGGAATTTTTTGTCTGATCACTTCCCGATCTTGCTTTTTGGGCTTGTTTGGTTGATTTCAGTTTTTCAGCCTTGGAACAGGAAGCTTTTTGGATTTGGGCGATAATCCGCCGCGTTACATCTGCGGTTAACATATAGATTGGTATCGATGCTAAACCACCAATCCCTAGTCTGGATGTAATTGCTAGTCCCGCAAATAAGGGAATCAAATCTAACCCTTGTTCTTGCCAAAATTCGACAGATTTCCACGCTGCAAATGGGTCTGATGGTTGCTTCTCAGACATTTTTTGCTCTTTCACGCCAAATTCTGCCAGGATGGCTAATATTTGCGATATGGATAAAATTTTATGGTCAAATGCAATGACTAAATTTTGTGTTTGTTCATGCCAATTTGTTTGCTGAATTCCCTCTTGCTGTTGCAAGCGATCGCAAATTATATCTATAAATTTCTGACTCGGAAATTCTTTACCATTTCCATTAGTAGCGCGGATTCTTACCCGCCCTGTTGTTACATGAACTATTTGCAATATTGCTTCTTGCATTTCTAGTTCTTGTAAATCTACTCCTAAAGCTTGCACTTGTTCCTGTGCTTCTTCTTTCTCAACATTTTGATGATTTTCATCGCTTGGCTCCCTGACTAAAATTGATTCATCAAACATCTCTGTCTGTGGAATCAACTTTTCGCGACTACTAATGGTTTTTGTCATTTGCTTAGTTACCCGATAACCCCTTCAAGTTGCAAAAGGTTAACTCTAATTTAACTCTACCTTAATAAAGGGTAGTTGTCATTACTATTTAGCATTATGTTTGATTAAGTTTTGAGGTTTTGTAGTCTCTGATACTCTTCCTCGGATATTAAATCTTGACTACTTTCAACTCTATCTAAGAAGACGACACCATCGAGATGATCACATTCATGTTGAAAGATTCGAGCGACAAAATCAACCAGCATATTATCTTTTAATTCACCGTTTCTATCCGTATATTCCACATTTATCCAATGGTATCGGGGTACTAACCCCCTAATCCCAGGAATGCTTAAACATCCTTCCCAATCTTTGACAATTTCTGTCGAATTCTCCACTATTTTCGGATTTATCATCACAGTTGGCTCCATTTCTGGGGCATTTGGATATCGAGGATTTGGGCGAGAAGCTACAATAAATAAACGCTGTGATATTGAGACCTGGGGGGCTGCAATCCCTACACCATTAGCATTTGCGACTGTCATGATTAGATTATCAATCAGACATTGAGTTTGCTCATCTTGAATATTCTCAATCAAGGATGATGATTGACGTAAAATTGGATTACCTAGTTTAATAATTGATAGGAGACTATTCATTTTACAAGTAATGATGAATGATTGATATATATCTGAAGTTATAAGAAGTTATAAATTTAGGATAAACTTTTTCCGATTCCAACTAATCTTGACAGTGCAGACCTCAAATAAATCGCGTAAACACTATATTAACGCTTATAAAATAAAGATAGTTTTTCGATTTGACAAAAATTTAGAAAATGATGGGTAGTAGGGTTCTAAATATCAATGATTGATGATGATTAATTCCCAACCTTGAGGGGTTATGTATAAAGTAAAACTTAAGCTCAAAAGAAACTTAGTTTTTGGGATTTAAGCATCGAGCCTCATCTGAATTTTTTGATGAGAAACAAGGTAATCGAAATTCTAGTAGTCCACCAAAGCAACTTTTGAGGAAAAAAATTCTCCGAGTCAATTATAACCTGTCAATTTTTGCTGGGCGAACCACTAGTTTATAGTTTGTTGTTGGTTCTGATTAAGGAGATTTCCAGGAAATAATGTACCGAAAATTGTTGTAGTGTGGAGAGGAGTTTCCGGGGAGATATTCTTCACGGAAAACTCCGGGTTCGGAAAGCCCACTACAGCAACAACAAGATGGGTAATTTCTTTTTCGCAAATCACCTAATTACTGGCTCGCTTTGTGGGAAAAGCTGCTGGAGTAACGGCAACTTGTACTATTTGATTGTTGCGCTGCACTTGTAATTGTAATGGGGTTCCTATCTTACTACTTTCGACAATTTTTTGCACATCTTCAATTTTATTCACAGGTTGGTTGCTAATACTCTGGATAATATCGCCCGCCTTGAGTCCAGCTGTAGCCGCCGGGGAACGGGAAACAACATCAATTAATAAAATACCTTTGTCGGTGGCTAAATTAATGCCCAACCTGGTTTGCACCCTTTCTCGAATTTCCGGAGTTAGTGTCACCATTTGGATGCCTAAATAGGGATGCTCAACCCGACCTTTGGTGATGAGTTCTTGAGCGATACGCTGTGCTGTGTTGATCGGGATGGCAAACCCTAAACCTTGGGCACCTTTGATAATTGCCGTATTCATGCCAATAACTTCCCCACGGGCATTTAGTAAAGGTCCGCCAGAATTCCCAGGGTTAATTGCCGCATCGGTTTGGATATAATCAACACGTTTGTCGGTTGCACCAATATCGCTGCTAGAGCGTCCTGTAGCACTCAATATCCCCGATGTCACGGTATTATTTAGCCCCAAGGGATTACCAATAGCGATAACGGCTTCTCCTGGCTGTAGTACGTCAGAATTTCCTAATGACACAGTTGGGAGATTAGTAGTATCAATTTGAATGACAGCAACATCCGTGACTTGGTCTTCACCCATCACCTTCCCATTGATTGTGCGTCCGTCCTTGAGGGTGACAGTTACAGAATCCGCACCATCAACAACGTGGGAATTAGTTAAAATTTGACCATTAGAATTAATAATAAATCCCGAACCACTACCACGCTCCACACGTTGACGAGGTTCCGGCAAGCGATCGCCAAAAAATCTCCGGAATAAGGGATCATTAAATTCATCTGGTGCTTGGGAAACTGTGCGGGCTGAGTCAATCCGCACCACCGCCGGACCAACTTTTTGGACAACGCCAACGACAAAATTCGGATCACCTCCCGATGTGGTAATAATTGCCGGAGGGGCTATTTGGGTGTTTATAGCTGTTGTTGCTTGGGGTTGATCTATCGCTGGAGGATTAGATTTGTTCGCATTCAGGCTGTTTGCTATTTGTTGACAGCCAGTTAAAGAAGCCATCGCAGCACCGCCAAGCAAAATTAGCCTCAGCTTGCTACTAATTTGTTGCCACCAAGGATTTGTATAAATATATTTCAGTGTAATTTTGTAGTTCTCGGATTTCATATAACCTCTCAATTAATTACCAAACTTGTATTTACTTCTCCGTGGGAATTACTAGTGGTAGGATATTGCCTACTGGGGAGGAACTGCTAGTAGGGCTAATCTTCTGCTAATAGACTTCGGGAGACTTCTGTCAAAAATGACAACTCAGAACTGCTTTTCGGTCTAGAGCCATAGCTTGCTTGATTAAACAATCATTTATTTATGAATTTATTCATAATTCTGACTCCTGACTCCTTTTTTACTTTCTATTTTGACGGATAGCAGCAAAGGTGGAAGAAATGGAAACCCCCATAGACAAACTGTGGAGCCAAGCGCTAGAACGCTTGCAGCTAGAATTATCACGTCCTACCTTTGAGACTTGGATTAAAACTGCAAGTGCCGAACGGTTAGAGCGTGATTGTCTGGTAATCCGTACACCCAATCCGTTTGCCCGGAACTGGTTACAAAAGTATTACATTAAGACGATCGCTAATGTTGTCCGTGATATTGCAGGTTATCCTATTGAAATTTACATCACTGTTGCGGGTGGTGATGAAAAATCTGAGATGGAAGATAACCAAGCGGCTTGGGAATTAACTGCTCAAACTCCCTTCGGTGAAGGAAATCCGCACAATAGCTCCAAAACTACCCCCAAAACCGACCCAATAACTAGTCAACTCAACTCAAAGTATGTATTTTCTCGTTTTGTTGTCGGTGTAAATAGCCGTATGGCACATGCAGCAGCCCTTGCCGTTGCCGAATCCCCAGGACGTGAGTTTAATCCGTTGTTTTTATGTGGTGGTGTGGGTTTGGGAAAAACCCATTTAATGCAAGCTATTGGTAATTACCGTTTAGATATTGCTCCCGACACCAAAATTTTCTATGTTTCCACCGAGAAATTTATCAATGATTTCATCACGGCAATCAGTCAAGGGATGCAAAGTTTCCGCGAGCATTACCGTGCGGCTGATGTACTTTTAGTCGATGATATTCAATTTATTGAAGGGAAAGAGGGGTTTCAGGAAGAGTTTTTTCATACCTTTAATACTTTACATGAAGCTGGGAAACAGGTTGTGATTGCATCCGATCGCCCACCGAAGCAAATTCCCCAACTTCAAGAAAGATTGTGTTCGCGTTTTTCCATGGGATTAATTGCTGATATCCAAACACCTGATTTAGAGACCAGGATGGCAATTTTACAGAAGAAAGCGGAATATGAAAATATCCGTTTGCCAAGGGATGTAATTGAATACATTGCATCAAACTATACTTCTAATATTCGCGAACTAGAAGGTGCATTAATTCGGGCTTTGGCTTACATTTCCATTTGGGGTTTGCCAATGACTGTAGAAAATATTACACCAGTTTTAGAACCTCCAGTTGAAAAAATTGCAGCAACTCCAGAAGCAATTATGACGATTGTTGCTGATGCTTTCAAAGTCTCAAACGAAGAGATGAAGAGCGCTTCCCGGCGTAGAGAAATTAGTTGGGCGAGGCAAATTGCTATGTATTTAATACGGCAATATACCGATTTGAGTTTACCCAGAATTGGCGAAGAATTTGGTGGTAAAGACCATACCACTGTTCTCTACAGTTGTGAGAAAATTACTCAACTGCGGGAAACCGACAAAGAACTTGCACAAACCCTCAGACAATTATGCGATCGCATTCAAATTAACACGCGCAAACAGAATTTTTCTTAAATCAATAACTTAGCTCAAAATTCCTCGCTCATAATTTTTAATTACTAACCTTTTCTTAACATAAACATTACCTGTGGAAAACTAGAAACTACTGTGGAAAACTCCTGACAAGTTTGTGGAAAAGTTGAAAATAGTTGAAAATAACAGTGAAAAACATCAAACAAGCATATTTACTCTGTGGAAAATAAACATACTTTTTCCACAGGTTTTCCACAGCTAGGGATTAAGTGAAAATTTCGTTAATTAAATTGATAAAACTTTATGCAATCCCTGGCAAAACTCAGAAATGAGGACTCAGTAGTCAGCGTCTAAACTTTAATCACCGAGTCGCGGCAATGGTAGAGAAATAAAAATTGTATGTTTAAACATAATTCTTAATGTACAATGCCCAATGCCCCATCCCTACATGAATCATTATGAAATTAGTTTGTACTCAAGGCGAACTGAACACCAATCTTTCTTTTACCAGTCGTGCAGTGCCTTCACGCCCGACTCACCCAGTGCTAGCGAATGTGTTACTGGTGGCTGATGCTGATACTAATCAGGTGAGTTTAACAGCCTTTGATTTGAGTTTAGGTATTCGCACTAGCTTCAATGCCGAGGTTTTGCAAAGCGGAATTATTGCCCTGCCAGCCAAATTGCTCAACGATATCACCTCACGTTTGCCAGAAGGGGAAATTACCCTTGAGGATGAATCAGCCGCAGCCAATGAAACTGGAGAAGGCATAGTTGTTACTTTGACACCAGCAAGCGGACAGTATAAATTGCGAGCGATGGGGGGTGAAGAGTTTCCAGAGTTGCCTGTAATTGAAGATAACCAGCCTGTGAATCTGACAGCCGCAGCACTGATTGAAGGATTGCGGGGTACATTATTTGCTACTAGTGGTGATGAAACGAAACAGGTACTCACGGGTGTGCATTTAAAGGTTTTGTCAGATACTTTAGAATTTGCAGCTACCGATGGGCATCGTTTAGCAGTTGTAGAAACAGATAATCATAATCCCGAAGCCAGTGCTGAAGAACAATTAGAAGTGACAGTACCAGCAAGAGCATTACGGGAACTCGAACGCATGTTAGCACATAGCGCCGAGCCAGAGGAAGCGATCGCATTATACTTCGATCAAGGACAAGTAGTATTCGAGTGGAAAAATCAGCGTTTAACCAGTCGCACCCTTGATGGGCAATATCCCGCTTATCGTCAGTTAATACCTCAGCAATTTCAACGGGAGTTGACATTAGATAGAAAGCAATTTTTAAGCACTATGGAGCGAATTGCTGTTTTAGCAGATCAAAAAAATAATATTGTTAAAGTTAGCATTGATAGTGGGGCACAGGAAATCACTTTATCAGTGGAAGCACAAGATATTGGTAGTGCAGTCGAATCAATGCCAGCACAAATATCGGGTGATGATATTGATATTGCTTTTAATGTCAAATATTTGATGGAAGGATTGAAGGCATTACCAGCATCGGAAATTCTCATGCAGCTAAACTCTAATTTAACTCCAGTTATTTTTACACCTCTAAGTGGAGTGAAGATGACATATTTAGCAATGCCAGTGCAATTGAGAAGTTAAATAATTAGGTAATAGTTACTGAAAATTTTAGGCAGTGAAGATTAGCAACTCAAATGTAGATAGCTTTAATTAAATACAAATGCGCTCCCAAAAGGAGCGCACTATAATCTCTTTATTGGTTTTGATTGTAAATACATACTTAACCAATAACAGTAACTGGTATCTCAATTAAAAACTCTGTTCCTTTACCTATCTCCGAACGACATTTAAACATACCCTTATGCTTATCAACAATGATTTGATAGCTAATTGATAAACCTAAACCTGTGCCTTTGCCAACTGGTTTAGTAGTAAAAAATGGGTCAAAAATATTATTGATAATATTTTGGGGTATGCCCAAACCATTATCACAAATACAAATGGCAACACTAGGTTTGTTATTAGGTAATTGACTCAAGCTAGTTTGAATTGTAATTTGACTAGTATAAGATTCAGAATCTTTTTCCCTCCTTTCTTCAATTGCATCGATCGCATTAATCAAAACATTCATAAATACCTGATTTAATTGTCCGGCATAACATTCAACTTCAGGTAAAAAGTCATAATCTCTAACTATTTGAATTGCTGGGCTTTCTGGTTTTGCTTTCAAGCGATGTTGGAGAATTACCAGTGTGCTATCAATTCCATCATGAATATTTACAGGTTTGATTTCTGCTTGATCTAGTCGGGAAAAATTACGTAATGACAAAACTATTTGCCGGATGCGTTCTGTTCCTAATTTAACAGAAGATAACATTTTTGGTAAATCTTCAACCAGAAAATCTAAATCAACTGCCTGGGCAAATTCTACAATTTCTGGAATTGGATGAGGAAGCTTTTGCTGATATAAATCTAAGATACTCAGTAGGTCTTCCGAATATTGGCTGATATGGTTAATGTTACCATAGATAAAATTTACAGGATTATTAATTTCATGAGCAATACCAGCTACTAATTGACCTAAACTGGACATTTTCTCATTTTGAATTAACTGAGTTTGTGTTTGTTTTAACTCTTGTAAAGCTTTGGCTATTGTTTCGGCTTGATACTGAGTTTGTGCAAGTAAATCAGCTTGTTCAAGTGCAATTGATAGTTGCGTTGCTATTTGAGTTGCAAACTGAATATCCGGAGCTTGCCAATCACGAGGTTGACTACATTGATGAATGCACAGCAAACCCCATAAATTATCACCTTTGATAATTGGGGCTACTAATGTGGCTTTGATGGCAAATTGTTCGAGAACATCAACAAAACATTTTTCTAACCCAGCTTCATAAATGTTAGAAATTGTATTTACCCTACCATAACGGTATTTGGTTGCATAAATTTCCCCGAAACAATGATCGTGAACTTTAATTGCTAATACTGAAGGTATTCCTGGTGAGACATCTTCAGCAACAAATTCACCTTCATTATATTCTGATGTTGGGTCAAAATAATATACCCCAACGCGATCGGCTTTGAGGGCATGACGGACTTCTGCTGACATTGTCGAAAAAATTGTTTTGATGTCCAGCGACTTCCGCATTTTAGTCACAACATCAAACAGAATTTTCTGTTGTTGGGTGGCTTTTTCTAGTGATTCAGTCCTCTGTCTAACTTGGGTTTCTAGATGAGCATTGACAGCTTGTACTTGTCGATATAAATTATGTTCGTGAATTGCTGTTGTTAGTTGACGAGCTAATTCTTGAGCTAATTCTATTTCGGCGATAGTCCACTTCCGAATATGGGCTTGTTTCCTCTGTTTCCAGACTTGAAAAGAACGACGAGGATATAGCTGTCTCACATCCGTGTCAAATTGTCCAGCCCACAGCTTTTCAATATCCTGAGTATTGCGAAAAATACTGACATATCCTAATACTTGCTGACGATAGGCAAGTGGAACAAATAAAATACTACGAATTGATGTTGCTTGAAATATAAGTTGTAAATTTTCTAATTCAGAAGTTTGAAAAATATCAGAAATTGCCCACACTTTCGGTTCAATATCTGCGCTATTTTGATAATGTTTTTCCCAAACAGCGTACTGTTCCATCAAGTGATATTTTTCTGTCTCCGGAATGATGGGTTGTTGCCCACAAGTGTATACTTTCAGGTGTTCGCTCTTTGTCTTTAAACATTCGGCAAAATTTTCAGATATTTCGCTTGCTTCACTCTTAAGACAAAGTCTACCCCCAGAACCGCCAAAGGCTTTGACAATTTGTTCTAAAGCTGTCTGTAATTCTAAATCAGGTAATAAACGTAATAAATTTCCAATCTGATTAATAATAGCTTCCCGTTCTGCTTTTTCCCGTGCTTGCACAAGTATAGTATTTTGGGCGATCGCAATTGAAAGCAAATCAACTACCATCTGAATTGATTCGATTTCCTCCTCGGAAATATCTATGGCTTCCGAGTTGTGTAATACCAACAATCCCCACAAATTATCATGGTACATTAGGGGCATTGCTAAGGAAAATTTAACCTCCATTGCTGTTAAGTATTCAGCATGGCAAGGATCAACAGGACGGAAAAAAAAACCTTCTGTTATATTTTCTGTCTCACCATTACGAATTTCATGGAAACAACTTTGGGCAATTTGGCGAGTTTCCACATTGACAATAGAACAAACTCTAGACTTAACAAATAAATCACGGGCATAACTAGGAATATCATCTGCGGGAAAATTCAAACCCATTAATGATGGTAATTTACCCTCTTCTAGTGATTCAGCAACAACTTGACCGCTACCATCTGCATGAAACTTATAAATCATTGCCCGGTTTGCACCAGTAAACGATCGCAATTCGGATGATGTCGTTTTGAGAATATCTTCCAATTCTAATAACCGTCGAATGCGATCGCTAATACGATGTAATAAATTTTTACCTTTGATACTTGCATTCAAATTTTGCTTATTTATTAAATTCATTTCATTATTTATTTTTGCTGGCGGATACAATTAACAAGGAACATAATTCGCATTTTCTTGTTAATATGTTGTGTTTGTCTTCAGTGTAAGTACGGTGATATAAAAATAAATATTTTTATCGTAATTTCAATAATGACTCTGATAGGTCAAGATTTTCCATGAGAGCAAGTAGCGGCAATGCAAAAATCATTATCTCTCACATTTTTCAATGACTGTTTTGTTTCTAATAAATTATGTATCTAAAATTCCTAACAAAATCCCCAAATTCTCTGAGAATTCGGGGATGTAACACAGTGTCTTTTATCTATACGTAGTACACTAGCTACGAACTGTATCCGCAAAACGAATCTTTAGATAATCATTTTCCATTTTTGCACCCGCAGGTTGCAACGCTGCTAAAGCTTGCGGTAAAACTAAATTCCGACGATGATTGCCAATGCGAATATTTAATTCATCGCCACTTTTACTCAGCTGCACTTGATTTTTCGGAATCCCAGGTAAATACAATTCTAAACTATATTGATTTTGTTCTTGAACGATACGAATTGTATTTTCTTTATAGTAAACCTGAGTTGGGTCTTCATCTTGATAAAGTATATTTTTGAGTCTTTCAAGTGCTTCGATGCCACACATTTCTTCAGAAAAAAGTGGTACTTCCTTAATTGGTAAAGGATGAAAATTATCATGGATTTCCTGACGATACTCCTTCTGATTTTCTTTCCAACGTTGGAAAAATGGGTCTTGTACTTCATCAGGAATAATCCGATTGGCAACCACCATATCTGTGGCAACATTGTATAAACTCAAATATGCATGGGCACGAAGCGATTCTTTAATCACCATTTTTTCTGGATTCGCAACCAACCGTACAGAAGTTTGAGTGTTGTCTGTTAATACCTTTTCCAATGCCTCAATTTGTTCATAAAATTCATAAGGTGCATCCATCACTTCTTTATCGGGTAAAGAAAAACCAGCAATGGGCTTAAATATTGGTTCGACAAAAGGACGCAGTGCAACCGAAATATTTTGGAATGGTTTATAAAAACGGCGCATATACCAGCCACCAACCTCTGGTAAACTCAACAATCGTAAAGCTGTACCAGTTGGGGCTGAATCAATAATCAATACCTCATACTCTCCTTCATCATAATGACGTTTCATCCTTACCAAACCAAAAATCTCATCCATGCCAGGTAAAATCGCCAATTCCTCGGCTTGTACTCCCTCTAAACCTCGTGCCTGCAAAACTTGAGTAATGTAGCGTTTCACACTTCCCCAATTCCCCTCAAGTTCCATGAGCGCATCGAGTTCCGCACCCCACAAATTTGGACGAATTTGCCGCGCTTCGTGCCCCAATTCCATATCAAAGCTATCCGCAAGCGAATGCGCCGGGTCTGTACTCAACACCAACGTCCGATAGCCGAGTTCTGCACAACGAAGTCCAGTAGCAGCAGCAACAGATGTTTTACCTACGCCGCCCTTTCCTGTCATTAAAATTACACGCATGGATAATTCTGTCCTGCTCGATCCTGATTTACATTTATTTACATTATTAACTGTTTTTGGGAATTATAGTGTGGGCATGAGAGGTTAAGAGTTGATTTTGACCGACTATTAACGATTAACGATTACCAAATTTAAAATTCTGCTTAACAACATCAAAAAGTGGAGTGTGCCAGTAATCAACGTGTGAACAAATTAAATTATTTGTATCTAGAGTTAATTCACTGTATCCAGAAATTGCAACTTTAGGTTTCCAAGGTAAGGGACTATTCCAACTCAAAGTCCACTCGGTTTTAATGTTATTTCCATCTTGTTTGATATCATGCAAATCCATTTTGCAATTCAGCAACCAAGTCTGAATAAAAGTAATCATTTTTTTGTAACGTTCGACCCCGGTAAATTTATTTAATGGGTCTTGAAAATAAACCTTTGCCGCGTAGATAGAATAAGTTTGATTTTCCGGAAATCTTTGATAATCAGCTTTGAGAATGTCAATAATATTCATAAATTCAGGAACAGGTAAATTCAAAAGTAAAGACTGAAAAAAAAACTAGGAGAAATTAATTATTCTCAGTACCAAAATCATAATTTCTAATTATTTTTTATCTGTCACCTATTTGGGTATATTCTGGATTACCAAAAATAGCCTCGACATAACGATAATATTTAAATTCCATCAAGTTGTAAAATGGGTCTTCTAAAAAGAAAGTCCGATGTTCTAAAGGAGTATTAACAAAACGTTCTTTTGCTTCTTCACGAAATGTTAATTGCTGAGATAAAGCCCTTGCTAACAAATCTTTCCAGTCTTGTTCTGAAGTAAATATTAATCCGAAATGTCTTGGATAAATGCCACGTTGGCGTGTTAGCGGTTCTTTGGCTGTATGGGCTACTAATTGATGTCCATAGAGGTTGAGAATTAGAGCATGGGGGCTTTCACGTCCGGGAATGCAGCCTAAACCATCAACGTAATATGCTTTGGCTTGAGAGATGTCGGTAATAGGGAAAGCGATGTGAAATATTGTTTGGTTCATATAAAATTAGGAAAAGGGAAGGTAATATTTATAAACTAGATTATATAAATTAGACTATATGAATTAAATTATATAAATTAAATTATATAAATTAGATTGTTGCTCTTATTTTGTTGACATGATGAAATCAGAGGATAAATTTGACCCAGATAGGGAGATGGAGGTACAGAAGGTAAGAGTGTGTAAATATTTAATTGTTGAACTACCCAGTCATTCACCGCTCCCCAGATTTGATTCCTTGATTAAAATTAACTAAAACCTCAATCTAAACCTAAACCTAAAAATCTTATGTTTTTAGTAACAGGAGCAACAGGTGGAATTGGTCGTCGAGTGGTAAGACTCTTACGGGAAAAAGATGCGCGGGTACGGGCATTTGTTCGCCTATCATCGCGCTATGACGATTTAGAACACCGAGGAGCAGAGCTTTTTATTGGTGAATTACGAGAACCGCGCGACATCGAAAAAGCTTGTCGTCATGTTAAATACATTATCAGTACCCATGGTTCTAGAGGCGATGCACTCGCACTAGATTATCGTGCGAATATTGAACTGATCGACCAAGGTAAAGCCAATGGAGTCAAGCATTTCGTTTTTATTTCGGTACTCGGCGCAGAGCGGGGCTACGAAGATGCACCTGTATTTAAAGCGAAACGCGAAGTTGAAAAATATTTACAAACTAGTGGCTTAAACTACACTATATTGCGCCCGGCTGGACTAGCATCGAATTTGCTGCCCTTAGCAGAAACTTTTCGCCAAACAGGATTATATTTGTTGATTGGCGATCGCACAAATCGAACTTCGATAGTCAGTACGGATGATTTGGCAAAAATGGCTGTTGATTCGGTAACTTTTCTTGCCGCTTGCAATCAAGTATTATCTGTTGGGGGAAGCGAGATTTTAACACGCGAGGATATACCCCATATTTTTGGTCGTATTTTTAATCGAGAACCAGTTATCTTTAATCCGCCATTATTTTTAGTAGACGGGTTGCGCGGTGCATTAGGGTTGATTAACCCCCAAGCAGAAAAAGCTTTAGGAACATTTCGGACATTGCTAGCCAATGAATTTTTTTGTACAAAAGAAGAGATTGCTAAATTAGAAGCAATATTTAATTTTCCCTTGGAGCCTCTAGAAAGCTTTTTAAGGCGACATTTGTCTGTGTGATAGAGATAGGGGGATGTACAGACGCAGTGATGTTGAAAGATATTCCCATTTCCTCTCCTTCCCAAAATCTCAAATATAAAATCCTCAAACACAAAATCCTAAAATCCAAAATCCTATGCGTTCTCCCCTAGCTGCAAATGGTGCCCAAGCACGTCAAACAAAACAAATCTTCGCTCGTCCGGAAGAACAATTATCTTTTGAATTAGGCAAAGCAGTCCAAGAATTACCACCCCTATACACAAGGGTGCTGGCGGGGACAATTAGCGCTATAGTAATTGGTGCGATCGCATGGGCATATTTTTCCGAAGTTGATGAAGTTGCCACTGCACCAGGAGAACTAGTCGCCTCAACCCAAGTGCGTCCGGTAACATCGATTGGCAATGGTTCAATTATGGCAGTGCGGGTTAAAGAAGGTCAAAGAGTCGCCAAAGACCAAATATTAATTGAACGTGATCCGGAATATCAGAAATTAGATGTTACCCGTCTGGCACAGTCTCAAAAACTAATCCAGCAAGATTTAAGTCGTCTCGACGCTGAACGTGCAGGTAACAAAAATGCCGGAACCCCTATCCAAGACGAACTACTAGCGGCACGACTGCGGGATTTTGAAGCCAAACAAGCCGCAGCCGAAGCTGAAGCAAATCGTCTTGCATCTGCGATAGATCAAGCCAAAGTTCGTCTCAGCCGCTTACAAGAAAATTATGCCAATGCCCGAACTAGCTTAGCAAACGCCCAAACGAATCTTGCAAATGCTCGAAACCTGCGCCAAAAAGTTAACAACAATGTTGCGATCGCTCAAGAACGTGAAAAGAGTATGCGTACACTGATTGGGAATGGTGCAGTTCCCCGACTCGACTACCTGCAAGCGCAAGACCAACTCAACCGCGCCAATGCGGAAATCACCCGCGCTAACGACGAAATCACTAACAATCAAAATAAAATTACTGAGGCACAAGATAAAGTTGCATCACTACAAAAAGATATGGCTGCCCAAGTCCAAGAAATAAAACAGGCACAAGCAGCATTCATTGGCGCTAAAAACCAAGCACAGCGTCTCGCATCCGAACGCCAAAGCGAAGTTTTAACCCAAATGAACAGACGGCGCGAAGAACTTGCCGATGTATCAGGTAAACTCGAACAAGCTCAAAAGCAAACTGAGTATGAAACCATCAAATCCCCTGTTTCTGGTACTGTTTACAAAATTAAAGCAACTAAAGGACCAGTACAATCCGGCGAAGAGTTGTTATCAATAGTGCCGGATGGTGAAGAATTGCTGCTGGAAGTTAAAGTTCTCAACCGTGATATCGGTTTTATTCGCCAGGGACAAAGGGCTAAAGTGAAAATGGCTACTTTTCCATTTCAAGAATTTGGCACTATTGAAGGCGAAGTAATTAAAGTTAGTCCTAATGCCATAGCAGATAAAGATTTGGGTTTAGTTTTTCCGACCCAAATCAAACTCAGTAAGCACTCATTAATGGTGCGGGGTAAGGAAGTACAATTTACGCCAGGTATGAGTGCTAATGGTGAAATTGTGACTCGTAAAAAGTCGATTTTGACCTTTATTACGGAGCCTGTGACTCGGAGATTTAGTGAAGCTTTCTCCGTGAGGTAATTGTAAATAAATACAGATAGATCAAAGCGATCGCACATCGGAAATTAACCACTTTTCCAAATCAGCGATCGCATTTCATCAAACATAAAAATATGAAAAGAGCCATGTCGCTCCCAGTTAAGCAATAATTAAAAAACGTAGTTTTAATCAGATTGATTAATTACCGTTTAATTTGCTGAGGAAATTTGGGCACTAGTAAAGATTGTCGTAATTCACCTTGTTCATTATAAAATTTAATTTCACCCTGTTCATGACATAACCATAATAAGCGATATAGGCAATTTTCTTGGCAGAGAAAAAACATAATAAAACTGACTGAAATAAATTACTCCAGCCAGTACGAAATTAATGTAAAGTCAAAAATATACCGCTTATTTTTATGTTGTGGGAATTATATCTAAGTAATCTTGAAATGGAGCCATGATTACTTCTGCATAGCGGTTGAAGATGTTTTCGGGGTCGGATGGATTAGATGGATTGGTAGTTGTCATACTCGACATGTCTGGTGTGGTTTGCTTCAGACTCCAGTATTCGGACATCTCAGAACTGGTTATGGTACTAATACTAGAAATGGGTATACTTTTGTCACTGTTATTTGCGATCGCATTCCAGTCCAAACCAATATTACTGTTATTCTCGAAAATGTTATTGGGTATTCCAAATCCAGTTATGTAGTCATAAGAGCGGTTATTCAAGCTAAATTCGATACCGCTTGAGAAAGGGTTAAAACCATTGAAAATATCACCGAAATTAAAGCTGGGAAAAGAGGGGCTGCTATCCTGCTCAGATTTGCCTGATGTGTCTGCTAAGATTTGTCTGACTTGGGAATCACTCAGATTTGGATTCGCACTGAGCATTAGAGCTACAACTCCAGCAACGTGAGGAGTTGCCATTGATGTCCCACTGTAATTCTCATATCCGTTATTGGGAACTGTAGAGTAGATGCTGACTCCAGGGGCAGTGACGTAGGTTAATTGCTCATTACCCGCACGATTAGAAAAGTTGGCTTGCTTACCATCTTTATCAACTGCACCAACCGCAATACCTGTATCTTTTGCATAGCGTGCCGGGTATATCGGTGATGAACCACCACTATTACCTGCTGCCATGACTACAATTGTGCCTTTACTGCTAGCGTATTGCAGAGCTTCTTGCATGACTGGGTTGCTGCTACCACCACCCAAGCTCATATTAATCACATTTGCACCGTTATCGACAGCGTAGCGAATTCCTTTGGCGATTGAATCGTATGAACCGGAACCAGTATCATCCAGCACTTTCACAGGCATGATTTTGGCGTTGTAAGCAACTCCAGTGGCACCTTTGTCATTGTTTTCAGCAGCTATGGTTCCGGAAACGTGAGTACCATGTCCATCTACGTCCATTGTGTTGTTACTATTGCTGTCGAAGTTCCAACCATAAACGTCATCGACATAACCGTTGCCATCGTCATCAATGCCGTTGCCTTCTATTTCTTTGGTGTTTTTCCAAATATTATTTTTTAAATCTTCATGGTTGGGATCGACTCCAGTATCAAGGACTGCAACCACAATACCTTGCCCGGTGTATCCTTTTGCCCATACTTCCGGAGAGTTCACCATATCGTTGCCCCAATTATTACCACCCAAATTGGGAACATCTGCAAAGGTGTCTTGACCTGCGGCTTTAGCGACTGCTGCGGCAGCATCGACTAAACCGTAACCTGTACTGGAGTTATAGGATGTGCTAGTTATTTCGCGATCGCTTATTCGCGTTGCACTTTGATTGTCGGAGTTATAGTTATAGCTACTGGAGTTATGATATCCAATGCTATTAGTGTTATAAATTTCACTACTGTTGGAATCAAAGTTGGTAATTGCAGAGGTGGGAGTAATATTTAGTTCTTGTTTAGAAACAAAACTATTACTCGTATAGTTAATGGGCATGGGTATTTGTCCTCAAAAATTGCTTTTTGTGGCGGCAGAAAATATTTATTTGTTAAATCAACATAGTTTTCAAATTTTGAAGATTTTAAAAACTTTGCCTCACTTGTAAATAGTAACTATAAAGTAAATATTTAATTTGCAGCTACTTTTACCAAAAGATAGTTATACATAGTTTTTTGTTTTTATTTTGGTTTTGTTTTAGTTTTCTGTTAGATTATTTTTCAATTATCTAGTTATTAACATCATCACAGAATATTACCTAAAAAACATTCCCGATTTAATAAATGATACTGGAGATACAGGAGCATCCCAAATGTGTAAATTGTTTTTTTGTAGTGCGGGCTTCTAGCCCGCTTACTAGAATATTAGGGAGCAAGACTTCGGAATTTCGGCGAAGCTCGGTCGAGCGGCGTGAGCGCTCAGTCAAACGCTGCTCCCACTACAAATTATATTTTTGCAAAATTGGGATGTTCCCGATATACAAAGCTATCTTTTAACTGTATTGTATTTATCTTTAAGTCTTTATCTTTAAGTCTTTATCTTTAAGTCTTTATCTTTAAGTCTTTATCTTTAAGTCTTTATCTTTAAGTCTTTATCTTTAAGTCTTTATCTTTAAGTCTTTATGTAT